>DAIEJF010000130.1 GCA_027351005.1 Paracoccaceae bacterium | reverse complement strand
AGCGGCGGCCGCGACCGGGGCCACCGCGGCGGCGGCGACCGGGGACGCGGCCTCGGGGCGGGGCTCGCGCGGCTCACGGGTGTCGCGGTCGCGGCGGGGCTGGTCGCGGCGCTCGTTGCGTTCGCCCTGCGGGCGGTCATTGCGTTCGCCCTGCGGGCGGTCATTGCGTTCGCCCTGCGGGCGGTCGCGGGTGTCGCGCGGCTCTCGCGCTTCGCGGGTGTCGCGGGTATCTCGCGCTTCGCGGTTGTCGCGCTGGTCGCGGGTGTCGCGCTGTTCGCGCATCTCGCGCGGGTGCTGGCGCTGTTCGGGGGTTTCGACCAGATCGCCGCGGCCTTCGCCCGGGTCGATCACGTCGCCGCCGCGTGCGGGTTCGCCGTAGCTGTCGTCGCGGTCGCGGCGGTCGTCAAAGCCGCGCCCCTCCTGCTCGCGGGTCATCTCGCGCTGCGCCTCGCCCAGCATGCGGATGTAATGTTCGGCGTGCTGAAGGAAATTTTCCGAGGCGACCCGGTCATTTCCAAGCTGCGCATCGCGCGCCAGAACGAGATATTTCTCGATGATCTTCTGCGGCGTGCCACGCACCTTTCCCTCGGGGCCCGAGGAATCGAAGACGCGATTGACGATGTTGCCGAGCGTGCGCGGGCGGTTCTGCTTGGAACGCGAGCGGGATTTGGATGATCTCATGTTTTCGTTTTATCCGGCCGTGATGGGGCTTTGCCCGAACCCTGGCGGCGCGTTGCGGCGGTCGCATCAGGGGGCGTAGAGCATATCCGGGCGTTCGGGTTCAGGGGACCGATGTTGCACGTCCGCGCCCCAAACCTGCGCTGACTAAGCATGCCGGCGCCGTCAGGGCAAGAAGATTCTGTAGCGCGCCGCACCGGATGCGGCGATTTTGCCGCGCAGACGGCCGCTCAGGGTGCCCGCGCGGCCAGGACGCGGTCGCGCCCGTCGAGGTCTTTGCGGATTGCGACATCGACAAGCCCCGCCGCGTGCAAAAGCCCCGCCACCGCGGCGCCCTGGGTCGGGCCGATTTCGAGAAGAAGCCGCCCGCCCGGCATCAGATGCGCCCCCGCCCCCGCCGCGATCGCGCGGTAGGCGGCCAGCCCGTCGCCGCCCGGGGTCAGCGCAAGATGGGGTTCCCAGTCGCGCACCTCGGGGGCGAGGTCGGCCATCTCGGCCGCGGCGATGTAGGGCGGGTTTGCGACGATCAGGTCGTGGCGCCCCTCTGCCGCGGCGAACCAGTCCGAGAGCGCGAAGCGCGCCCGGTCGGCCACCCCCAGCGCCGCGGCATTGGCCTTGGCCACCGCCAAAGCGGCGGGCGAGAGATCAAGCCCCGTGCCGGTGGCGGCGGGCCGTTCGGCCAGAAGCGTGACGAGGATGCAGCCGGTGCCGGTGCCAAGGTCGAGCACGCGGGCGAAGGGCTGTTCGAGCGCGGCCGCCACCAGCGTTTCCGTCTCGGGGCGGGGATCGAGCGTCGCGCGCGTGACCTGAAAGGGTCGGCCCCAGAACAGCCGCCGCCCGGTGATCTGGGCGACCGGCTGGCGCGCAGCACGCGCGGCAAGCGCCGCGGCCAGCCGCGCGGCGGCGGCGGGGTCAAGCGGGTCTGGCAGGTGCAGGGTCAGCCGGTCGGGGGCGATGCCCATCGCATGGGCCAGAAGCAGGCGCGCATCGCGGGGCGCATCCTCGATGCCCGCGGCGGCAAGCACGGGGATGGCCGCGCGCAGCGCCTCGGCCGCCGTTGGCGCGGGGCTCACGCCTCGGCCTCGGCCAGCTTCCTGGCCTGGTCGTCGGCCACCAGCGCCTCGATCACCTCGGTCAGGTCGCCTTCCATGATCGCGTCGAGCCGGTAGAGCGTCAGGTTGATCCGGTGATCGGTCATCCGGCCCTGGGGGAAGTTGTAGGTGCGGATGCGTTCGCTGCGGTCGCCCGAGCCCACCTGGCTCTTGCGGGCCGCCGCCCGTTCGGCATCGGCGCGGCCGCGTTCCAGATCGTAGAGGCGGGCGCGCAGCACCTGCATGGCGATGGCCCGGTTCTGGTGCTGCGACTTTTCAGAGGAGGTGACGACGATGCCGGTGGGCAGGTGGGTGATGCGCACGGCCGAGTCGGTCGTGTTCACATGCTGGCCGCCCGCGCCGCTGGCGCGCATCGTGTCGATGCGGATGTCGCCCGCGGGGATGTCGATGTCGACCTCCTCCGCCTCGGGCAAGACGGCGACGGTGGCGGCCGAGGTATGGATGCGCCCGCCCGCTTCGGTTTCCGGCACCCGCTGCACGCGGTGGACGCCAGATTCGTATTTCAGCCGGGCAAAGACCCCCTCGCCCTCGATCAGCGCCACCACTTCCTTGATGCCGCCAAGCTCGGTGGCCTGCTCTTCCAGAATCTGGAACCGCCAGCCCTGGCCTTCCGCATAGCGCTGGTACATCCGCAGCAGGTTGCCCGCGAACAGCGCCGCCTCTTCGCCGCCGGTGCCGGGGCGGATCTCGAGGATGGCGGGGCGGGCGTCGGCGGCGTCCTTCGGCAGAAGGGCGAGGCGAAGGGCCTGTTCCATCTCGGGGATGCGGGCCTTGAGGCGGGGCAGTTCATCCTCGGCCAGAGCGCGCATCTCGGGGTCGGACAGCATCGCCTCGGCCTCGCCCAGATCGGCGAGCGCACGGCGGTAGGCGGCGATCTCGGCCACGACCGGCTTCAGGTCGGAATATTCGCGGCTGAGCGCCGCGATCTCGGCCGGGGCGGCGCCGGTGGCGAGCCTGGCTTCGAGAAACTCGAAGCGGCGGCAGATCTGGTCGAGCTTGTCCATGGGAACCATGGCGGGGCTGTGGCATGCCGGGCCGGGCCGGTCAAGGGCGCGGCGTGCGGGCCGGGGCGTCAGCGGTGGGGGGCTGTCTGCCCCCCACACCCCCCGAGGATATTTGCAGACCGAAAATGGGGTCAGCCAAGCGCCTTGAGCCAAGCCTCGAGCCGGGCGCGGTTCACGCCCAGATCAGAGCGCCCGAAGCGCGCGCGGGCGAAGGCCGCGAAGGTGGCGCCACCGGGGGCGGGCAGCACCTTGACGCTGGTGAAATCGGGAAACCCCCAGAGCAGGCTGCGGGTGACATAGGTCATCTCGCCGGTGGCCGGATCACCCGCCAGAAGGCGTGTGCGCGGCCAGGCGCGGGCGACCGCGTCGATCCGGCGGGCGAGATCCGCGGGCGAGAGCGGATAGACGGGGGCGGCCGCGTCGCCGCCCGTGGGGCGCAGCAGATAGCCGTTGGGCAGGCCCGGCTGGCCCGCCGCGACCGGATCGACCTGCCAGCGGGCCGGATCGTTGGGCGAGAGGCGCACCCAGGCCTGCGCGGCGGCAAGCAGGACGAGGGCGAGGACGAGGATCGTGCGCATCGGGTCTCTCCGGAGGCGGCCGGGGTTCTCTGCCAAAGGTAGCGGCGGCGGCGGGAAAGTCACGCGCGCCGGGATCAGGCCAGCGGCTGCGCCCGTTCCACGAGCCGGGCAAGGAAGCTTGCGCCGACAGGGGCGGCCTCGTCGTTGAAGTCATAGGCCGGATGGTGGAGCCCCGCGCCCGGGCCGGTGCCCATGAAAAGATAGGCGCCGGGGCGGGCTTCCAGCATGTAGCTGAAATCCTCGGCCCCCATCTCGCGCCCGGCGGCGGCATCGACGAGGGCCGCGCCCGCGACCTCGCGCGCGACATCGGCGGCGAAGGCGGTCCGGGCCGGGTCGTTCACGGTCGCGGGGTAGCCCCAGTCGTACTCAAGCCGCGCCTGCACCCCGTAGGCGGCGGCATGGCCTTCCACGATCTCGTGGAAGCGCTTTCTGACCAGGGCGCGCAGGTCGGGGTTGAAGGTGCGGATGGTGGCGCAGAACCAGGCTTCCTCGGGGATGATGTTGGAGGCCGAGCCCGCGTGGAACTGGGTGATCGAGATCACCACCTCGTCCAGCGCATAAGCGTTGCGGGTGACGATGGTCTGAAGCGCCTGCACCATGCCCACCCCGGCGATCAACGGGTCGATGCATTCATGCGGGGTGGCGCCGTGGCCGCCCTTGCCCGTCAGGTAGACCCAGGCGGTATCGACCGCCGCCATCAGGGGCCCCGGCGTGGTGTTGAAGCTGCCGAAGGCCTGGTTCGGGGCATTGTGGATGCCATAGACCTGGGTGATGCCGAAGCGGTCCATCACCCCTTCGCGCACCATCACCTCGCCGCCGCCGCCGTCTTCCTCGGCCGGCTGGAAGATCAGCGCCACGCGGCCCGAGAAGTTGCGCGTCTCGGCCAGGTATTTCGCGGCGCCGAGCAGCATGGTGGTGTGCCCGTCATGGCCGCAGGCATGCATCTTGCCGGGGTTCTGCGAGGCGTAGGGGGCGCCGGTGATCTCGGTGATCGGCAGCGCGTCCATGTCGGCGCGCAGGCCGATCGTGGGCCCCTCGCCCCGGCCGTTGATGATGGCGACAATCCCCGTCCGGGCGATGCCTTCGTGGATCTCGTCCACCCCGAAGTCGCGCAGGCGGGCGGCGACGAAGGCGGCGGTTTCGGGCAGATCGAAGGTCAGTTCGGGATGCGCGTGAAGGTGCCGCCGCCAGGCCTTCATCTCTTCGGCAAAGTCGGCGATGCGGTTGATGACGGGCATGGGCGGTCTCCTTCCAGGGTGGTCGGGCAGAAGTGGCAGCTTCGGCGCCCGGCGGCAAGGGGTGGGGCAGAGGCCGGGGGCGCGCCCTACCCCAGCCGCACGTCGGCCCAGATCGGCAGGTGGTCCGAGGCGCGCGCGGCCTCGCCCTGGTCCATCAGGCCAAGCGCCGTCTCGCTGATGCCGGGCGACAGCGCGATGCGGTCCAGCGGGGCAAGCCGAAGCCGGGCGTGGTAGCTCGGCCCCGGCGCCAGCACGCGAAAGCCCGGGGCCAGCGGCGGAAAGAGCGCCTCGGGCGACCATTCGTTGAAATCGCCCAGGATCAGCGTGGGCAGCGGCGGTTGCCGGTCGATCCAGTCGGCCAGCCGACCAAGCTGTCGCAGCCGGTCGGCGCCGCGCAGGCCAAGGTGCACGCCCACGATGCGGAAGGCCTCGCCCGCGCGTTCAAGGTCAGCCGCCACCGCGCCGCGCGGCTCGAACGAGGGAAGGTCCAGCCGGTGAACCGCCGTCAGGGTGATTTCGGGGCGCACGAGGATCGCGTTGCCGTGCCAGCCGAGGCTGACCGCGCTTTGCCCCAGCGGCAGCGCGCGATAGGCGCTGGCCGCGATCAGCGGCGCGGGCAGCGCGGCCGGGCGCGGCGGCAGGCGGCGGTCGCTTTCCTGAAGCACGACCACATGCGCCTGGGTGGCCGCGATCACCCTGAGCGTACGGTCGGGATCGCGACGCCGGTCGATGCCCAGGCACTTGCGGATGTTCCACGAGGCGACCCGCAACGCCCCCGCATCGGGCTGTGGCAGCGCCGGGGTCATGTGCCGCAGAAGGTACGCCGCACCGCCTCGGCCGGTGCGGGGGCCAGCGCCAGATCGGCCTCGGCAGGCGCCGGATCGAAGGGCCGGGCCAGCGCCGCCGCCAGCCGGTGGAAGGGCGCCATGTCACCCGCGACGGCGGCCGAGATCGCCTGTTCGATCCGATGGTTGCGCGGGATCAGCGCGGGATTGGCCCGCGCCGCGGCGGCCTGCGCCTGATCCACGCCCCGCCCCTCGCGCGCCAGCCGCGCCTGCCAGAGCGCGGCCCAGCCGTCCCAGGCCTCGGGCTCGGCGAATTCGGCCCGCGCGGCGCCGGTCGCCAGCCCCCGGAACGTGCGGGTGAAATCGGCCCCCAGCGTGGCCATGCGCGACAGCAGATCCTGCGCCAGCGCCCCGTCGCCGTCTTCGGCGGTGGCCAGCCCCAGCTTGGCGCGGAAGCGCGCCAGCCATTCGGCCTCGTAGGCGGGGGCGAAGGCATGGACGGCCTCGGTCGCGGCCTCGATCGCGGCCTCGCGCGGGCCATCGAGGATCGGCAGCAGCGCCGAGGCAAGCTGCGCCACGTTCCAGACCGCGATCTGCGGCTGGTTCTGGTAGGCATAGCGGCCAAACTGGTCGATCGAGGAGAACACCCGCGCCGGGTGGTAATCGTCCATGAAGGCGCAGGGGCCATAATCGATCGTCTCGCCGCCCACATGGGCGTTGTCGGTGTTCATCACCCCGTGGATGAAGCCCAGCGACATCCAGCGCGCCACCAGCCGCCCCTGCGCCTCGGCCGCCGCCCGGATCAGGCCAAGCGGCCCCTCGACGCAGGGATAATGGCGGGCCAGCACGAAGGCGGTCAGCAGCCGCAGCGCCTCGGCATCCTCGCGGGCGGCGAAGAACTGGAAGGTGCCCACACGGACATGGCTTGAGGCCACGCGCGCCAGAACCGCGCCGGGCAGCGCGGTGTCGCGCCAGACCTCCTCGCCGGTCGCGACCGCGGCCAGCGCGCGGGTGGTGGGCACGCCAAGTGCGGCCATCGCCTCGCTGACCAGGTATTCCCGCAGCACCGGGCCCAGCCAGGCCCGGCCATCGCCCCGGCGCGAGAAGGGCGTGGGCCCCGCGCCCTTCAGTTGCAGATCAAAGCGGCGCCCGTCGGGGGCCAGAACCTCGCCCAGAAGGATCGCGCGGCCGTCGCCCAACTGGGGGTTCCAGCCGCCGAACTGGTGGCCCGCATAGGCCTGCGCCAGCGGCTCGGCCCCGGCGGGCAGCGCGTTGCCCGCCAGCATCGCCACCCCGTCGGGCGCGGCCAGCGCCGCGGGGTCCAGCCCCAGCGCGCGCGCCAGCGGTTCGTTCAGCGCCAGAAGCCGCGGAGCCGCGACCGGGGTGGGCGCGAGACGGGCGAAGAAGCGGTCGGGCAGCCGGGCATAGCGGTTGTCGAAACGGATGGTCAGCGTCATCGGAACCTCCGCCCCTTAGATAGGGCACGCGGGGCGGCGCGGCACGATCTTTCGGCGAAAAATCGCGCCCGCGCCCGCCCCCGCGCCTTCACAGCCGCCCGATCCGCTCGGTCAGCAGGCGATAGAACCCGTCGGCGTCAATCTCGCGCATGAACATCGCGTTGGGCGCGCGGTCGGTCACGCGCCACCAGTCGGCCACCGTCATGCCCAGGGTGAAGTCGCCCTTCGTCTCGATCATCACGTTGATGTGGCGGCCCTGGAACAGCTCGGGGCGGATCAGCCAGGCGATCACGCAGGGGTCGTGCAGCGGCGCGCCCTCCGAGCCGTATTTCTCCTTGTCGAACCGCTCGAAGAAATCGGTCCATTCCGCCACCATCCGCCCCGGTTCGGTGCCAAGCGCACGGAACGCCTCGATCCGGGGCCGCGTGGTCAGCGCCTTGTGGGTGACATCCAGCGGCATCACCACCAGCGGAACGCCGGATCTGAACACGATATCCGCGGCTTCCGGGTCGACGTAGATGTTGAATTCGGCGGCGGGGGTGATGTTGCCCACCTCGAAATAGGCGCCGCCCATCAGCACGATCTCGCGGATGCGGGGGGCGATGTCGGGGGCACGGGTCAGCGCCACGGCGATGTTGGTCAGCGGCCCCAGCGGGCAGAGCGTGACCGTGCCCGCAGGCTCGGCCCGCAAGGTCTCGATGATGAAATCGACCGCGTGGCCGTCTTGCAGCGGCATCGTGGGGTCGGGCAACTGCGGGCCGTCAAGCCCGGTCTTGCCATGCACATGTTCTGCGGTGACAAGCGGGCGCGCGATGGGCGCCGCGCAGCCCGCAAAGACCCGCGTGTCCGGCTTGCCCGCCAGTTCGCAGACGATCCGCGCGTTCTTCTGGGTGAGCGGCAGCGGCACATTGCCCGCCACCGCCGTGATGCCCAGCACCTCGACCTCCTCGGGGCTGGCAAGGGCCAGAAGGATCGCCACGGCGTCGTCCTGCCCCGGGTCGGTGTCGATGATGATCTTGCGTGCGGTCATGGCGGCCTCCTGTCAGGCGGGAGGTAAGCGGATGGCGCGGGGAATGTCGAGGGGGGCGACATCCTCCTGAAGCGCCGCGCCGGGCGCAGGCGGCGGAGCCTCCGGCGGGGATATTTGCGCCAGAAAGAATGGGCGTGTCGGAATTACGCTTGCTTCTCCGCCCGCTTCGCCGCGTTCCACAGCGCGTCCATCTCGGCCAGGTCGCTGTCTTCGGGGCGGCGGCCCTGCCCGGCCAGGGCGGCCTCGATGAAGCGGAAGCGGCGGATGAATTTGGCGTTGGCGGCGCGCAGGGCGGCTTCGGGGTCGATCTTCAGGTGCCGCGCCAGGTTCGCCATGACGAACAGCAGGTCGCCCATCTCCTCGGCCTGTTCGGCAGGCGTCAGGCGGTCGCGGGCCTCGACCAGTTCGCGCGCCTCTTCCACCAGCTTGTCCAGCACCTCGCCGGTCGAGGGCCAGTCGAACCCCACCCGTGCCGCGCGGTTCTGCAGCTTCATCGCCCGCAGAAGCGCGGGCAGCCCCGGCGCCACGCCATCCAGCACCCCGGTTTCGGCGCGGGCCGCGCGTTCGGCGGCCTTCATCCGTTCCCAGTCCAGCGTCTGCTGGGCGGCCGACTTGTCGCGGCTTTCGGCGCCGAAGACATGCGGATGGCGCGCCACCATCTTGTCGCAGATCGCGCGCACCACGTCATCGAAGCTGAACAGCCCCGCCTCTTCGGCCATCCGGGCGTGAAACACCGACTGGAACAGCAGGTCGCCCAGTTCCCCCTTCAGCTCGCCCCAGGCGCCGCGTTCGATCGCGTCGGCGAC
This sequence comes from Paracoccaceae bacterium, assembly GCA_027351005.1. Lineage (GTDB taxonomy): Bacteria > Pseudomonadota > Alphaproteobacteria > Rhodobacterales > Rhodobacteraceae > Solirhodobacter. Next base: position 3,055 of record DAIEJF010000130.1, on the reverse strand, counting down.
CTCGTAGGCCTCTTCGATCGTGTAGGGGGCGATGGTGGCGAAGGTCTGTTCCACATCCCAGGGGCAGCCGGTCTGCGGGTCGCGCAGGCGGGCCATGATGGCCACAAGGCGGGCCATGCCGCCTTCGGGGTCGTGGATCAGGTCGTCGGTGTCTCTGGGCATCGCGGGCAATCCGTGTAGTCTGGCGGTCTGATCGTGTCGGGGCCTGATCGTGTCGGGGCATGATCTTATCGGGCCATGATCTTATCGGGAATGCACAGAGGGGAGTCCACCATGCCTGTCGTCAACCGCATCGCAGAGTTTTCCGCCGACATGACCGCCTGGCGGCAGGCGCTGCACCGGCGGCCGGAACTGGGGCTCGACTGTCACGAGACGGCGGCCTTCGTGGTCGCACGGCTGCGCGACTTCGGGGTGGACGAGATCCACACCGGGTTTGCGCAATCGGGCGTGGTGGCCATCATCACAGGCCAGGGGGCCGGGCCCACGATCGGCCTGCGCGCCGACATGGACGCGCTGCCGATGCACGAGACGACCGGCCTGCCCCATGCCAGCGAGGTGCCGGGCAAGATGCACGCCTGCGGCCATGACGGGCATACGGCGATGCTGCTGGGGGCGGCGCGCTATCTGGCCGAGACGCGCAACTTCTCGGGCCGCGTGGCGCTGATCTTCCAGCCGGGCGAAGAGGGCGCGGGCGGCGGCCGGGTGATGGTGCAGGACGGCATCATGGACCGCTTCGACATCGCCGAGGTCTACGGCATCCACAACTCGCCCGGCGTGCCGGTGGGCGAGATGCGCACGCGGGTGGGGCCGCTGCTGGCCTCGGTGGCGGAATTCGACATCACGATCACCGGCCTTGGCGGGCACGGCGCCAGCCCGCAGGTGGCGCGCGACCCGATCGCCGCCGCGCTGCAGGTGGGTCAGGCGATCCAGACGATCCTGGCGCGCAATACCGATGCGCTGGACAACCTGGTGGTCTCGATCACCCAGATCCATGCGGGCACGGCCTATAACGTGATCCCGCCCTCGGCCACGATCAGCGGCACGGTGCGCTGCTACCGGCGCGAGGTGCAGGACATGGTGCGCCGCCGGATGCAGGAGATCTGCGAGGGCACCGGCCTGGCCATGGGGGTGACGGCCACGCTCGACTTCCGCGCGGATTATCCGCCGACGGTGAACCATGCGGCGCAAACGGCCAAGGCGGTAGCGGTGGCGCGCGCGGTGGCGGGCGAGGACCGGGTGGACCCCGACGCCAGGCCCATCATGGCGGGCGAGGATTTCGCCTACATGCTGGAGGCCCGGCCCGGCGCCTACATGTTCCTGGGCCAGGGCGACACGGCGCATGTGCATGACCCGGCCTATGATTTCAACGACGCCATCGCCCCGGTCGGCGCCAGCTATTTCGCCCGGCTGGTCGAGATGCTGCAACCCCGCGCCTGACGGGGATCGCCTGAGGTCCGACGGCTGAGGTCCGGTGCCTGAGGTCCGGCGCCTGTGGGGCGCACGCCCGCGGGGTTGCGCCCGCGGGCGATCCGGGGTTCCTTCGGGGGCGAAGATGTCCCTGCCCCGAGGTTTCGCCATGCCCGTCCTGAATTCCATCGCCGACAGCGCGCCCCTGATGACCGCCTGGCGCCGTCATCTGCACCAGCATCCGGAAATCGGGATGGACTGCGCCGAGACGGCGGCCTTCGTCGCGGCGCGGCTGCGCGAGATGGGCGTGGACGAGGTGCACGAGGGCGTGGGCCGCACCGGCGTGGTGGGGATCATCCGCGGCCGGGGCGAAGGCCCCGCCATCGGGCTGCGGGCCGACATGGATGCGCTGCCGATGCCCGAGGCGACGGGGGCGGACTGGGCCTCGACCCATCCGGGGCGGATGCATGCCTGCGGCCATGACGGGCATACCACGATGCTGCTGGGCGCCGCGAAATACCTGGCGGCCACGCGCAATTTCGCAGGCACCGTCGTGCTGATCTTCCAGCCGGCCGAGGAAACCGGCGAGGGCGCGAAGGCGATGCTGGCCGACGGGCTGATGGACCGGTTCGGGGTGCAGACCGTCTGGGGCATCCACACCTCGCCGCAGCACGATCTGGGGGTGTTCACCACGCGGCCCGGGCCGTTCATGGCGGCGGTGGGGGAATTCGACGTGCGGGTGACCGGCCGGGGCGGGCACGGGGCCTATCCGCAGAAGGCGGCCGACCCGGTGGCCGCGCTGCTGGTGATGGGCAACGCGCTTCAGACCATCGTCGGGCGCAATGTCGCGGCCGAGGATCAGGCGGTGCTGTCGATCTGCGCGCTGGAGGCGGGCGCCGCCTTCAACGTGATCCCGAAAGAGGCGCGGCTGCGCGGGACGATCCGCAGCTTCTCGGTCGAGACGCGCGACCTGATGCGGCGGCGCATCCGCGAGGTCTGCGAGGGCGTGGCCGCCGCGATGGGCGTCAGCGTCGAGGTGGGGGGCACGATCGACCTTGACCCGACGGTGAACCACGCGGCCGAGACGGCGCTTGCAGTCGAGGTGGCGCGCGAGGTCAGCGGCGCGGTCGAGATCGAGGCGCATCCCCACATGGGCGGCGAGGATTTCGGCGCCATGCTGGGCGCGCGGCCGGGCGCCTTCCTGTTCCTGGGCCAGGGCAAAGGCCCGATGGTGCACGAGACCGGCTTCGACTTCAACGACGCCGCCGCGCCCATCGGAGCCAGCTTCTTCGCCCGGCTGGTGGAACGGGTCCTGGCGGGCTGAGCGGGCCCGGGGGGCATGGCACCCGCCTGCCCGTCTCCTCACACCAAAGAGCCAGCGCCCGACCGCGGGTGGGCGCTGCGACGGTGACGGTCTGCGTTTTATGGTGAGGTTCCTCCCGCGGGTGAGCCCGCGCGGGTCCGCCAAGGAGCGCCCGCCCTGAGGGGCGGTCGGGCGCTGGCCCTGGGGCGCTTCGCGCTGCTCCCCGGGCTGGGAGGATGCGGGGCGCCTGACCAAACTGCCCCCCACAACACAGGGTCCGCGCGCTACCCTGCCCGCGGCGCGCGCGCGATCAGCACGATCCCCACCGCCACCAGCCCCGAGGCC
>DAIEJF010000092.1 GCA_027351005.1 Paracoccaceae bacterium | reverse complement strand
TCCCTCCGTTTTCCCCCGCATAGCGCGCCCCCACCCCAGAAGGCAATCGCCCGCACGACATGTCATTCAACGAATCTGTTGACTGATGGGCCGGCCGGGGCGCACATTCAACATCATGGTTGAATCAGACACCCTCCCCCTCGACACGCTCTTTCACGCGCTCGGCGATCCGACCCGGCGCGCCATGCTCCACAGCCTCGCCGGTGGCGCCAAGTCCGTCACCGACCTTGCCGCACCCTTCGACATGTCGCTTGCCGCCGCCTCGCGCCACATCCGGGTGCTGGAAGGCGCGGGCCTGATCCGGCGGGAAATCCGCTGGCGCACGCATCTGTGCCACCTCGAGGCCGCCCCCCTCGCGGCAGCCGCAGACTGGCTGGCCTTCTACCGGCGCTTCTGGGGCGAAAGCCTCGACACGCTGGACACCCTGCTGCGCGCCGCAGACGCCGCAGCCCCCACCGACGGAGATCCCGCATGACCGACGCTCCCTACGGCACCCTGACCGAACCCGCCACGCTGACGATGGAACGCCTGCTGCCCGGCCCGATCGAGCGGGTCTGGACCTGGCTGACCGACAGCGACCACCGCCGCCGCTGGCTGGCCGCGGGCCCGATGGACCTGACCCCGGGCGGCACCGTTGCGCTGACCTGGCGCAATGACGACCTGACCACACCGCCCGGCACCCGCCCCGCGGGGATGGGCGCCGAACACAGCATGACCGGCCGGGTGATCGCGGCCGATCCGCCGCACCACCTCTCCTACGATTGGCCGGGGGTGGGCGAGGTCACCTTCGATCTCGCCCCCGAGGGCGATCAGGTGCGCCTGCGCCTGACCCATCGGCGCATCCCCGACGCAGGCACCCGGCTTGGCGTCAGCGCGGGCTGGCACGCCCATCTCGACCTGCTGGCGGCGGGGCTCGCAGGCCTCACGCCCGCCCCACACTGGGACAATTTCAGCCGCCTGCGCGACATCTACCGCGCCCGTCTGGCCGACTGACCGCACCCGACCCGCCGACAGGGGCCACCCCGCCCCCATTTTCGGTCCCCAAATATCCTGCGGGGGGCGCGGGGGGCCCAAAGCCCCCCGCCTCTGCCGCCCGCACGCCCGCCCCCCTCGGCACAGCGCGCTTGCATCGCCGCCACCGCTCTCCTATAAGCCCGCATCCTTCCGCATTCCCATGAACCGGCGATGCCTCTCGTGGACGGGCCGCGGAAGGGTCAGGCCCGCCCTATGAAGCCGCCCGAAGCGAACGGAGCCTACATGCCGCTTTACGAGCATGTCCTCATCGCGCGTCAGGATCTTTCCAACGCGCAGGCCGAAGGTCTCATCGAACACTTCTCCGCCGTGCTGGCCGACAACGGCGGCAAGGTGGTTGGCACCGAATACTGGGGTGTCAAGACGATGGCCTACAAGATCAACAAGAACCGCAAGGGCCACTACGCCTTCCTGCGGACCGATGCCCCCGCGGCCGCGGTTCTGGAAATGGAACGCCTGGCCCGCCTGCATGACGACGTGATGCGCGTGCTGACCGTGAAGGTCGACGGCCACGAGGAAGGCCCCTCGGTCCAGATGCAGAAGCGCGACGAACGCTCTGATCGCGGTGACCGCCCCGAGCGCGGCCACCGGCCCGACCGTGGCGACCGTCCGTCGTTCGGCGACCGGGGTGACCGCGGTGGCGACCGTGGCGGCTTCGGCGGCGACCGCCGTCGTTGATGCGTGTGAGGAAAGGACCGTAAATCATGGCTACCAAACCGTTTTTCCGCCGCCGCAAGGTCTGCCCGTTCTCTGGCGACAACGCGCCTAAGATCGACTACAAGGACGTTCGCCTGCTGCAGCGCTACATTTCCGAGCGCGGCAAGATCGTCCCCTCGCGCATCACCGCCGTCTCGGCCAAGAAGCAGCGTGAGCTGGCCCGCGCGATCAAGCGCGCCCGCTTCCTCGCCCTTCTTCCCTACGCCGTGAAGTAAGGAGAGACCCCCATGCAAGTCATCCTGCTCCAGCGCGTGGCCAAGCTTGGCCAGATGGGCGAGGTCGTGAACGTCAAGGACGGCTACGCCCGCAACTTCCTGCTGCCGCAAGGCAAGGCGCTGCGCGCCTCGGACGCGAACATCAAGTCCTTCGAGGCCCGCAAGGCCCAGCTCGAGGCGCACAACCTCGAGACCAAGAAGGAAGCCGAAGCCGCTGCCGCCAAGCTTGACGGTCAGATCTTCGTGGTGATTCGTTCGGCCTCGGATTCGGGCGCGCTCTACGGGTCGGTCACCACCCGTGACGCGGCCGACGCGGCCACCGCCGGCGGCTTCACCCTGAACCGCGGCCAGATCTCGCTCGACAAGCCGATCAAGGATCTGGGCATTCACGCCGTGACCGTGACGCTGCACCCCGAAGTCAGCGCCACGATCAAGCTGAACGTCGCCCGCTCGGCCGAAGAGGCCGATCTGCAGGCCTCGGGCAAGTCGATCCAGGACCTGGCCGCCGAGGCGGAAGCCGCGGCCGAGTTCGAGATCGCCGAACTCTTCGACGAAGTCGGCGCCGCCGCTTCGGACGAGTGATCCACGGGGCAACCCGGTCCGGCGCCGCGGCAGGGCAACCCGCCGCGGCGCCGCTTTTTTGCGCAGATGTCGGGATCGGCACAGCGCCGCCCGCCCCGCCCGGCTAGCTTTCGCCCGAACCGCGGAGGAAGCGCCCGCGGCGGAGAGCCCCGATGACATCCCCCGCCCTGCCCGCGAACCGCCGCGGCATCCTCTACCTCTGCCTCGGCATCGCCGTCTTCTCGGTGCAGGACGTGATCCTGAAGCTGATCTCGGGCGGATACCCCCTGTCCGAGGCGATGACGATCCGCGCGCTGGTCTCGGCGCCGATCCTGCTGGTGCTCTGCGCCCGCGACGGGGGGCTGCGGACGCTGTGGACGCCGGGGCTTCTGCGGATGCTGGGCCGCGGGGTGATCCTGTTCTTCGCCTATACGTTCTATTACCTCGGGCTGGCGGGCATCCCGATGGCTACGGCGGTCGCACTCTATTTCTCGGCGCCGCTCTTCATCACGCTCCTGTCGGCGGTGCTGCTGGGCGAAACGGTGGGCGCGCGGCGGCGCAACGGGGTGCTGGCGGGCTTTGCCGGGGTGCTGATCATGGTGCGGCCGGGCTCGGCCCTGTTCGATCCCGCGGCGCTGCTGCCGGTGGCCTCTGGGCTCTGCTATGCACTGGGCATGGTGACCACCCGCAGGCTGGGTCAGACCGAGACCGCGCCCGCGCTGGCCTTCTGGGGCAATGCGGTCTTCCTCGCGGGCGCGCTGATCCTGGCCATCCTGTTCCACGGCGGCGCCGGGGGCTCGCCCAGCCTCGATTTCCTGACCCGGCCCTGGGTCATGCCCGACGCCCGCGATGCCGCGATGATGGCCGCCTGCGGGGTGATCGCGGCGGCGGGGCTGACGCTGCTGACCCAGGCCTACCGGATCGGCGAGGCCGCGGCGGTCGCGCCCTTCGAATATTCGGCGATGATCTGGGGCGTGCTGAACGGCTGGGCGGTCTGGGGCGATCTGCCCGACACGGTGGGCTGGGCGGGCATCGCCGTCATCGTGGGCGCGGGGCTCTATGTGCTGGGCCGCAGCCCGCGCGCCGTTCCCGCCTGACGCACCCGCGCCCCCCGAAACGGAAAAGGGGCCGCCCTGCGGCGACCCCTTCCACTGCGGCACAGGGCCGGATCAGATCTCGTCCAGCGCGTCCACCGCGGCCTTCAGCTCGTCCTTCGAGACGGCCTTTTCGGTCACCGTGGCACCCGAGACGATGTGGTCCACCACCTTGTCCTCGAAGATCGGCGCGCGCAGTTGCTGCTGCATCTGGGCGTTCTTCTGCACGAATTCGAAGAAGGCGCGTTCCTGCCCCGGATACTGGCGCGCGGCGTTCAGCACGGCCTGCGTCATCTCGGCATCGGTCACCTCGATCTAGGCATTGCGGCCCATCTCGGCCAGCAGAAGGCCCAGACGCACGCGGCGGGTGGCAAGCGTGCGGTGCTCGTCGCTCACCTCGATGGCGCCATGGTCGTGGCCGTGGTGGTCGTGGTGCTCTTCGTGCCAAAGCTGGTGCGCGATCTGCTGCGCCTCGGCTTCCACCAGGCTCGGCGGCAGATCAAAGCTGACCATGCCGTCAAGCTGGTCCAGCAGCTTGCGCTTGAGCACCGCACGGGCGGCCCCGGCGTATTCGGCCTCCAGCCGCTCGGCCACCTGCTTGCGCAGGTCGGCCAGCGACTCGGCGCCGAACTTCACCGCCAGCGCGTCATCCAGCGCGGCGGCCTTGGGCGCCTTCACCTCTTTCACGGTGCAGGCAAAGACCGCGTCCTTGCCCGCCAGATGGGCCGCGCCGTATTCGGCCGGGAAGGTCACCTTCACCTCGACCGCATCGCCTGCCTTGGCGCCCACCAGCTGTTCCTCGAAGCCGGGGATGAAGCTGGCCGAGCCCAGCACCAGCGGATAGTCCTCCGCCGCGCCGCCCTCGAATTCCACGCCATCGACCGACCCCTTGAAGTCGATGACCACCTGGTCACCGTTTTCCGAGGCGGCGCCCGCCGCGCGGGGTTCGAAATCCTGCGCGCTCTTGGCGAGGTCGGCCAGCGCCTCGTCCACCGCCGCGTCATCGGCCTTCACGACCAGACGCTCCAGCGCCACGGCCGCCGAGTCCACGCCCGGGATCTCGGGCAGGGCTTCGTAGGTCATTTCCACGACCACGTCCTGACCTTCGGCCCAGGTGTCGCCGTTGACCATCTTCACCTCGGGCTGCAGCGCCGGACGGTCGCCGGTGGCCTCGAAATGGCCCTTCATCGCGCCGTCGATGGCATCCTGCATCGCATCGCCCAGCAGGCGCTGGCCGAACTGCTTGCGCAGGATCGGCATCGGCACCTTGCCCTTGCGGAAGCCCTTGATCTCGACCTCGGGCTGCGCCTCGACGAGCTTTTCCTCGACCTTCGCGTCAAGCTCGGCGGCTGTCACCGTAATGGTGTAGCTGCGCTTCAGACCGTCCTTCAGGGTCTCGGTTACCTGCATCCCATCTATCCTCGTGCTGGCGCCAACCCCCCGTGGGGCCCGCGGCATCGTCAAATCAGCCGTCCTTCTATGTGGACGACCCTGTGCTTGCAAGGCGAATCCCGCCTCAGCGCAGGCGGAACCGCGTCCGCAGACCGAGGCCAAGGAGAAAGAGAAAGACGATGCCCAGCACGGACTGCAGGACGCCAAGGACGATCATCCAACCTGGCAGGCCGATCAGGAAGCGGGAGTCGAAGTAGGTCTTCTGCAGGCCGAGGAACCCGAAGGTGTCTGCAAAGGACAGCCCCGCCGCCGTCCACCCCGTGCCGGGCACCACCTGAAAGGTGAAGGCTGGAAGGTAGATGAGCGCAAAGGCAACGAGAGTGCCGAGCAGGCAGAGGACGGGTCGCAGGATCGAGGCGCCATAGCCCGAGGTCACCCCGAAGGCGCGGTAAAGCAGCCGTTCGCCCCACGATCCGTAGAACCCGGCATAGAACATCTCGCGCTCATAAAAGAAATGCTCGTCCTCCGGCCGCCCCTGCTTCGCCACCGCATGCCGCATCGCCGCACAGGACTCGCGGGCGTCTTTGGCGAAGGTCTCGCTTGGAGGCTTGCCGGAGGGCCAGAATTGGGCGGGGCGGGTGATCTTGATGCCCTTGTCGTTCTCTATGCCGACTGTCCCAGTCATCTGTGCGGTGAAGTCCAACCGCTCATGCAGGATCGCCCCGCTCCAGTCGGGAAAGGCCTGGTGAAACTCTGCCTCCCGGAATGTCATCGGACGCTTGAACTCGGCATCGCCAAAATCCACGACGCTCGGAATACTTTGCTTCCCGTTAGATTTACCAAGGAACCGCACCCCGGAGAAATAGCTGCGTCCTACAAAAGTAGCGCCGCCGAACCCAACATTCTGCGTGAAAGTGGCGTTGGCGAACCGAGCTTCACCAGCAAAGTTGGCGTTGTCGAACATGGCGTCTTGGGTGAAAGTAACCCTATCAAACCGCGCGAGCCGTGTAAATTCTACCCCGTAGAACAGCGCAACCCGGTCGAACGTCGCGCCGCTG
>DAIEJF010000079.1 GCA_027351005.1 Paracoccaceae bacterium | reverse complement strand
TAGATCGTATCCGCATTGGCCGCCGACACCCGGTCCGTCACCCCGAACAGGGTTTCCAGCGTATGTTCCAGCCAGAGCCGCGAGGGCGTGCCGCGGAACAGGTGATAGGCCCCGGCAAAGCGGCGCCAGATTGCCCGGCCGTCGGTTTCCACCGGCCCGCCATCGCGCCGCGGCACGCCCAGATCCTCGAGCCGCATCCCCTGGCTCATCAGCATCCGGAAGATGTAGTGATCGGGCACGATCAGCAGTTGCGCGGGGTCGGGGAAGGCCGTGTCCTCGGCAAACCAGGCGGGGTTGGTGTGGCCATGCGGGCTGATGATCGGCAGGCCCTTCACCGCGTCGTAAAGACGGCGCGCGATGGCGCGGGTCACGGGATCGGCTGGAAACAGGCGGTCGGGATGCAGGGCCATGGGTCTTCCTTGGTCTCAGTCGCGGGCGGCGGCCTGACGGCCGACGATCTGGGTGGGGTTCACGAAGCGCAGCGCAATCACCAGCCACACAAGCGTGGTGACCATGTAGATCATCGCCATCGCATCGACCGACTGCCCCGCGCGCACTCCGGCCGCCGAGACCGCATAGTAAAGCGCGACCACGAGCGTCTGCGAGGTCGGCCCCGAGGTCAGGAACGTCAGTTCGAACATCGCGATGGTGCGCACCAGCACCAGCAGCAGCGCGGCGAGGATCCCGGGCGTCAGCAGCGGCACGAGGACATGGGTAAAGAGCCGCAGCGTGTTGGCCCCGAAAACCCGTGCCGCCTGTTCGACCCGCTGGTCGATCTGGTCGATGAAGGGGATGGTGATCAGGATCACGAAGGGCAGCGAGGGCACCAGATTGGCCAGGATCACCCCCCAGATCGTGCCGCCCAGGCCAAGGCGGTAGAGCACGGTCGCCAGCGGAATGCCGATGGTCATCGGCGGCACCAGCAGCGGCAGCAGGAACAGCAGCATCACCGCCTTCTTGCCCGGAAAGTCGCGCCGCGACAGCGCATAGGCCGCGGGCACGCCCAGCAGGCCCGACAAGAGCACGACCGCCCCCACCACCTCGAACGTCACCGTCAGGATGTTGCCAAGCTGGAACTCGCTCCAGGCATCGGCATACCAGTGCCAGGTGTAGGCCTTGGGCAGCCAGGTGCCCAGCCAGCGCGTGGCGACGCTGTTCACCGCTACCGCGCCGACGATGGCGGCCAGGTTCAGGATGAAGAAGCCGACGAAGGTCCAGACCGCCAGGATCCAGATCCGGTCGAGGATCGATGTGCGGCTTTGGGTCATCCTTTGCCTCCTCCGGCCGGGCCGCGGTAGAACAGGCTGCGCCCGGCCAGCACCAGCACCACGATGACCAGCTGGATCGCGGCCATGATCATGGCGATCGACGAGGCCAGGCTGTCGTCATAGGTCTCGTAGGCGGCCTGGAAGGCGGCGATGGAAATCACCCGGGTCGAGCCCGCGGGCGCGCCCACTAGCACCGCCGAGGGATATACGGCGAAGGCCTGCACGAAGCTGAGGCAGAAGGTGATCGCCAGCCCCGAGGCCATCAGCGGCAACAGGACTGTGCGGAACCGTGCCCGCGGGCCCGCGCCCAGGGTGGCGGCGGCGCGTTCCAGGTTCGGGTCGATCCCCGAGACGTAGGACAGCGTCAGGAGGAAGGTGAAGGGGAAGCCCGCGATGACCAGCGACCACAGCACGCCCCAGTAGTTGTGCACCAGCCGCACCGGCCGGTCGATCAGATGCAGCGCCATCAGCGTCCGGTTCAACCAGCCCTGCGGTCCGAGGTAGTTCAAGAGCCCCTCGGCCACCAGCACGGTGCCCAGCGTGATCGGGATCACCAGGATCGTGGTCAGAAGCCGCTGCCGCTTCATCCGGCGCACCCGCAGCGCGACCGGGACCGACAGCGCGATGTTGGCCAGCGTCGCCGGAATGGCGATGCCCAGCGTGGTCGGGATCGTCTTCCACAGATAGGGATCGCCGAAGAACTTCGCATAGTTCGCAAGCGGGCCGCCCTGCTTGGGCAGGAACGAAAGCACCAGCCCCTCGATGAAGGGAAAGACGAAGAGCGCCAGGATCGCCAGCGCGGCGGGCAGCACCAGCAGCGTGGTGCCGTCAAGCCCGCGCCGGGCCAGCCGTTCGCGCAGGCCGGGCCTGCGGGGCAGGGCGGCGCCGGTCATGCCGCGCCCCCGTAGATCAGGATGCGGTCGGGGTCGGCGCCGAAGCGCAGCGCCGTGCCGGGCGCGACCCGCGAGGGCGCCCGGAAATGCAGCGCCGTGCCGCCGGGCGTGGTGGCGATGCCGAAGAAGGCGCGCCCGCGGTATTCCACCTGATCGACCCGTGCGGCCAGCGGCCCGTCATCCTGCGGGCGCAGGTCCTCGGGGCGGATCGCCAGCGTCACGGCGCCGGGCGCAAGCGGGCCGACGGGCGTGCCTTCGCAGGCCGCGCCATCCACCGTCACCCGCGCGCGCGTGCCGCTGCCCGCGCCCGCCATCGTCGCAGGCAGCATGTTGCGGAACCCCATGAACTCGGCCACATCCACCGTGGCGGGCCGGGTGTAAAGGTCTTCCGGCGTGCCGACCTGGCGCACCTCGCCCTGCCGCATCACCACGATGCGGTCGGCCAGGCTCAGGGCCTCGTCCTGGTCATGGGTCACATAGATGGTGGCCGAGCCCAGATGGGCATGGATGCGCCGGATCTCGGCCCGCATTTCAAGCCGCAGCTTGGCGTCAAGGTTCGACAGCGGCTCGTCCATCATCACCAGGGGCGGCGCGACCACGATGGCGCGGGCGATCGCCACGCGCTGCTGCTGGCCGCCCGAAAGCTGCCCCGGCAGCTTGTCGGCCTGCCCCTCCAGCCGCACGAGCCGCAGCGCCTCGGCCACCTTTTCGGCGATCTGGGCGCGGGGCTCGTTGCGCATGGCCAGGCCAAAGCCGACGTTCCTGGCCACGCTCATGTGGGGAAACAGCGCGTAGTTCTGGAACACCATGCCAAAGCCGCGATCCTCGGGGCTCAGCGTGTCGATCCGCGTGTCATCCAGGCTGATCGTTCCCCCCGTCAGCGGCAAAAGCCCCGCCACGCAGTTCAAGGCGGTGGATTTGCCGCAGCCCGAGGGGCCCAGAAGCGCCACGAACTCGCCGCGCGCAATGGTCAGGCTGATGCCCTTGAGCGCGTTGAAGGCGCCGAAATCGCGCTGCACGCCGTCAAGCCGCAGGGTGCGGAAGTCTTTGGAATGAATCGCCATGGTGCCCTTGCGCGGGGAAAGGAAGGGAAACGGGGAAGCGGGCCCGGGGATCGCCCGGGCCCCGGATCGGTCAGCCCTTCTTGGCGCCGATCTTCTTGTCCCACATGTCGAACGCCGTGACCATGGTCTGCGCGGGCAGCGGCAGTTCCTTGGGATTGTCGGCGATCATCTTGTCGTATTCCGGGCGGCCGTATTCGGCGATCGCGTCCTGGCTCGCCTTCGGCGCAAGCGTGATCGGCACGTCCTTCACCGCCGGGCCGGGGTAGAAGTAGCCCTCGTCATAGGCATAGGCCTGCGCCTCGGGGGTCAGCATGTAGCGCATGAGATCCAGCAGGACGGCCAGCTTGTCGTCGCTGACGCCCTTCGGGATGCACATGTAATGCGCGTCCGTCACCCAGTGGAACCCGGCCAGCGTGCCCACCTTGGCCTCTTTCGGCACGATGCCCAGCACGCGGGGGTTGATGTCCCAGCCGGTGGTGGTGGCGATGATGTCGCGGGTGCCTTCGCCCAGCTCCTTCATCGTCGGCGTGGTGCCGGTGGCATAGTATTCGATGTAATTGCCGATCTCTTCCAGATAGGCCCAGGTCTTGTCCCAGCCGTTCACCGGGTCCATCGGGTCCTTGTCGTTCAGGATCCAGGGAAGCCCCATCAGGAAGGTCCGGCCGGGGCCCGAGTTGGCGGGGCGGGCATACATGAACTTGTTGGGATTGGCCTTGGCCCAGGCCAGCAGCTCTTCGGCGGTGGTGGGCACCTGCTTGACCCGGTCGGGCATGTATTCGATCAACGGCCCCGACGGGTAGTAGCTGACCTCGACCCCGAAGCCCTGCGCCAGACCCTGCATCTTGGCGGCCTGCGGCAGGTAGATCCCGTCCAGCTTCGGCAGATCGCCCGCGTGATCGGGCAGCAGCTTCAGCCAGATGCCCTGATCCACCCCGGCCGACAGCGCGTCGGTCCCGGTAAGCACCAGGTCGATGTCGACCCGGTTGGCGCCTTGCTGGGCCTTGATCTTGCCCGGGAGTTCCGGCGCGGGCGCCTTCGAGAAGTTGATCGCCGAGACGTATTTCGGGTTGGCCTTGGCATAGTTTTCCAGCGGCGTCTTGGTCAGCGCCAGGTTGCCCGCCACATCCACGATGTTCAGCGACACCGGCGCCGAGGGCATCGTCAGGGCCGCCGCCCGCTGGCCCAGCATGGCCAGTGCCGCCGCGCCCGCCGCGCC
>DAIEJF010000070.1 GCA_027351005.1 Paracoccaceae bacterium | reverse complement strand
CGGGGCAGGCGGCGGGCCGCGCAAACCCGCCCCGCTGGGGCCGGGGGGCGGCAAGCCCGGCGGGCGGGGCCCGCGCGGCCCGCGCAAGGGCGACTAGGCTGCCGCTTTTCCCCGGCAACCCGCTTCCGGCCGCGCACGGGCGCACCTATATTCGGAGGTGACGGGATGCTTGGGGAAAGGACCGGGGCGATGACGGGCAGCGGCTTGCAGAAGCTTGCCTTTTTCCTGCTGATGGCCTTGACGCTTTACGTCGCCGTGACGGGGGGCGCCTGATGGCCGAGCGTTTCGGCGGGCGCTACAGCCCCCCCAATTCCCGCCCCGCAGACCTGCCCGGCCCCGCCCCTCTTGCGGGCAAGCGTCCCGCGCGCATGGCGGGGCGGGCGAATGCGCTGTTCCTGCCGCCGATCCTGTTTGCGCTGACGGCCTTCTTCAAGGGGCCCGTCGGGCTGGCGCTGGACCTGGGCGCCTGCGGGCTGCTGATTGCCGCGGCCTGGCTGACGCGCGAGGGGCTGCGGGCCGAGGAGGCCTATCTGGCCCGCGAGGTGGCGCGCCGCCCGGCCTGGCCGCGCAAGATGCTGGGATCGGTGCTGATGGGGCTTGGCCTGGGGCTGGGCGCCTGGCACCCCGGGGCGGGGCTGGCAGTGCCTGCGCTTCTTGCGGTGCTGGGGGCTGGTCTGCATCTGGCGGCCTTCGGGCCCGATCCGCTGGCTGACAAGGGGTTGGCGGGCGTGGACGGGGCCGCGGCCGACCGGGTGGCGGCGGCTGTCGACGGGGCCGAGGGCTACCTTGCCGCGATGCAGGACGCGATCCGCCGCGCGGGCGACCGGGGGCTTTCGGACAGGGTGGGCGATTTCGCGACGACCGCGCGGGCGATGTTCCGCCAGATCGAATCCGACCCCCGCGACCTGACCGCGGCGCGGCGCTATCTGGGCGTCTACCTGATGGGCGCGCGGGATGCGACGGTGGCCTTTGCCACGCTTTACGCCCAGACCCGCGACCCCGCGGCGCGGGCGAAGTACGAAAGCCTGCTGGCCGACCTGCAGGTGAATTTCACCGCCCAGCGGCAGGCGCTGCTGGCCAATGACCGCAGCGGGCTGGACATTCAGATCGACGTGCTGCGCGAGCGGCTGCAACAGGAAGGCGTGCGGCCGGGCTGACGGCCGCCGCATCCCCCAGCGAAAGGACCGACCATGACCGACGAGACCGCCCTTCCGCCGACGCCCCCCGCCCCCGTTGCCGAGGTGGTGCCGCTGGCCGCCGCCCCGGCCCCCGTGGCCGACGCGATCCGCCAGCGCATGGCCGAGATCGACATCACCAACACCCAGTCGATCATCAACTTCGGTGCCGCGGCGCAGGGCGAGCTGACGACCGTGTCATCGGCCATGCTGGAGGATGTGAAGAACAAGGACCTGGGGCCCGCGGGCGACAGCCTGTCGAAGATCGTCTCGACCATCCGCGGCTTTTCCAGCGACGAACTGGAGCCGGGCCGCCCGCGCAGCCTGTGGCAGCGCATCACCGGGGGCGGCACAACGGTGGCGAAGTTCCTCGAACGGTTCGAGGAGGTGCAGGGCCAGATCGACCGGATCACCGCCGATCTCGACATTCACCAGCACAAGCTCCTGATCGACATCAAGGCGCTGGATGTCCTTTACGCCAAGACGCTGGCCTTCTTCGACGAGCTGGCGCTGTACATCGCGGCGGGCGAGGCGAAGCTGGCCGAACTTGATGGCAGCACCATTCCCGCGGCGCAGGCGGCGGCAGAGGCCGCGCCCGAGGATCAGAAGATGATCCGGGCGCAGGGCCTGCGCGACCTGCGCGCCGCGCGTGACGATCTGGAACGCCGGGTGCATGACCTGAAGCTGACGCGGCAGGTCACGATGCAGTCGCTGCCGTCGATCCGGCTCGTGCAGGAGAATGACAAGTCGCTGGTGACCAAGATCAATTCGACGCTGGTGAACACGGTGCCGCTGTGGGAAACGCAACTGGCGCAGGCGGTGACGATCCAGCGGTCGTCGGAGGCGGCCGATG
>DAIEJF010000067.1 GCA_027351005.1 Paracoccaceae bacterium | reverse complement strand
GTGCGGCAAGGTCGGTGACGGACTTGGCGCCACCGGCGAGGCTGTGGAGCATGGCGCGCCGGGTCGGATCACCGAGCGCGTGAAAGAGCGTGTCGAGGGGAAGGGTGTCTGATTCAACCATGGTGTTGAATGTGCGCCTCGGATGGTTCATCAGTCAATGGATTTGTTGAATGATGCAGCGTGCGGGCGGTCATGCGGGCGGTCGTGCGGGCGATTGCCTTGGGGGGCGCGGGCGCGCTATGCGGGGGAAAACGGAGGGACATGACATGAGCCGGGCATTCGTATTTCCGGGGCAGGGCGCGCAGGCCGTCGGCATGGGGCGGGCGCTGGCCGAGGCCTATCCGGCCGCGCGGGCGGTCTTTGACGAGGTGGATGCGGCGCTGGGCGAAACGCTTTCGGCACTGATCTGGGAGGGCGATATCGAGGCGCTGACGCTGACCGCCAATGCCCAGCCCGCGCTGATGGCGACCTCGATCGCGGCGCTCAGGGCGCTGGAGGCCGAGGGGCTGGGGCTCGAGCACGCGGCCTTCGTGGCCGGGCACAGCCTGGGGGAATACTCCGCGCTCTGTGCCGCGGGGGCGCTGACGCTGGCCGATACCGCGCGGCTGCTGCGCATCCGGGGGCGGGCGATGCAGGAGGCGGTGCCGGTCGGTGTGGGGGCGATGGCGGCGCTGCTGGGCCTTGACTTCGCGGCGGCGGCCGAGGTGGCGGCCGAGGCGGCGCAGGGCCAGGTCTGCACCGCGGCCAATGACAACGACCCCGCGCAGGTGGTCGTGTCGGGCCATCGGGCGGCGGTGGAACGGGCGGTGGAGATCGCCAAGATCCGCGGTGCCAAGCGCGCGCTGATGCTGCCGGTGAGCGCGCCGTTCCACTGCGCGCTGATGCAGCCTGCCGCCGCCGTCATGGCCGAGGCGCTGGCCGCGGTGGAGATCGCGGCGCCCCGCGTGCCGGTGGTGGCCAATGTGCGCGCCGAGGCGGTGAGCGACCCGGGGCTGATCCGGGATCTGCTGGTCGAGCAGGTGACGGGATCGGTCCGCTGGCGCGAGTCGGTCCTGTGGATGGCGGGGGCGGGGGTCACCGAGATCTGGGAGATCGGCGCGGGCAAGGCGCTGTCGGGGATGGTGAAGCGGATCGCCAAGGACGTGGCCACCCGCGCGGTGGGCACCCCCGAGGACGTGGCGGCCGCGCGGGCCGGGTGAGGCCGCGCCTTGGGGCAGGCGCCCCGGGGGTTTCACACCCCCGGACCCCCGTGGGATATTTGCGGACCGCAAATGAGGGGGCGCCGCGGCGCGGGCCTCGGGTGGCCGCGGTCGCGCGACGGCCGGGTGGCGCGGGGCGGCGCGGGCTGCTAGGCAGGGGGAAAGGCATGACGGAGAGGCGGAACATGTTCGATCTGACGGGGAAGACGGCGCTGGTGACGGGCGCCTCGGGCGGCATCGGGGGCGCGATCGCGCGGGCGCTCCATGCGCAGGGGGCGAGCGTGGCGCTGTCGGGCACGCGGGTGGAGCCGCTGGAGGCGCTTCCGGCCGAGCTTGGGGCGCGGGCGCATGTGCTGGCCTGCGACCTGGGCGACGCGGCGGCGGTCGAGGCGCTGCCGAAGGCGGCGGCCGAGGCGATGGGCGGCGTGGACATCCTGGTGAACAATGCGGGCATCACGCGCGACCAGTTGTTCATGCGGATGTCGGATGACGACTGGGCGAAGGTGATCGAGGTGAACCTCACCTCGACCTTCCGGCTGTGCCGGGGGGTGCTGCGGGGGATGATGAAGGCGCGCTGGGGCCGCATCGTCAACATCTCGTCGGTCGTGGGCGCCACGGGCAATGCCGGGCAGGGCAACTATGCCGCCGCCAAGGCCGGGATGGTGGGCATGTCGAAGAGCCTGGCCGCCGAGGTGGCGAGCCGGAACATCACGGTGAACTGCGTGGCGCCGGGCTTCATCGCGACCGCGATGACCGACAAGCTGAGCGACGACCAGAAGGCGAAGATCGCGGCGCAGATTCCCGCGGGGCGGATGGGCACGAGCGAGGAGATCGCGGGCGCGGTGGTCTATCTGGCGAGCCCCGAGGCCGCCTATGTGACCGGCGCCACGCTGCATGTGAACGGCGGGATGGCGATGATCTGAGGCCGCCCCCGCGCCCTGCCGCATGGCCGCCCGAAAGCGTTTGCCTCGGCTGCGGAACGTGCTATAGGGCGCCGAGATCGGGCCGTGCGGTGAAGCTGCCGCGCGGTCTTCCGGCGCAAGCCGGGCAACGGTCCTGCGCGAGGCAGGGCATGAGCCGCTCGAACGAGCACGGGACAGGACGAACCGGGGTTAACCCGAAACTCTATGAGGAATGACATGAGCGACATCGCGAGCCGGGTGAAGAAGATCGTCGTCGAGCACCTGGGTGTGGAAGAGGACAAGGTGACCGAGAACGCCTCGTTCATCGATGACCTCGGCGCCGACAGCCTGGACACGGTCGAGCTGGTGATGGCCTTCGAGGAAGAATTCGGCATCGAGATCCCCGATGACGCCGCCGAGACCATCCAGACCTTCGGCGATGCGGTGAAGTTCATCTCGGAAGCCGCCTGACCGCGTGGGCTGACCGGGGGCTGCGAGCCCCCGCGGAAAATCATGCAAACGGCGTCCTTGCGAAGGGGCGCCGTTTTTGCGTTTGGGGTCAGGCGGTTGGGCGAAAGCGCGCGTCGGTGGCCGACCGGCTGACGCCCGCGCGAAGCCGGAGCGCGGCGGCCAGAGCGTGGGGGTGTTGCCGCTTGCCCGGCCGCAGGGTGCGCGTGGCCAGGCGGGGGCCGACGCCCGGCCGTCCGTGGCGCAAGATCGCCGTCCAACTCTCTGCCTGATTGCGCGGCCCGCGCCCCCCGTGTATCTCTCCGCCGATGTCGAAACGGACGGGGGTGCCGATGCGTCGGGTTGTTGTCACGGGGCTGGGGATGGTCACGCCGCTGGCGTGTGGGGTCGAGGAGACCTGGAACCGGCTTCTTGCGGGGCAGTCGGGCGCGGGGACGATCACCAAGTTCGACGCGAGCCATCTGGCCACGACCTATGCCTGCGAGATCCCCCGGGGCGACGGCAGCGACGGGACCTTCAACCCCGACGACTGGATGGAGCCCAAGGACCAGCGCAAGGTCGATGACTTCATCCTGTACGGGATGGCGGCCGCGGTGCAGGCGGTGCGGGATTCGGGCTGGGAGCCTGCGACCGAGGAGGACCGCTGCCGCACGGGCGTGATGATCGGGTCGGGCATCGGGGGGCTGAGTTCGATCGCCGAGACCGCGGTGCTGATCAAGGAGAAGGGGCCGCGGCGGGTGTCGCCCTTCTTCATTCCGGGCGCGCTGATCAACCTGATCTCGGGTCAGGTGTCGATCCGCTTCGGCTTCAAGGGGCCGAACCATGCGGTGGTCACCGCCTGTTCCACCGGCGCCCATGCCATTGGCGACGCGGCGCGGCTGATCCAGTGGGGCGATGCCGACGTGATGGTGGCGGGCGGCGCGGAAAGCCCGATCAGCGAGATCGGGATCGCCGGCTTCAACGCCTGCAAGGCGCTGTCGACCAAGCGGGGGGCAGAGCCGCAGAAGGCCAGCCGCCCCTATGACGCGGATCGCGACGGGTTCGTGATGGGCGAGGGCGCGGGCGTCGTAGTGCTGGAGGAATACGAGCACGCGAAGGCGCGCGGCGCGAAGATCTATGCCGAGGTGCTGGGCTATGGCCTGTCGGGCGATGCCTATCACATCACCGCGCCCAGCGAGGATGGCGAGGGCGGCTACCGCAGCATGCAGGCGGCGCTGAAGCGGGCGGGGATCACGCCCGCCGAGGTGGATTACATCAACGCGCATGGCACGAGCACCATGGCCGACACGATCGAACTGGGCGCGGTGGAGCGGCTTCTGGGCGATGCGGCGGCCGGGGCCACGATGAGTTCCACCAAGTCGTCGATCGGGCACCTACTGGGCGCGGCCGGGGCGGTCGAGGCGATCTTCTGTGTGCTGGCGATCCGCGATCAGGTGGCGCCGCCGACGATCAACCTGGACACGCCCGCGGTGGCGCCGAAGCTGGATCTGGCGCCCAACGCGGCGGTGAAGCGGCGGATCGATGTGGCGCTGTCGAACTCGTTCGGGTTCGGCGGCACCAATGCAAGCCTCGTTCTGGGCCGGGTTCCGGGCTGATGGTCCGTTCGCTCGCCTCCAACGCGCTGACGTTCATCATCGTCGTGCTGCTGGGGGTGGCGGGGATGATCACCTGGGCGCAGCAGGCCTACACCGGGGCGGGACCGCTGGCCCAGCCGATCTGCGTGCGGGTCGACAAGGGGGCCACGGTCGCCTCGATGAGCAAGGTGTTGCTGGGGCAGGGGGCGATTTCCAATGCCATGCTGTTCCGGCTGGGGGCGAATTACACCGGTGATGGCGAGGGGCTGAAGTTCGGCAGCTATCTGCTGAAGCCCGGCGCCTCGATGCGGGACATCCTGGGAACGCTGACCAAGGGCGGGCAGAGCACCTGCGGCACGGAGGTCAACTTCCGCATCGGGGTGACGGATTCGCAGATGGTGGTGCGCACGCTGGACCCCGCGACGGAAGCCTTTGTCGAGGTGGCCAAGTTCGACCCCACGGCCGGTGCCGCGCCGCCGGAATATGTGGCGGCCGAGAAGCAGCCCGACACCCGTTACCGGGTCACGCTGGCCGAGGGGGCGACGAGCTGGCAGGTGGTCAACGCGCTGAAATCGGCGGATTTCCTGAGCGGGACGGTGGCGAAGGTGCCCGACGAGGGCAGCTTGCAGCCCGACAGCTATGACGTGAGCCGCGACGAGAGCCGGGTGCAACTGGTCACCGAGATGCAGGGGCGGCAGGCCGCGACGCTGGCCGAGCTGTGGGCCGGGCGGGCTGCCGGGCTGCCCTACAAGACCCCGCAGGAGGCGCTGGTGATGGCCTCGCTGGTGGAGAAGGAGACGGGCGTGGCCGAGGAGCGGCCGCTGGTGGCCTCGGTCTTCCTCAACCGGCTGGCGCAGGGCATCAAGTTGCAGACCGACCCGGCGGTGATCTACGGGATCACCAAGGGGCAGGGAACGCTGGGGCGGGGGCTTCGCCAGAGCGAGCTGCGGGCCAACACGCCCTACAACACCTATGCCATCGACGGGCTGCCGCCGACGCCGATCGCCAATCCGGGCCGCGCGGCGATCGCGGCGGCGCTGCATCCGGCGGAGACGAAGTACCTGTATTTCGTGGCAAAGGGTCTGGACCCGAGCGCGGGCCATGTGTTCGCCGAGACGTTGGCAGAGCACAACCGGAACGTGGCGCGGCTGCGCGCGCTGGAGGCGGCACAGGGCAAGGCGCCGGACGCAGCCAAGAACTGAGCGGGTGCGTGGCGCCGGACCGCAGTGCGGCCCGGTTCCGGCCAAGGGTTAACGGAACGTTAATGCGGCGTACGCCAAGCGTTTGATCTGAAACTATTTTCTGCTTGACCTGGCGCGCGGTCCGGGCTATACCTTCAGACATGCTGGAAGAGGTGGGCAAGCGGCCCGGGGGTGACCCCGGCGCCGCTTTTCTCTTTCTGCCCGGTGACCGGGGCAAATGGGCAGGTGCGGCTTCATGACCTTACATCCACCCCCGCAAGGGGATGACCCGCGTTCGATGCTGTCGAACGCGACGGTGCTTTACGAGACCGCCGCCGATGTCTTTGCGCTTGTCATCGACGAGGCACGCAGCGGCGAGGCGCGCGCCGCGAAGGAAGCGGTGGGCTATGCAAAAGAGTTCCGCCAGGCGCTGCTGGCGGTTCTGAACGAAAGGGCAGCAATTGAAAAACTCCGCAGAGATGCCGAGGGCGCCGTCCACGACCGTACCCTTGACCTCGAGCACGCACGAACTGAGATCGGGCGCCGCCTGGCTTGCCTCCGCGACGCCGCAGGAGGTTGACGCCTTTCTGGGCGGGCTGGGGGATGATGCGCTGCTGGCGCTGCCCTGGCTGTTCGAGTTCTGGGCGCTGCCGCATCAGCTTCCGCCGCACGGGGCCTGGCGGACCTGGATCATCATGGGCGGGCGGGGCGCGGGCAAGACGCGCGCGGGGGCGGAATGGGTGCGCGCGCAGGTGGAAGGCGCGCGGCCTGCGGACCCCGGGCGCTGCCGCCGCGTGGCGCTGGTGGGCGAGACGGTGGACCAGGCGCGCGAGGTCATGGTTCTGGGCGACAGCGGCATCCTGGCCTGTTCGCCCCCTGACCGGCGCCCGCAGTGGGAGGCCACGCGCAAGCGGCTGGTCTGGCCCAACGGGGCGGTGGCGCAGGTGTTTTCGGCGCATGACCCCGACAGCCTGCGGGGGCCGCAGTTCGATGCGGCCTGGTCGGACGAGCTGGCCAAGTGGAAGCGCGGTCAGGAGGCCTGGGACATGTTGCAGTTCGCGCTTCGGCTTGGCGATCATCCGCGCCAGGTGGTGACCACGACGCCGCAGAATGTCGAGGTTCTGAAGGCGATCCTGAAGAACCCGTCTTCGGTCCTGAGCCATGCGCCGACCGAGGCGAACCGGGCCTATCTGGCGGCCTCGTTCCTGCAGGAGGTGCGCACGCGTTACCATGGCGGGCGGCTGGGCCGACAGGAGCTGGACGGCGAGCTGATCCAGGATGTGGAGGGCGCGCTCTGGCCTGCGGCGCTGCTTGATCGCTGCCAGCGCAGCGAGGTGCCGCGGCTGGACCGGATCGTGGTGGCGGTCGATCCGCCGGTGACCGGGGGGGCGGGGTCGGATGCCTGCGGGATCGTGGTGGCGGGCGTGCGGATGCAGGGGCCGCCGCAGCAGTGGGAAGCGGTTGTGCTGGAGGATGCCAGCGTCGAGGGCGCGAGCCCCGCGCAATGGGCCCATGCGGCGGTCGCGGCCTGTGAGCGCCACGGCGCCGACCGGCTGGTGGCCGAGGTGAATCAGGGCGGCGAATTGGTCGAGCGGGTGATCCGCCAGGTGGATGCGGCGGTGCCCTTCAAGGCGGTCCGCGCGAGCCGCGGCAAGGCTGCGCGCGCCGAGCCGGTGGCCGCGCTCTACGAACAGGGCCGGGTCGGGCATGTGGCGGGGCTGGGGCTGCTGGAGGCGCAGATGGCGCAGATGTCGGTCCGGGGGTTTCTGGGCACCGGCAGCCCGGATCGGGTGGACGCGCTGGTCTGGGCGCTGACGGAACTGATGATCGAGCCCGCGCGTGGCGGGCATGCCGCGCCGCGGGTGCGGGGGCTTTAGGCGGGGCGCCGGGGGGCAGGCGCCGAGGGGCTGTCTGC
>DAIEJF010000061.1 GCA_027351005.1 Paracoccaceae bacterium | reverse complement strand
TTCTTCACCGATGTGCCTGCCTGCCCGCTGTCGATGAATCACGCGGCCGACCTCTACAGCTACCCCAACACGCTTTGCGCCCTGCGGGTCACCGGGGCAGACCTGCGCGACTGGCTGGAACATGCCGCGCGGCTTTACCTGCCGGTCCGGCCCGGCGGGAGGGACCAGCCGCTGATCGATCCGAGTTTCCCGAGCTTCACCTTCGACACGATCGACGGGCTGACCTATCGCTTCGATCTGGCGGCCCAGCCCGGGGCCCGCGTCACCGCGCTGGCGCACCGCGGGCGGCCGGTGGCCCCCGAAGACCGTTTCATGATCGTCTGCAACAACTACCGCGCCGGGGGCAGCCTGCCTGGCGCCCGGCCCGACCGGATCGTGATGGAGGATGCCGAGCCGGTGCGTGACCTGCTGATCCGGCACATCCAGCAGGTGGGTACGCTGGTTCCCCCCGCTGCGGATGGCTGGGGCTTCGTGCCGATGCCGGGCACTACCGTGACCTTCGACACCGGCCCCGCGGCAGCCGATCATCTGTCCGCGGCGCCGCTGCCGCCCGAGGTCATCGGCCCCACGCCTGCGGGCTTCCTGCGGCTGCGGCTGGCGCTTTAGGCGCGGCGCCGCTCAGTCCCGCCGGGGCGAGGCCGGATAAGTGCCCAGTATCCGGCATTCCGAGGTGAAATAGCGCAGCTCTTCCAGCGCCAGCTTCACGTTGGGGTCATCCGGGTGGCCTTCGATGTCGGCGTAGAACTGCGTCGCGGTGAACGAGCCGCCCACCATGTAGCTTTCCAGCTTCGTCATGTTCACGCCGTTCGTGGCAAAGCCGCCAAGCGCCTTGTAAAGCGCCGCAGGGATGTTGCGGACCCGGAAGATGAAGGTGGTCATCATCCGGCCCGGGCCGCGGCGGCGCATGTCGGGCGCGCGCGCCATGATGAGGAAGCGGGTGGTGTTGTTGGCCTGGTCCTCGATATGGCGGGCCAGCACGTCCAGCCCGTAGATCTCAGCCGCCAGTTCCGAGGCCAGCGCCGCCCGCGCAGGGTCGCGCGCCTCTGCCACCTCGCGGGCGGCCCGGGCGTTATCGGAACTGACCTTGCCGCGGATGCCGTGCGCCTTCAGAAACCCTGCCGCCTGCGGAAGGATCACCACATGACCATGCGCCTCGCGCACGTCCTCCAGCCGCGCGCCGGGGACCCCCAGCAGGTTCACATGCACCCGCACGAAGGCCTCGCCCACGATATGCAGGCCGGAATTCGGCAGCAGGTGGTGAACATCGGCAACGCGGCCGTAGGTGGAATTCTCGACCGCGATCATCCCAAGCTCGGCCTCGCCCGACCGCACCGCCTCGATGGCCTCATCGAAAGTGGCGCAGGGCAGGGGTTCGTGTTCGGGCCGCGCCTCGCGGCAGGCCTGATGCGAGTATGCCCCGGGCTCTCCCTGAAACGAGATGCGACCAATCATAATCTTTTCCTCGCAGAAAATGCCCCTGCCCGGGCGATTGGTCGCGCTAAGTATACCTTGAAACCTGCAAGGGGAAGCTTGTAGATAGCCGAAACTTCAATCTCTGGAATCTGACGGGAAGCGACATGTTCGACACGATGACCTTCACGAAGATTGTGGGCGCCTTCTGCGGGGCACTGCTGGTCTTCCTGCTCGGCAACTGGGCGGGCGAGGTGCTCTATTCCACCGCCGAAGCCGGCCCGCAGGCCTACAGTGTGCAGGTCGCCGACGCGAGCGCCACGGCCCAACCTGCCGCGACGGCAACGGATGCGGGGCCTGATTTCCAGACCGTTTTCGCCTCGGCCGACCCCAAGAAGGGCGAAACGATCTTCGGCAAGTGCAAGGCCTGCCACAAGGTTGACGGCCAGAACGCCACCGGCCCGCACCTGAACGGCGTGGTCGGCCGCGCGGTCGCATCGGTCGACGGGTTCAGCTATTCGGACGCGCTGAAGAAGCTGGGCGGCGACTGGACCCCGGATCGGCTGAACGACTGGCTGCACAAGCCGTCGGCCTACGCGCCGGGCACCAAGATGGGCTTCGCCGGCCTCGACAAGGTGCAGGATCGCGCAGACGTGATCGCCTACCTCGCCACCATCAAGTGAACCGTAGCCGCCTGGCGCGTGTTCGGGGCCGTCCTTCGGGGCGGCCCTTTGCCTGTCTGCCGCTTCACATAATCTCAACTTGAACCGGGGCAGGTGCCCGCCATAGCCTGACCCGGACGATCCCGGCCGAAGGAGACGACGATGCCGATCCGCGCCCCCCACACCGGCCGTGCCTCGCTGGCGCTGGTGGCCGCGTTTCTGCTGTCGGCCGGGGCGTGCTGGGCGGGCGATACGATCACCTCGTGGGGGATCTCGCCCTTCGGCGAACTGAAGTACCCGCAGGATTTCGCCCATCTCGATTACGTCAACCCCGACGCGCCGAAAGGTGGCGAAATCTCCGAATGGCAGCCGGGCAGCTTCGACAGCATGAACCCCTTCACCGACAAGGGGCAGGCGGCGGCGCTGGCCTCGGTGCCCTACGAAAGCCTGCTGACCACGGTGGCGGATGAGCCCTCGGCCGTCTACTGCCTGATCTGCAAGACGCTGGAATACCCCCCTGACCGGTCCTGGGTGATCTTTACCCTGCGCCCAGAGGTGACGTTTTCGGATGGCTCGCCGCTGACGGCAGAGGACGTGGCCTTTTCCTACAACCTGCTGCTGACCAAGGGCCTGCCCGATTTCCGCGCGGTGCTGGGCCAGCAGGTGCAAAGCGTCGAGGTGCTGGCCCCCAACCGAATCAAGTTCACCTTCCGCCCCGGCCACCCCACCCGCGACCTGCCTGCTTCGGTCGGCCAGTTGCCCATCTTTTCCAAGGCCTATTACGAGGCCAACAATCAGGATCTGGCGCAAAGCAGCCTGAAGCCCTTTCTGGGTTCGGGGCCCTACATGCTGGACCGGATGAACGTCGGCCAGACCGTCGTCTACAAGCGCAACCCCGATTACTGGGGGCAGACGCTGCCCATCAACATCGGGCGCAACAACTTCGACCGTATCCGCATCGAGTATTACGCCGACTACAACGCCGCCTTCGAAGGCTTCAAGGGTGGCAGCTACACCTTCCGCAACGAGGCCTCGTCGATCAAATGGGCGACCGGCTACGACTTCCCCGCGGTGCAGTCGGGCGCGATCCGGAAGGTGGCGCTGCCCGATGGGACGCTGGCCACGGGGCAGAGCTTTGTCTTCAACCTGCGCCGCGCCAAATTCCAGGATCCGCGGGTGCGGCAGGCCATCGGGTTGATGTTCAACTTCGAATGGTCGAACCAGAAACTGTTCTACGGGCTGTACAAACGCATCAATTCCTTCTGGGAAAACAGCGACCTTGCCGCCACGGGCAAGCCCGATGGGGCGGAACTGACCCTGCTGCAGCCGCTGGCCGACACGTTGCCGCCCGGCGTGCTGACCGATGACGCGGTGATGGCGCCCACGTCTGGCGAACGCCAGCTTGACCGCGCCAACCTGCGCAAGGCCTCCGACCTGCTGGATGCGGCGGGATGGAAGGTGGCCTCGGACGGGCTGCGCCACAATGCCCAGGGCGAGGTGCTGAAGAGCGAGTTCCTGAACGGCAATCCCGATTTCGACCGGGTCATCAACCCGTTCATCGAGAACCTGAAGGCGCTGGGCATTGATGCGGTGCTGACCGATGTGGACAGCGCGCAATACACGGTGCGCATCCGCCCGCCGAACTATGATTTCGACATCATCACCACGCAGTTCCCGATGTCCTATGTGCCAAGCGACGATCTGAAGCAGTATTTCGGCTCGGCCACCGCCGACATTTCCACCTTCAATGTCATGGGGTTGAAGGATCCGGCGGTGGATGCGCTGATCGGCGATGTCACATCCGCCACGTCCGAGGCCGCGCTGCGCCCCGCGGTTCACGCGCTCGACCGGGTGCTGCGGGCCGCGTATTTCTGGGTGCCCGAGTGGTATCGCAACCAATACACCGTCGCCTATTACGACATGTATGACCATCCCGAGACCCTGCCGCCCTACGCGCTGGGCGAGCTGGATTTCTGGTGGTACGACGCGCAGAAGGCCGCGGCGCTCAAGGCGTCGGGCGCGCTGCGGTAGGGGCGGGAATGGGCGCCTACATCCTGCGGCGGATTCTGCTGATGATCCCGACGCTGGTCGGGATCATGGTCATCAACTTCACGCTGACGCAATTCGTGCCGGGTGGCCCGGTGGAACAGATCATCGCCCGCCTGCAGGGGCAGGGCGATGCCTTCCAGAACTTCGCGGGCAGCGGCGGCGACGCGGGGCACGCGGCCTCCACCATGGGGCTGAACGACAAGTACCTGGGCGCGCGCGGCCTGCCGCCCGAATTCATCGCGAGCCTCAACAAGGAATTCGGCTTCGACAAGCCGCCGTTGCAGCGGTTTCTCGACATGTTGTGGAACTATGCCCACCTCGACTTCGGCAAGAGCTACTTCCGCTCGATCTCTGTGGTCGAACTGGTGAAGGAAAAGCTGCCCGTGTCGATCACCATCGGGCTCTGGACCACGCTTCTGTCCTACCTGATCTCGATCCCGCTGGGCATCCGCAAGGCGGTGCGCGACGGCTCGCGGTTCGATACCTGGACCTCGGGCGCGATCATCGTGGGCTATGCGATCCCGGGGTTCCTGTTCGCCATCCTGCTGCTTGTGGTCTTTGCGGGGGGCTCGTATTTCCGCTGGTTCCCCCTGCGCGGACTGACGTCGGACAACTGGGACCAGCTGAGCCTGATCGGCAAGGTCATCGACTACCTGTGGCACATCACCCTGCCGGTGATCGCCTCGACCATCTCGGGTTTTGCCACGCTGACGTTGCTGACCAAGAACAGCTTTCTGGACGAGATCAAGAAGCAGTACGTCATGACCGCCCGCGCCAAGGGGCTGCCGGAACGGCGGGTGCTGTACGGCCATGTCTTCCGCAACGCCATGCTGATCGTCATCGCGGGCTTTCCCAGCCTGTTCGTGTCGGTCTTCTTCGGCGGCAGCCTCATCATCGAGACGATCTTCTCGCTCGATGGTATGGGGCGGCTGGGCTACGAGGCCGCGGTGCAGCGCGACTACCCGGTGATCTTCGGCACATTGTTCGTCTTCAGCCTGATCGGGCTGGTGATGGGGCTGATTTCCGACCTGATGTATGTCTGGGTCGATCCCCGCATCGACTTCGAGACGCGGGAAACCTGATGGCGTTGTCTGAACTGAACCGCCGCCGCTGGCGGAATTTCCGGGCCAACCGCCGCGCCTACTGGTCGCTGGTGCTGTTCGCGCTGCTGTTCGGCCTGTCGCTGTGTGCCGAACTGATCGCCAACGACCACCCGCTGCTGGTGCGCTACAAGGGCGACTGGCGGATGCCGGTGTTCAGCTTCTATTCCGAAAAGGACTTTGGCGGGGATTTCGCGACCGAGGCGGTCTACAAGGACCCCGTGGTGCAATGCCTCATCATCGCCGCCGGAAACGACGGCTGCTTCGACACGCCGGAAAAGACCCGCGCGGCGGCCGAAACCGGCATGATCGACGGGCAGAAGGTGCAGACCGGCTTCATTCTCTGGCCGCTGATCCCCTATTCCTATGACACGGTGAACGACATCCAGGGCACCGCGCCCTCGGCCCCCGACGGAAAGCACTGGCTGGGCACCGATGACACGGCACGCGACGTGCTGGCGCGGGTGATCTACGGCTTCCGCCTGTCGGTGGGCTTCGCGCTGATCGTCTCGGCGCTGAGTTCGGTGATCGGCATCGCGGCGGGGGCGGTGCAGGGCTATTTCGGCGGCTGGGTCGACCTGATCTTCCAGCGGGTGATCGAGATCTGGGGATCGACGCCCAGCCTTTACGTCATCATCATCATCGGCGCCGTGTTCCACATGACATTCCCGCTCTTCGTGGGGTTGATGGTACTCTTTGGCTGGACGTCGCTGGTCCATGTGGTGCGGGCCGAATTCCTGCGGGCGCGCAACTTCGAATATGTGCGCGCGGCGCGGGCGCTGGGCGTGTCGAACGGGGTCATCATGTTCCGCCATGTGCTGCCGAACGCGATGGTGGCCACGCTGACCTTCCTGCCCTTCATCGTCACCGGTGCGATCTCCAGCCTCGCCGCGCTGGATTTCCTTGGCTACGGCCTGCCCGCGGCGCTGCCGTCACTGGGCGAGCTGACGCTGGAGGCGAAGCAGAACCTGCAGGCGCCCTGGCTGGGCTTCACCGCTTTCTTCACCTTCGCCATCATGCTGTCGCTCCTGGTCTTCATCTTCGAGGGCGTGCGCGATGCCTTTGATCCCCGAAAGACCTTCCGATGAGCGCGCCGATCCTTGATGTGCAGGGCCTGCGCGTGGCCTTCCGGCAGGACGGCCGCCGGATGGAAGCGGTCCGCGGCGTCAGCTTCACCGTGGCCGAGGGCGAAACCGTCGCCATCGTGGGCGAGTCCGGGTCCGGCAAGTCGGTCACCGCGCTCTCGACCGTGGGGCTGCTGCCCGAAGGGGCCGAGGTTCAGGGCTCGATCCGCTTTCTGGGCACCGAGATGGTGGGCGCCCCACAGGCGGCGTTGCAGAAGGTGCGCGGCAACCGCATCAGTTTCATCTTCCAGGAGCCGATGACCAGCCTGAACCCGCTGCACACCCTGGAACGCCAGATCGCCGAAAGCCTTGCGCTGCACCAGGGACTGACGGGCGACAAGGCGCGGGCGCGGGTGGTGGACCTGCTGACGCGCGTGGGCATCCGCGATGCAGAGGCGCGGCTGGGCGCCTATCCGCACCAGCTTTCGGGCGGGCAGCGGCAGCGGGTGATGATCGCCATGGCGCTGGCGAACGGGCCGAAGCTGCTGATCGCAGACGAGCCCACGACGGCGCTGGATGTCACGATCCAGGCCCAGATCCTTGACCTGCTGGCCGAACTGAAGCGCAGCGAGGGGATGAGCCTTCTGTTCATCACCCACGACCTTGGCATCGTCCGCCGGATCGCCGACCGGGTCTGCGTGATGCAGGGCGGCGATCTGGTGGAACAGGGGCCGACCGCCGAAATCTTCGCCAACCCGCAGCACCCCTATACCCGCAAGCTGCTGGCGGCCGAGCCCGCGGGCGCGCCCGATCCCGTGGTCTCCGAGGCCGCGCCGGTGGTGGAAACCCGCGGCCTGAAGGTCTGGTTCCCGATCCAGCGCGGCTTCCTGAAGAAGACCGTGGGTCATGTGAAGGCCGTGAATGCCGCCAACCTGACGGTGCGCGCGGGCGAAACGCTGGGCATCGTGGGCGAAAGCGGCTCTGGCAAGACCACGCTGGCTCTGGCCATCCTGCGGCTGATTTCCTCGGAAGGGCACATCGGCTTTCTTGGCCGCGACCTGCAGGGCCTCAGCTTCCGGCAGATGCGCCCGATCCGGCGCGACATGCAGATCGTCTTTCAGGACCCGTTCGGCAGTCTGTCCCCCCGGATGACGGTGGAACAGATCATCGCCGAAGGCCTGGGCGTGCACAGCACCGCTGGCCGCGACACGCGGGCCGAGGTTGCGCAGATCATGACCGAGGTGGGGTTGGACCCTGCCACCATGCAACGCTACCCACACGAGTTTTCGGGCGGTCAGCGCCAGCGCATCGCCATCGCCCGCGCCATGATCCTGCGGCCGAAGCTGGTGGTGCTGGACGAACCCACCAGCGCGCTGGACATGACGGTGCAGGTGCAGATCGTCGATCTGCTGCGCGCGCTTCAGCGCAAATGGGGGCTGGCCTATGTCTTCATCAGCCACGACCTGCGCGTGGTGCGCGCCCTGTCGCATCGGGTGGTGGTGATGAAACAGGGTGACATCGTCGAGGCGGGCACCGCTGCCGAGATCTTCGGCGCGCCGCGGCAGGAGTACACGCGCGAACTGCTGGCGGCGGCGTTCAACCTGAAAGGCTAGATCGCCGCCGAATGCTGCGCCTTGGCATGGTCGTAGGCGTCGAAGCTGTGCGCGATCATCCGCGTCAGCGGCCGCGCATGGGGGGGGATGGTCAGACCCGTCCGGGTCAGTGCCACCATGCCCGGAAACGCCGCCATCGCCTTGGCATACATCGCGTCAAGGGCGGCAGGGGTGACCCCGAAATCACGGATCAGCTCGGCGCTGTCCACCGCGAAATCGCACATCAGCGCCTCGATGATCCGGCCGCGCAGCCGGTCCTCGGCGCTGAAGCCATGGCCGCGATGGGTGGAAAAGCTGCCCGACCGGATGGCCTTGATATGTGCCGACGTGGCCGCCGCATTCTGCGCATAGCCCTGCGGAAACCGCGAGATGGACGAGGCCCCGATCCCCACCAGCACAGGCGAGGTGTCATCGGTATAGCCCTGGAAGTTCCGCCGCAGCGTACCCTGCTCCTGCGCCACCGCCAGCCCGTCATCGGGTCGGGCGAAATGGTCGATGCCGATCTCGCGGTAGCCATCCCAGACAAAGAGCCTGCGCGCCGTCTCGAACAGCTCCAGCCGCTCGGGCGGGGTCGGCATCGCGTCGGACGGGATCATCACCTGCCGCCGCGCCATCCAGGGTACATGCGCGTACCCGTAAAGGGCCACCCGATCGGGCGAGAGCGAGAGCAGCTTCTGCACCGAATCCG
The DNA here is from genome assembly GCA_027351005.1 of Paracoccaceae bacterium. GTDB lineage: Bacteria > Pseudomonadota > Alphaproteobacteria > Rhodobacterales > Rhodobacteraceae > Solirhodobacter. The sequence goes on along the minus strand of DAIEJF010000061.1, from coordinate 30,745 downwards.
CGATGCGCGCCGGGGTCTGGTGCGGCAGGCCGTAGAGGATGTCGGCGTTCAGGCTCTTCACGCCCTTCTCGCGTATCGCCACCACCGCATCGCGCGTGACCTCGTACGTCTGGTCGCGGCCGATCGTCTTCTGGATGTCCAGATCAAAGTCCTGCACCCCGATCGAGGCGCGGTTCATCCCCGCTGCCGCCAGCGCTGCCAGCCGCGGCTCGTCGATCTCGTTCGGGTCGATCTCGACCGAAAACTCGGCATCCGGGCCCAGCGGCACGGCGTCGAAAATGGCCCCCGCCACCTCGGCGATCACCGCCGCAGGCATCATGGTGGGTGTGCCCCCGCCCCAATGCAGGCGCGACAGCCGCACCCCCGGCGCCAGCCGCGTCTTGAGAAGGGCGATTTCCGCCTTCAGCACTTCGGCATAGGCCACCACCGGGTCGTCGCTCGACGTGCCCTGGGTCCGGCAGGCGCAGAACCAGCACAGCCGCCGACAGAACGGCACATGCATGTAAAGCGAGATCTCCCCGTTTTCCGGGACGGCCTCGATCCAGCGCGCAAAGGTTTCGGCGTTCACACCGCCTGCGAAATGCGGCGCGGTGGGGTAGCTCGTGTACCGGGGCACACGTGCGTCAAAGATGCCAAATTGGGCAAGTTGCGATTCAGCGGACATTCCCGTACATTGAGAGTGCGGGGTCGCGCCTGCCTTGATGCAGATCAAGTGGGATATTTGGATGGATCTTAATCACAATCACTTTTCATCGCAGGATTGTGGTGACTGCCCCATCCGGCATCGGGCGGTCTGTGCCCGTTGCGATGCGCGCGAACTCGATGAGCTTGAGCAGATCAAGTACTACCGCAGCTTCGAGGCCGGGCAGACCATCATCTGGTCGGGTGACCGGATGGATTTCGTGGCCTCGGTGGTGACCGGAATCGCCACGTTGACCCAGACGATGGAAGACGGGCGCCGTCAGATGGTAGGGCTGTTGCTGCCATCCGATTTCGTCGGCCGTCCGGGGCGCGAGCGGGCGCCCTATGACGTGACCGCCACCACCGATCTGGTGATGTGCTGTTTCCGCAAGAAACCCTTCGAAGAGATGATGATCCGCACGCCGCACATCGGCCAGCGCCTGCTGGAGATGACGCTGGACGAACTGGATGCCGCGCGCGAATGGATGCTGCTTCTGGGCCGCAAGACGGCGCGCGAGAAGATCGCGAGCCTTGTGGCCATCATCGGCCGCCGCGATGCCGCGCTGCATCTCAGCGGCAAGAAGGGCCCGCTGACCTTCGACCTGCCGCTGACGCGCGAGGCAATGGCCGATTATCTGGGCCTGACGCTGGAAACCGTCAGCCGCCAGATCTCGGCGCTGAAGCGGGATGGCGTGATCGAGCTGGAAGGCAAGCGCCACGTCATCGTGCCCGACCTCGATCGCCTGCTGGAAGAAGCGGGTGACGATACCGACGGCGGCCTTCTGGTCTGACGCCACGCCCCGCAGGCAACGCAAAGGCGCGCCACGCGGATGCGGCGCGCCTCTTTGGCTTCGGGGTGGCGCGCTCAATGCGCCATGAACACCGGAACGTCGGCCTGTTCCAGCATCCCGCGGGTCGCCCCGCCCAGGATCGCCTCGCGGAAGCGCGAATGGCCATAGGCCCCCATCACGATCATGTCGGCATTCAGGTCGCGCGCATGCCGCACCAGGATCTCTGACACCTTGGGCAGCGTCCTGGCCAGCACCGATACCTCGGCCCGCACGCCGTGCCGCGCCAGCATCTGGCTCAGCGGGCCGCCCGGATCCGACCGTTCCGGCCCGTGCTTGGGCGGGTCGATCACCGAGATGTCGACCAGGTCCGCCTTGGTCAGCAGTGGCAGCGCAAGACGGACGGCGGCCAGCGCCTCGCTGGACTGGTTCCAGGCGACCACGATCCGCTTGCCGCAGGGCCCAAGCCCGCTCTCCGGCACCACAAGAACCGGGGTCTGGCCTTCGAACAGCGCGGCCTCCACGATCGCTTCGTCTTCCTGTCCGCGGCCCGGCCCGAAGGGTTTCGGCAGGATCACCAGATCGTTGAAACGCGCCCGCACCGCGATCAGCCCGTTCAGGGCGCCAAGCTGTGCCACCGCTGCCTCGGACGACCAGCGGATATCCTCCTTGCCCAGCCGGTCCTGCACCTTGGCGTCCAGCGCGCGGGCCTCTTCCTCGGCCCGGTCCATCATCTCCTGCTGCAGCACGATCGCGGCGCCGGCGTAGTAGTACCCGGCCTGCGTCCGGTCGATCCCAAGGCTCAGCACTTCCAGATGCGCGTCCTCGCGTCGCGCAAGCTCGATTCCGGCTGCAAGCGTCGCTTCGAGCGACTGGGGCCCTGTCAGGACCATCATCAGCGATTTGTAGGCCATCGCGCGGCACCTCCTCTGGTGTGACGATTTAGCTTAGGGGGTGCGGCGCCCGAGAGCATTGACCTCGATCAAGCCCCTCATCACAGAGGTTTGACATGGATCAAGGCATTCTGACCGTCCCGCGGCGAGAAGCGGGAACAGTCAAGAGCAACCGGACGGCACGATTCTGCCCGCCCGGGATAAGACGAAGGGACGCATAATGTGGGATTACGTTAAACTGATCGCGCTAGGGATGGTCGCGCTCTGCAGCGCGATCATCGCCAACTACGCGCGCGATTTCGGCTATGAGTTGCACGCGATCCTCGTCACCGGCGTCGCGGCGGTCGTCTTCATCTGGCAACTGCGCCAGATGGAACAGCCCAAGCCCGTGCCGACGAACGAGTATATGGACGGTGTGATCCGGGCCGGTGTGATCGCGACCGCCTTCTGGGGCGTTGTCGGGTTCCTGGCCGGCGTGTTCATCGCGTCGCAACTGGCGTTTCCCGCGCTGAACTTCCAGTGGGCCGAAGGCTACATGAACTTCGGCCGCCTGCGCCCGCTGCATACCTCTGCGGTGATCTTTGCCTTCGGCGGCAACGCGCTGATCGCGACCTCGTTCTACGTCGTTCAGCGCACCTCGGCGGTGCGGCTCTGGGGCGGCAACGCGGCGTGGTTCGTGTTCTGGGGCTACAACCTGTTCATCGTCCTGGCCGCCTCTGGCTACGTTCTGGGCATCACCCAGGCCAAGGAATACGCCGAGCCCGAATGGTACATGGACCTGTGGCTGACGATCGTCTGGCTGGTCTATCTTGCCGTTTTCCTCGGGACGATCCTGCGCCGCAAGGAACCCCACATCTACGTCGCGAACTGGTTCTACCTGTCGTTCATCGTCACCATCGCGATGCTGCACGTCTTCAACAACCTGTCGCTTCCGGTGTCGATCTTCGGGTCGAAGTCGGTGCAGGTGTTCTCGGGTGTGCAGGACGCCATGGTGCAGTGGTGGTACGGGCACAACGCCGTGGGCTTCTTCCTGACCGCGGGCTTCCTGGGCATGATGTATTACTTCGTGCCCAAGCAGGCCGAACGCCCGGTCTACAGCTACAAGCTGTCGATCATCCACTTCTGGGCGCTGATCTTCCTGTATATCTGGGCCGGTCCGCACCACCTGCACTACACCGCGCTGCCCGACTGGGCGAGCACGCTGGGCATGGTGTTCTCGATCATGCTCTGGATGCCCTCGTGGGGTGGCATGATCAACGGCCTGATGACCCTTTCGGGCGCCTGGGACAAGCTTCGCACCGACCCGATCATGCGAATGATGGTGGTGTCGGTCGGCTTCTACGGCATGTCGACCTTTGAAGGCCCGATGATGTCGATCAAGACGGTGAACTCGCTCAGCCACTACACCGACTGGACGATCGGCCACGTCCATTCCGGCGCGCTGGGCTGGAACGGCATGATCACCTTCGGGGCGCTCTATTTCCTGACCCCGCGCCTGTGGAACCGCGAGCGGCTCTATTCGTCCCGGCTTGTCAGCTGGCACTTCTGGCTGGCGACCATCGGCATCGTTCTCTACGCGGCCTCGATGTGGGTGTCGGGCATCATGGAAGGCCTGATGTGGCGCGAAGTCGATGCCCAGGGCTACCTGGTCAACTCCTTCGCCGACACGGTGGTTGCGCGCCACCCGATGCTGCTGGCACGCGCGATCGGCGGCGGCATGTATCTGACCGGGGCGCTCATCATGGTCTACAACCTCTGGAAAACCGTGACGTCGGCGCCTGAACGGGCGCCGGACACCGCGGCGGTTCCGGCCGAGTAAGCGGAGACAGTCATGGCTTTCCTGGACAAGCACAAGAAGATCGAAACCAACGCCACGCTGCTCTTGATCTTCGCCTTCCTCGTGGTGACCATCGGCGGTCTGGTCGAGATCGTGCCGCTGTTCTACCTGAACAACACGATCGAGAAGGTGGCGGGCGTGCGGCCCTATACCCCGCTCGAACTGACGGGCCGCATGATCTACATGCGCGAGGGCTGCTTCTACTGCCACAGCCAGATGATCCGCCCGATGCGCGACGAGGTGGAACGCTACGGCCATTACAGCCTGGCGGCAGAATCGATGTACGACCACCCGTTCCAGTGGGGCTCTGAACGTCAGGGCCCGGATCTGGCCCGTGTGGGCGGCCGCTACTCGGACCACTGGCATGTCGATCACCTGATCAACCCGCAGTCGGTGGTGCCGGAATCGATCATGCCCAAGTTCGGCTTCCTGATGAACACCATGATCGACGGCAAATATGTCGCCGACCTGATGCGCACCAACGCCGAGGTGGGCGTGCCCTATACCGCCGATGACATCGCCAATGCGCAGGCGGACTTTGCCGCGCAGGATGACCCGAACGCCGACAGCGCGGGGCTGCTGAAGCGGTATGGCGAAAAGGTGAACGTGCGCAACTTCGACGGCAAGCCGGGCGTCTCGGAAATGGATGCGCTGGTGGCCTATCTGCAGGTTCTGGGCACCATGGTCGATTTCTCGACCTTCACGCCGGACGCGAGCCGGTAAGGAGGAACCATGGAACAGTTTGAAACCATGCAGCAATTCGCGCTCAGTTGGGCGCTCGTGTTCCTGACGGCCGTGTTCGTGGCGGCGGTTGTCTGGGCCTTCTGGCCCGGCAACCGGAAGGCACAGGACGAGGCGGCGAAGTCGATCTTCCGCAACGAGGACCGGCCCGCACGGGATGGCAGCACGTTCAAGGAGGCGTGGAAATGAGCAACGGCAAACCCCAGAGCCACGGCAAGGGCAAGGGCGAGGTCGAGACGACCGGCCATTCCTGGGACGGGATCGAGGAACTGAGCAATCCGCTGCCCAAATGGTGGCTTTACAGCTTCTATCTCTGCATCCTCTTCGCATTCGGCTATACGGTGCTCTACCCGGCGTGGCCGCTGATCCACGGTGCCACACCCGGCCTTCTGGGCTATTCGACCCGGGGCGCCGAGGCGGCCGAGATGAAGGCCTGGCAGGCCGAGCTGGCGCCGCTGCAGCAGAAGCTTGTGGCGACCGACATCGCCGCGGTGAAAGACGACCCGACCCTGCTGCAATACGCCAACTCTTCGGGTGCGGCCGTCTTCCGCACCTACTGCGTGCAGTGCCACGGCGCGGGCGCGGCCGGGAACGCCACCGGCGGCTATCCGAACCTGCTGGACGACGACTGGCTGCATGGCGGGACGGTGCAGGCGATCTACACCACGATCCTGCACGGCGTGCGCGACCCGCATGACCCCGACACCCGGCCCGCCCCCGACATGCCCGCCTGGGGCCAGACGCTTCAGAAAGCCGACATCGCGAATGTCGTCCAGTTCGTGCTGAAGATCTCGGGCCAGACCTTCGATGCGACGCAGGCCGAGGCCGGGGCCAAGGTCTTTGCCGACAATTGCGCGGCCTGCCACGGCGAGCAGGGCAAGGGCAACCAGGACATGGGCGCCCCGAACCTGACCGACGCGATCTGGCTTTATGGTGATGGCAGTCAGGCCGTCATCACCCAGACGGTCGAATATGGCCGCGCGGGCGTGATGCCGTCGTGGACGGGGCGGCTCAGCGATGCCGACATGCGCTCGGTCTCGATCTATGTCCACGGGCTTGGCGGCGGCAAGTAAGCCTGCCCGCCGAAGCACCGCGCCGGCCCGGCCCGCAAGGTGCCGGGCCGTGTCATGTCGCGCGCCCGGCGGGCCGCATCGCGCGCGATTTCACGGGCGGTTGACCCAGATCAATGTGCGACGGTCGGGCAGGGCGCACATATCATGTGTCCTGCTCTGGCAGGAACAGCACCGGCCCTTCGTCCTGTTCGCGCGTTTCCTCGGAGGGTCGGTGCCAGACCCCTTCCCCAAAGCCGACATACCCCCCGCATCCCGGCCAGCCGTCGGGCGTTTCTTGCGGGAAACCCCATCTGCGCAAGGGGTTGCGGCAAAAGCGCCCGCGGGGCGGGGCCGGGGTGTTTTCATGTATCGGCCATCCACTTTTTGACGCAAGTCAATGTGATCGCCGCCCCCGCCCCCCATACCGGACGGGAACCCGAGAATCACCGGAGCCTGCCGTGTCCCCCCCTGAAAATGCCCCACAGGATGTCCTTTACGCCGCCCGCGAGCCGATCTTCCCGCGCCGGGTGAAGGGGGCCTTCCGCACGATGAAGTGGTGGCTGATGGCCGTGATGCTGGGCATCTACTACGTCACGCCGTGGATCCGGTGGGACCGCGGGCCGACCCTGCCCAACCAGGCCGTGCTGCTGGACCTGCAGGGCCGCCGGTTCTTCTTCTTCTGGATCGAGATCTGGCCGCACGAATTCTACTTCGTCGCGGGGCTTCTGGTGATGGCGGGGCTGGGGCTGTTCCTGTTCACCTCGGCGCTGGGCCGGGTCTGGTGCGGCTATGCCTGCCCGCAGACCGTCTGGACCGACCTGTTCATCCTGGTCGAGCGCTGGGTGGAAGGCGACCGCAACAACCGCATCCGGCTGTTCCGCCAGAAGTGGGATCTGCAGAAGGCCCGCCTGCGCCTTACCAAGTGGGTGCTCTGGTTCCTGATCGGCCTGGCCACGGGCGGCGCCTGGGTCTTCTATTTCGCCGATGCGCCGACCCTGCTGCGCGATCTGGTGACGGGGCAGGCCGCGGCCGTGGCCTATGCCACCATGGGCATCCTTGCCTTCACCACCTTCCTGTTCGGCGGCTTCGCACGGGAACAGATCTGCATCTATGCCTGCCCCTGGCCGCGCATCCAGGCCGCGATGATGGACGAGGATACCATCACCATCGGCTATCGCAGTTGGCGCGGCGAGCCCCGCGGCAAGCACCGCAAGGCCGATGGCGCCGACCAACTGGGCGACTGCATCGACTGCATGGCCTGCGTGAACGTCTGCCCGATGGGGATCGACATCCGCGATGGCCAGCAGCTTGCCTGCATCACCTGCGGCCTCTGCATCGACGCCTGCAACGACGTGATGGACAAGGTCGGCAAGCCCCGGGGCCTGATCGGCTACATGGCGCTGACCGACGAAGGGCGCGAACGCGCGGGGCAGCCGCCGAAATCGGTCTGGAAGCACATCTTCCGCCCCCGGACCATTCTCTACACCGTGCTCTGGAGCGGCATCGGCGTGGGTCTCGTCGTCGCGCTGTTCATGCGCCAGCCGGTCTCTGTCTCTGTCGCACCGGTGCGCAACCCGGTGTACGTCACGCTGTCGGACGGCACGATCCGCAACACCTATGACATCCGCATCCGCAACCAGGAACACAGCGACCGGCCGTTCCGGATTTCGCTTCTTTCGGATGCCGATCTGAAGATCTCGCTCGAGGGGGCGCCGGGCGATGTCGTGACCGTCGCGGCCGATGAAACCAAGCTTCAGCGCGTCTATGTCACCGCCGCGCCGGGAAGCGCCGCCGCGCGTGCCGAACGGACCCATCTGCGCTTCTGGGTCGAAGACACCCAGAGCACGAACCTCGCCAGCGAAGACACCATCTTCTTCGGAAAGGGCAAGTGAGATGAGCCACGAGATCCGCTTCTTCGCCCTGTTCGTGCTGGCCCTTCTCGCGGGCTTCGGCATCCTGATGTGGGTGCTGTTCCGCAAGAAGATCACCGGCCCGCGCGTGCTGGCCTTCATGGTGGCCTTCTTCGGGGTGGTCATCGCGGTCAATGTCGGGATGGCCTACCAGGCCGGGCGCACCTTCCCCGGCCTCGAAGAGGAAACCGGCAACGGCTATGACGAAAGCCAGGCCTTCGACAAGATCATGCGCGAACAGATCGCGCTGGGCTGGAAGATCGACCTTGCCTATGCCAACAGAACCCTGACGGTAACCTTCCGCGGCAAGGACGGGGCCGAGGCCCAGGTGAGCGGCATGGCGCTGCTGATCGGCCGACCGACCGAGGCATCGGACGACCAGAGGCCGCAATTCATGCAGAATGGCCCTGTCTTCACGGCGCCGCTGACGCTGGCCCCCGGCAAATGGATGGTCAAGGTGAACGCCGTGGCCAAGGATGGAACCGAGTTTCACCAGCGTCTTTCCCTGGTCGTGACGGAGTAGGCCGATGGCCGCCGAACTGCGCATGTCTGCCTCTGCCTGCCCCGCCTGCGCGGCGATGCCCGCGGCCGAGGCGCTGGCCGCACGCGCCGCGCCGAAAGAGGCGCGGCTGATCCTGTCGCTGCCCACGGCGCATTGTGCGGCCTGCATGACGACGGTGGAACAGGGATTGATGCAGCTTCCCGGCGTCCATGACGCACGGGTCAATCTGACGCTGAAGCGCGTGGCGGTGGCCGCTGACCCCGCGATCGGGGCCGAGACGCTCATCGCCGCGCAGGACCGGCTGGGCTACGAGGCCCACGAACTGGACGCAGGGATGCTGCGCTCGACCGCCACGGACAAGGCCGGGCGCGAGCTTCTGATGCGGCTTGGCGTGGCGGGCTTTGCCATGATGAACATCATGCTCCTGTCAGTGGCGGTCTGGTCCGGGGCCGAGGGGCCGACCCGCGCGCTTTTCCAGTGGGTATCCGCCGTCATCGCGCTGCCCACCGTGATCTTTTCCGCGCAGCCCTTCTTCCGTCAGGCGTTGCGGGCGCTGCGGGTGTGGCGGTTGAACATGGATGTGCCGATCTCGCTTGCCATCATCCTGGCAACCGTCATGTCGCTTTACGAAACGGCCGAGGGCGGCGGGCATACCTATTTCGACGCGGCTGTGTCGCTGACCTTCTTCCTGCTGGCGGGGCGTTATCTTGACTACCGCACCCGCGCCGTGGCCCGTTCTGCGGCAGAAGAGCTTGCCGCGCTGGAAGTGCCGCGGGCCACCCGGGTGCGGGACGGGGCGGAAGAGGCGGTGGCCATCGCCGAGCTTGCGGCAGGCGATCTGGTGCGCGTGCGCCCGGGCGGCAGGATGCCGGTGGATGGCGTGGTGGTCGAGGGCACCAGCGAGCTTGACCGCTCGCTGTTGACCGGCGAAAGCCTGCCGGTCTGGACCGGCCCCGACGCCATCGTCAGCACGGGCGAGGTGAACCTGACCGGCCCGCTTCTGGTCCGCGTCACCGCCGCGGGGCGCGACAGTTCGCTGCACCGCATCGCCGACCTGGTTGCCGTGGCCGAAAGCGGCAAGAACCGCTATACCTCGCTGGCCGACCGTGCCGCCCGCATCTATGCGCCCGGGGTGCATCTGCTGGCCGCGGCGACCTTCCTCTTCTGGCTTCTGCGCAGCGCAGGCGACGTGCATCTGGCACTGAACATCGGGGTTGCGGTGCTCATCATCACCTGCCCCTGCGCGCTGGGGCTGGCCGTGCCTGCCGTGGTCACCGCGGCCTCGGGGCGGCTGTTTCGGCGCGGCCTTCTCATCAAGGACGGCACCGCGCTGGAACGCCTGGCCGAGGTGGACACCGTCGTCTTCGACAAGACCGGCACACTGACCATGGGCGCCCCCGTGCCGGTGAACCTGGCCGATCACGCCCCGCAGGATGTGGCGCTGGCCGCGGCGCTGGCGGCGGCCTCGTCCCATCCCCTGGCGCGCGCGCTGGCTGCCGGGTCTGCCGCCGAGGGCCTTGCCGCCCTGCCGGTCGAGGATCTGCGCGAGGTTCCGGGCTTCGGGATCGAGGGGCGCTGGAAGGGCCGCCGCGTCCGGCTGGGCCGCGCGGGCTGGATCGGCGCCACGCCGGGCGCGCGCACCGCCACCTGGCTTGATGCGGGCGACGGCATTCCGCGTGAATTCGCATTTGCCGACAGCCTGCGGCCGGGGGCAGAGACGGTGGTGGCCGACCTGCGCCGACAGGGCAAGGCCGTGCACCTGATCTCGGGCGATACCGAAGGGGCGGTGGCGGCCCTGGCCGCCCGCCTCGGCATCGAAAACTGGACGGCCGGCGCCACCCCGGCGGAAAAGGCCGACCGCGTTGCCGAACTGACCGCCAAGGGCGCGCGCGTTCTGATGGTGGGCGACGGGCTGAACGATACCGCGGCGCTGGCCACGGCGCATGTGTCGATCTCGCCCGCCTCGGCGCTGGATGCGGCGCGGGTGGCCTCGGATATCGTGCTGCTGGGAACCGATCTTGGCCCCATCGCCGGGGCGCTTGTCACGGCCCGCCGCGCCACCCGCCGCATCCACGAGAACTTCGCGATTTCTGCCGCCTACAACGTCATCGAGGTGCCACTCGCGATGATCGGGGTGGCCACGCCGCTGATGGCGGCCTTGGCCATGTCGGTCTCGTCGATTACCGTATCGCTGAACGCCCTGCGCCTGAGGTAACCATGACCGTCCTCGCCTATCTGATCCCGATCTCGCTCTGCCTTGGCATGATCGGCCTCGGCGCGTTTCTCTGGACGCTCGAGTCGAACCAGTATGACGACCCGCAGGGCAACGCGAGCCGCATCCTGCGCCCGGATTACGACGACCACCCCAAGGCCTGAACTGGCCCCCCGGGTCATCCCCGCGCCACCCGTCCCCGGCGATGGCCGAGGACGCCAGCTCGGGGATGGCAAGGACAACCGGTTTGACGCGACGCGGGGCTACCGACAGCCGCGCCCCCCGGGGGTCAGCCCGGCGGCTGGCCGCCCAGCACCTCCCAGAATTCGGTCTTGCTGTTGCGGCGCGGGAAGGGCTGATCGGGTACCGGCACGCCCAGAAAGGCGCAGAGAGGCCCCCAACCCTCGGTCACGTCGAAAACCAGCACGCGCCCGGGCGGCAGGGCGGCAACCACCTCGTCTCGCCTGCTGCGATACGCGGCGATGGCCGCATCCCTGTCGGTGTGGCGCCCGCCGAAGGTCTGCTCGGCCACCAGCGCGCGGCCCGCATCCAGCATGGCGCGCACATGGGGCGGCACCGGCAGGCCCTGATACCGGTCGATCAGCGTCCCGATCGTGCCGGAAAAGCTGTCCCACCACAGATCCTCGGGGCGATGGGAATGGATGACCTTGGCCTGCGGGTAGGCGGCGGCCAGTTCGCGCCAGACATGAGAGCCGGGCCAGTCGACCTGCGCGCGGTAGCCCGCGAAGACCGTCTCCCAGTCGACCGGTTCGCCTGCCGCGACACGGGTCCAGTGCGCGACCTGCGGCGGGTTCGCGAAACACTCCTCCATGTGATGACAGGGGCCAAAGCCCAGGATTTCCAGCGCGTCCTTCAACGACCGCGTTCCGGTCCGGCCGAAGCCCGATCCGATCACGTCAAGTGCCATGCCACCCTCCCCGTGCAAAGCTGCGCCGAGGATGAGCCTCCGGTCTGCCGCAGGCAAGCCTCAGCGTTTGGGCGCGCCCACGTTTTCCGCGAAAGCGACCGCAAATGCGGCCTTCTTGGCCTCGTCCGCCTCGGTCTGATGCGCCACGCGCCAGGCGTCGTAGGGCATTCCATAGAAGATCTCGCGCGCCTCATCCTTAGTCATGGCGATGCCATGCGCCTCGGCGGCTTCCTGGTACCAGCGGCTCAGGCAGTTGCGGCAGAACCCGGCCAGGTTCATCAGGTCGATGTTCTGCACGTCGGGGCGCTTGTCGATCAGGTGGTCGCGCAGCGCGCGGAAGGAGGCGGCCTCGAGTTCGGTGCGGGTGGCGTCATCCATCACAGGCTCCTTCAGATCAGGCCGCAGGCGCGGGCGCCGTCAAGGATGCTGTCGGCCAGGTGATGCGCATCGCGGCGGCGGGCGGGGGCCATGTCGGGAACGTGCACCACCGTCATGCCCGCCGCAAGGGCTGCGGCCACCCCGGGGTCGCTGTCCTCGAAGGCCACGCAGGCCGCAGGCGGCACCCCCAGTCGCGCGGCCGCCTCCAGATAGACATCGGCGGCGGGTTTGGGGCGGGCGACCACGTCAAAGCCCACGACATGCGCCTCGGCGAAACGGGCGGCAAGGCCCGCGGCGCGAAGCTTGCGCCGGGCGCTGCCGGTGGCGCTGTTGGTGGCCACCGCGCGCGGCATCCCGCGTCGTTCCAGTTCGCCAAGCAGCGCCTCGACCCCGGGCATGGGCGGGATGCCTGCGGCAAAGGCCGCATCGGCCGCCACCCGCCAGGCCGCGTCGAAGGCGGCAAAGTCGAAGGCAGGCCCAAGCCGCGCGGTCAGCCGCCGCGCGCCTTCGGGCGCGTCGATACCGATCAGGCCCAGAAGGAAGCCGCGGTCCAGATCGTGGCCCATTGCGTCAAGCACCGCCAGACCGCTGTCGATCACCGGGCGTTCGGTGTCGATCAGGGTGCCGTCCAGATCGAAGATCGCCGCGGCGTAGTGGCTCATGCCACATCCTCCAGCGCCGCCCGGAGCAGGGGGGCCAGCCGGTCGGCCCAGGCGGCCTGCTCGGCGGGCGTTCCGATCAGATCGTTGCGCACCTCGATCAGCGTGTTGTGGCGGCGGGGCTGCAAGGCGTGGCGGTCGATGGAATCGCCGGGCAGGTGGCCAAGATAGGGCTCGTTGTCCCCCACGCAGAGGTCGCGCTCGGCCATCAGCCGGGCAATGAGCGCGCGCGACAGGCGATCGTCTACGGGCGAATGCAGAATGCCGACCTGCCAGGGCCGGGGCGCGCGCCCTTTCAGGCAGGGCGTGAAGCTGTGGATCGCAACGATCACCGTATCGGGTCGCCGCGCCGCAAGCCCCGCCAGCGCGGCGTGATAGGGCCGGTACAGCCGGGCCAGACGCTCTTCCACCGCGGCCGGGGCAGCGCCGCGGTTGGCCGGGATGATGGTGCCGTCGTAAAGCTGCATCACCAGCGTCGGATCGTCCTCGCCCCGGTTCGGGTCGATCACCAGCCGCGAGAAATCCGACAGGATCGCGGGCGCGTCCAGCCGCTCGGCCAGCGCCCGCGTCAGCCCGGCGGCGCCGACATCATAGGCGATGTGGCGGGCCATGTCGGCGGAGGCGATGCCCAGATCGCCGCCTGCCACCCAGAGCGGTACGCGGTTCGTGGCGTGATCGCAGGTGACCAGCCAGCGGGCGGGGCGGGTTTCTCCGATGATCTCGTAGGCGCGTTCGCTCATGGGCCTGTCACCTGTTCGTGTCGGGCAGGGTTTAGAGCCAACGCGCGGAAAGCGCCAGTTGCCCCACCGGCCGAATTCGGCCATAGAGAGCGCGGCCCACCGAAAGCACATGACCCCGAGACAAGGACAAAGGCATATGAGACGCCTTCGCAATGTGAAGATCGTGGCGACCCTGGGCCCCGCTTCCAGTGACTACGATACGATCCGGGCGCTGTTCGAGGCGGGGGCCGATGTGTTCCGCCTGAACATGAGCCATGGCACCCATGACGATATCGCCGCGCGCCATGCGATCATCCGCAAGGTGGAGGAAGACACCGGCCGCCCGATCGGCATCCTGGCCGACCTGCAGGGCCCCAAGCTGCGCGTGGGCACTTTTGCCGCGCCCGTGGACCTGGCCGAGGGGCAGGCCTTCCGCCTGGATCTGGATCCGGCCGACGGCGATGCGACCCGCGTCTGCCTGCCGCATCGCGAGATTTTCGCCGCGCTGGAACCTGGCGCGACGCTTTTGGTCAACGACGGCAAGATCCGCCTGAAGGTTGACGCCTGCGGCCCCGATTTCGCCAACTGCACCGTGATGGTGGGTGGCACGATCTCGAACCGCAAGGGCGTGAACGTACCCGACGTGGTGCTGCCGCTGGCGGCGCTGTCGGACAAGGATCGTACCGATCTGGAATTCGCCTGCGAACTTGGGGTCGACTGGCTTGCCCTGTCGTTCGTTCAGCGCCCCGAAGACGTGATCGAGGCGCGCGAGCTGACGCGTGGCCGGGCCGCGGTGCTGTCGAAGATCGAGAAGCCCGCCGCGGTGAAGGCGTTTCCCGAAATCCTGGCGGTGTCCGACGGGGTGATGGTGGCACGCGGTGACCTGGGCGTTGAACTGCCGGTGCAGGCGGTGCCGCCGATCCAGAAGCGGCTGGTGCGGATGTGCCGCGCTGCCGCAAAGCCGGTGATCGTGGCGACCCAGATGCTCGAGTCGATGATCGAAAGCCCGGTGCCGACCCGCGCCGAGGTGTCGGACGTGGCGACCGCCATCTACGAAGGCGCCGATGCCGTGATGCTGTCGGCCGAATCCGCCGCGGGGCGCTACCCGATCGAGGCGGTGAAGACGATGAACAACGTCGCCATCTCGGTCGAAAGCGATCCGACCTACCGCGAGGTGATCGAAAGCTCGCGCCGCGCCAACCGTCACGCGGTGGCCGATGCCATCGTGGCGGCGGCGCGCGAGGTGGCCGAGACGATGAACGTCAAGGCCATCTGCTGCTTCAGCCAGTCGGGCACCACCGTGTCGCTGGTGGCGCGCGAACGGCCGCGGGCCCCGATCCTGGCGCTGACGCCGCTGGTCACCACCGCGCGGCGGCTCTGCCTGACCTGGGGCACCCACTGCGTCATCACCGATGAACAGTACCGCTTCAAGGGCGCCGTCATCTCGGCCGTGCGGTCGGTGCTGAAATACGGCTTCGCGGTGGAAACCGACCAGATCGTGGTCGTTGCGGGGGTTCCCTTCAACGTGCCGGGCACCACCAACATCCTGCGCGTCGCCCCCTGCGAAGAGCGGCTGATCTACCGTTCGGAGCCCGAATAACCTCGGGCCGGAGGCCGAAAGCCGCGCCGGGAAAGGGGCCGCGATGACTGCCGACCTGACCTTTGTCGCCGGTATCGTGCTTGCCGCCTATGCGGTGGTCTCGTTCCTCAAGGCCCATGCCGAAGGCTACCCCCCGCGGGCGGCCTTCGCGCTTCTTGTGGCGGCAGTGGCGCTGGTCCTGCTGGCCGAACTGCGCAGCGGCTGGGCCTACACCCCCGCTTCCATTCCGATGGTCGTGGTGCGTGTGGTGGGCGACGTGCTGAACTAGCGGGTGCTTTTCACGCTTGCACCGCGCGGCGCCTGCCCCTATACGGCAGCCTTCACGAACCGCGCGGCCGGCCAATGCGGCATGCCGAGTCGCGCGCGAAGCTCGAAGGAGACGAAAATGCCCAAGATGAAGACCAAATCGGGCGCCAAGAAGCGCTTCTCGATGACCGCGACGGGCAAGGTCAAGGCCGGCCCGGCGGGCAAGCGCCACGGCATGATCAAGCGCACGCCCAAGTTCGTCCGCGACTCTGCGGGTACGATGATCCTGGCGGATTGTGACGCCAAGATCGTCAAGAAGTACATGCCCTACGACCGCTGAGGAGCTTGAGAGATGGCACGCGTCAAATCCGGCAAAGTTACCCACGCCGCCCACAAAAAGGTCCTCGACAAGGCCAAGGGCTATTACGGCAACCGCAGCCGCAACTTCCGTACCGCCACGCAGGCGGTCGACAAGGCCAACCAGTACGCGACCCGCGACCGGAAGGCCCGCAAGCGCAATTTCCGCGCGCTCTGGATCCAGCGCATCAACGCTGGCTGCCGCGCGATCGACGCCACGCTGACCTATTCGCGTTTCATCAACGCGCTGACGGTTGCGGGGATCGAGGTGGACCGCAAGGTCCTGGCCGATCTGGCCGTGAACGAACCCGAAGCCTTCGGTGCGATCGTCGCCAAGGCGCAGGCCGCGCTGGCCGCCTGATCGGCGCCGCTGGCCGCCTGATCGGCGCCGCTGGACGGATTGCAAAGCCCCGCGGGTGACCGCGGGGTTTTCGCTTTTCAGGCCGGACGCGGACGCCTGCGGCCTTTCCGCAGGCGCGACGCGGCGCAAATCGCGCCGGGCAAGATTGACTTGGGCGGTCCCTGTGCTAGCAGGGGGGCCGCATCGGATCAGGGGCTTGCAATGGATACGCTGGACACGCTCAGGGCAAAATACCTTCAGGGCGTGGCCGCCGCGGCAGACGAGGCGGCGCTGGAGGACGTGCGGCTGGCGGCGCTTGGCAAGAAGGGCGAGGTCAGCCTGAAGATGCGCGAGCTGGGCCAGATGTCGCCCGAGCAGCGCCTGACGGCAGGCCCCGCGCTGAACGCGCTGAAGGATGAGCTGGACGCCGCGCTGCGAGCCCGCAAGGCGGCGCTGGCCGATGCGGCGCTGGACGAGCGGCTGAAGGCGGAATGGCTGGATGTGACGCTGCCCGCCCGCCCCCGGCCGCGCGGCACCATCCACCCGGTCAGCCAGGTGATGGAAGAACTGACGGCGATCTTCGCCGACATGGGCTTTGCCGTGGCCGAGGGGCCGCAGATCGAATCCGACTGGTACAATTTCGACGCGCTGAACATCCCGCCGGAACATCCCGCGCGGCAGGAGCATGACACGTTCTTCATGGCGCGCACGGCGGGCGACACCCGCCCTCCGCATGTCCTGCGCACCCACACCAGCCCCGTGCAGATCCGCGCGATGACCGAAAAGGGCGCGCCGATCCGTGTCATCGCCCCCGGCCGCGTCTACCGGATGGACATGGACCAGACCCACGCCCCCATGTTCCACCAGGTCGAGGGGCTGGCGATCGACCGCAACCTGTCGATGGCCAACCTGAAATGGGTGCTGGAGGAATTCTGCCGCGCCTTCTTCGAGGTGCCGAACGTCGACCTGCGCTTCCGTGCCAGCCACTTCCCTTTCACCGAACCCTCGGCCGAGGTGGATATCCGCTGTTCCTGGGCGGGCGGGCAACTCAAGATCGGCGAAGGCGACTCGTGGCTGGAAATCCTTGGCTCGGGGATGGTGCACCCCAAGGTGCTGAAAGCCGCCGGGGTGGACCCGGACCAGTGGCAGGGCTTTGCCTTCGGCATGGGGATCGACCGGATCGCGATGCTGAAATACGGCATCCCCGACCTGCGCGCCTTTTTCGATTCCGACCTGCGCTGGCTGCGCCACTACGGCTTTGCCGCGCTCGACATGCCGACGGTGCACGGTGGGCTGAGCCGCTGAGGCGGCCGGTTCCACCTGCCACGGCGCGGCGATCACCTTCCCGCGCCCCGGTTGCCTTCCCGGCCGCAGACGTGTACCCCCGCCGGGCCGGACGCGGAGGCAGCTTCCTGTCGGCGCGAAATCCGGCCTGAAATCGGTGGAAAATCGGTATGGCACTGTCGAGCGATTACAAGACCTTGCGGCAAAAGCCCGAGCAGGGCGCACAGCCCGCGTCCGATGAGCGGGGCATTCTGGCCCTGCTGGCCGAACGGGACGAGGGCGAAGGGGTGCCGTTTTCCTCGGTGCCCTTCGTGGTTCCCAAGGGCGACGGCCCGCGCCCGCACCTGCTGGACCGGCAGACCCGCGCGCTTCTGGCGCGGCTGAAGGCGGCCGGGCTGGTCGAAGAACGCGCGGTTCTGGGCGAGAACGTCTACTTTGCGCTGACGCCGCGCGGCCAGCAGAAACTGGGCCGCCGCAGCTTCCTGCGCAGCGCGACCGCGCCTGCGGGGCCTGTCCCCGTGGTGGAAGCAGATGCCCCCGTGCCGGGCCGGTTCTGGGTCAATTCCGTTGCCGTGCCTGCGGTTGTGGCCGCGATCACGGTCATCGTGCTGAAAATCGTCGGGCTCTGATCGGGCCTAAAGGCCTGCGGTCTGAACGGGCTGGACGCTCTGCGACGGGTGGCGCGCCATCATCTGCAGCAGCGTCAGCGCGGTCATGCCCATCAGCAGACAAAGCATCCAGGCCTTCACCGGGTGACGAAACGGAGGGGGTTCAAGCATCTTGTCCATACTGCGGTCTATATCAGACATGATGCGTCAGAATATGGCAAATGCTGGGCAAATGAGGCAACTCTTCGTTTCCTGATGCGAAAACAGGCGGCGTTTCGGCGGCCCTGGGGGCCTTCCCCTGGCGGCGCCTTTGCGTTAAGCCCTCGCCCCATCCAAGCCCGAGGATCCCGCGATGAAATTCACCCTTTCCTGGCTCAAGGACCATCTGGAAACAGAGGCCCCGCTGGCCGACATCCTCTATGCCCTGACCGACCTCGGGCTTGAGGTGGAAGAGGTGTCCGACCCGGCGGAAACGCTGGGCGCCTTCCGCATCTGCCGGGTGATCGAGGCGGTGCAGCACCCCAATGCCGACCGGCTGCGGGTCTGCCGGGTGGAAACCTATCCGGGCGGGCCGGGCAGTGCGCCGGTCGAGGTGCAGGTGGTTTGCGGCGCACCCAATGCGCGCACCGGGCTGGTGGGCGTGTTCGCCCCGCCGGGCACCCATGTGCCGGGCACCGGGGTGGACCTGAAGCCGGGTGTGATCCGGGGCGTGGAGTCCAACGGGATGCTGTGCTCGGAGCGCGAGCTTGAGCTGTCCGACAACCATGACGGCATCATCGACCTGCCCGCCGATGCGCCGCTGGGCGAACGCTTCATCGACTGGCGCGGCCTGAACGATCCGATGATCTATATCAAGATCACCCCCAACCGTCCCGACGCGCTGGGCGTGCGGGGTGTGGCGCGTGATCTGGCCGCGCGGGGCCTTGGCCGGTTGAAGCCGCTGGACATCGCGCCGGTGGCAGGGGCGTTCCCGTCGCCCGTCGGGGTGACGATCGACCCCGCCCTGAAGGTGAAGGGCTGCCCGCTTTTCGCAGGCCGGGTGATCCGCGGGGTCAGGAACGGCCCATCGCCCGACTGGCTGCAACAGCGGCTGAAGGCCATCGGGCTGCGCCCGATCTCTGCGCTGGTCGATATCACCAATTTCTTCACCTATGACCTGAACCGCCCGCTGCACGTCTTTGACGCGGCGAAGGTCAAGGGCGGTTTGCGCATCCATCCGGCGACCGGAGGCGAAAGCCTGCTGGCGCTGGACGGCAAGACCTACAGCTTCGCACCCGGCATGATGCTGATTTCCGATGACGCGGGACCGGAATCCATCGCCGGGATCATGGGGGGCGAGGCGTCGGGCTGTACCGAGGCCACGACCGACGTGTTCCTGGAAAGCGCGTACTGGGATCCGATCACGGTGGCCACCACAGGACGCGCGCTGCGGATCAACTCGGATGCCCGCTACCGGTTCGAGCGGGGGGTCGACCCCGCCTTCACCCTGCCGGGGCTGGAGGCCGCGACGCGGATGATCCTGGAGCTTTGCGGCGGCGTGCCGTCCGAGGTGGTGATGGATGGCGCGGTGCCCGACACCGCGCGCGCCTATCGGCTGGACCCGGCACGGGTGCAATCTCTGGTGGGGATGGAGATCCCCGCCGAAACCCAGCGCGCCACGCTGGAGGCGCTGGGCTTCACGCTGACGGGTGACATGGCAAGCCCGCCGAGCTGGCGCCCCGATGTCCTGGGCGAGGCCGACCTGGTGGAAGAGGTGGCGCGCATCGCCTCGCTGACCAATCTTGTGGGCCAGCCGATGCCGCGGATGCGGTCGGGCGTGGCGGGGCCGATCCTGACGCCCCTGCAAGGCCGCGAGAAGGCGGCGCGGCGCACGCTGGCGGCGCTGGGCTACAACGAATGTGTCACCTACAGCTTCATCGACGCGGGCGCGTCCGCGCTCTTCGGTGGCGGGCAGGAAGCGCTCAGGATCGAGAACCCGATCTCGTCGGAAATGACCCACATGCGCCCCGACCTTCTGCCGGGTCTGTTGCAGGCTGCGGCGCGCAATCAGGCGCGCGGGTTCATGGATCTGGCGCTGTTCGAGGTGGGCCCCGCCTTCCAGGGCGGCGAACCGGGCGAACAGCACCTGCAGGCCACCGGCCTGCTGGTCGGCGCCGCGGCGGCGCGCGACCCCTATGGCTCGCGTCGGCCGGTGGATGTCTACGATGCGAAGGCCGATGCCGAGGCGGTGCTGGCCGCGCTGGGCGCGCCCGCCCGGATGCAGGTGGACCGCAAGGTGGCGCCCTGGTGGCACCCCGGCCGGTCGGGGCGGATGACACTGGGGCCCAACGTCATGGTCAGCTATGGCGAACTGCACCCCAAGGTGCTGAAGGCGCTGGACGTGAAGGGGCCCGCGGTCGCCTTTACCGTTCTGGTCGCCAACGTGCCGCTGCCCAAGGTCAAGACGGCCACGCGACCCGCGCTTGCGCTGGTGTCGCTGCAGGCGGTGGAACGCGATTTCGCCTTCGTGGTGGATGCGCGGGTCGAGGCGCTGACGCTGGTGAATGCCGCGCAGGGCGCCGACAAGGCGCTGATCGACTCGGTCCGGGTGTTCGACCAGTTCACGGGTGACAAGGCAGAGGCGCAGATGGGCGCGGGCAAGAAGTCCATCGCCCTGACCGTGCGGCTGCAGCCGACCGAAAAGACCCTGACCGACGAAGAGATCGAGGCGGTCTCGACCAAGATCGTTGACAAGGTCGCCAAGGCCACCGGCGGGGTGCTGCGTGGCTAAAGCGGCGGCGGGCGGCCTTGCCGTCGCCCTGCTTGCCCTGGCCTTGCCCGCTTCGGGCCAGGACCGACGCACAGTGACCGAGCCGCGGTTCCCTGGACAGGTCTGCGCCCGGCTTGCCCCGACACCAGCGCGAACGAGGCCGCCCGGCTGCAGGCGGCCCTAGCGGCCTGCCCTGCGGGGGCGGCGGTGCAGCTTGTTCCCGGCGCTGCGGGGGGCGATGTTCCGACCGGCCCTCTGGTCATTCCCCCCGGCGTCTCGCTCTGGCTGGCCGCCGGGGTGCGGCTGCGGGCGATCCCCGATCCTGCGCTCTTCGACCGCGGCGCGGGAACCTGCGGCACGATCGACGCGAAAGGGGGAGGCTGTCGGCCGCTTCTGTCGCTCTCGGGGCGGGGCAGCGGCCTTTTCGGTCCGGGCACCATCGACGGACAGGGCGGCGCGGTGATGGCGGGCCGGAACGAGACCTGGTGGCACATGGCGCGGCGGGCGCAGGGCGCGGGCGGCGAGCAGAACGCGCCGCGGCTCGTCCAGATCGACCAGGCAGAGGATGTGACGCTTTACCGCCTGCGGCTGACCGATGCGCCCAATTTCCATGTGGCAATGAACGGGGTGAAAGGGGTCACGGCCTGGGGGCTCGTGATCGACACCCCCGCCGATGCACGCAACACCGACGGCATTGATCCGGGCTCGGCCGAGGATGTGACGATTGCCCATTCCTTCATCCGCACCGGCGACGACGACGTGGCGATCAAGGCCGGACCGGCGGGGCCCAGCGCGCATGTGTCGATCCTCGACACCCACATCTACTCGGGTCACGGCATGTCGATCGGCAGCCAGCTTCAGGCCGGGGTGAGCGATGTGCTGGTGCGCGGGTTGAGCCTCGACGGCACCACCTGGGGCCTTCGCATCAAGAGCGGCGGCGGGGTCGGCGGGGCCGTGACGGGGGTGCGCTACGAAGATGTCTGCCTGCGGGACAACCGCTGGCCGATCAGCGTGACGGCAGACTACGGCGGCGCGGTCACGGGGGCGATGCCGCGCTACAGCGGGATCGACTTCGTCGGCCTCACGGGGCAAGACGGCACGCTGGTGATCGCCGGGGCGGACCCGGCGCATTCGGTGGTGGCCAGGCTGGACGGGCTGCGGTTCGGGCCAGAGGCGCGCTGGCAGGTGGCCAACGCGCGGCTGTCGGGCGCGGGCGTGGTGCCGACGCCGCCGGGGCTGGCGCCCGCTGCGGGGCAGGCCGCGCCGCCCGATTGCAGCGACCGCTTCCCGCCCTTTCCCTCTGCGCCCTGAGCCACCCGGCGGGTGGCCCGCCTCATCCGGGCCGGGCGGGGATCGCCAGCCCGCGCTGCACCGCCGGGCGGGCCAGGAACCGGTCGAGGTAGGCGGGCACATGCCGGAGATCTGCCCAACCCACGATCTCGGCCGCCTTGTAATAGTCGCGCAGCGTCCTGAGCCAGGGGCCGATGGCGATGTCTGCGATGGAATAGTCGCCCGCCACCCAGCCGCCGCCGGCAAGCTGGCCGTCGAGCACCCGCAGCAGCCGCGCCGCCTCGCCCGCATAGCGTGCCTTGGGACGGGGGTCTTCGATCTCCTTCCCGGCAAAGTGGTGGAAGAAGCCCACCTGCCCGAACATCGGCCCAAGGCCGCCCATCTGGAACATCAGCCATTGCAGCACCTGATGCCGCGCGGCCCCGGCGGGCAGGAACATCCCTGTCTTCTCGGCCAGATAGATCAGGATCGCACCGGATTCCCACAGCGGCATCGGCGCGCCGTCCGGCCCGTTCGGGTCAAGGATGGCGGGGATCTTGTTGTTCGGGTTCAGCGACAGGAACTCTGCCGTCATCTGGTCGTTGGTGCCGAAATCGACGAGATGCGCCTCATACGGCAGGCCGGTTTCCTCCAGCATGATCGACACCTTCACCCCGTTCGGGGTGGTCAGCGAATAAAGCTGCAGCACGTCGGGGCGGGTGGCGGGCCAGCGTCGGGTGACGGGAAAGGCGGACAGAGCGGTCATGGGCAGCCTGCGCGTTGCTGGGGGTTGGTGAAGTTTTCGCCCCGGAAGCCTCTGATTTTGCGGTCGGACGGGACAGAAACGTGGTATCGGTGAAACCAGCGGGGCCGCAAGAGCGCCGCGTGATCAAGGGGGCATGAATGCTGAAAGAGTTTCGCGACTTCATCTCCAAGGGCAACGTCATGGACCTTGCCGTTGGTATCATCGTCGGTGCGGCCTTTACCGCAATCGTCAATTCGCTTGTGACCGATCTGATCAACCCGATCATCGGTCTGATCATCGGCGGCATCGATTTTTCGAGCCTCTATGTGGTGCTGAAGGGCCATGTTGACCCCGGCACGGGCCTGAAGGCGGCGCGCGACACCGGTGCCGCGATCTTTGCCTATGGCTCGTTCCTGTCCGCGATCATCAACTTCCTGATCATCGCGTGGGTCGTCTTCATGCTGGTCAAGGGCGTGAACGCGATCCGGAATGCCGCTGTGACGAAGGAACCGCCGAAGCCCGAGGCGCCGAAGGGGCCCACGCAGGAAGAACTGCTGGCCCAGATCCGCGACCTGCTGAAGGCGAAGGCCTGAAGCGACAGCGGCCGCCCCGGTTGGGGGCGGCCGCCTTGTTTTGCAGGTGGGGGCGCCGCTCAGGCGGCCAGCGCGGCCTTCGCCTCGATCACCGGCAGGTTCAGGGCCACGCCCACGGCGCCATAGGTCAGCTTGCCCGCGTGCACGTTCAGCCCGTTCAGCAGATGCGGGTCCTCGGCGCAGGCCTTGCGCCAGCCCTTGTCGGCCAGTGCCAGCATGAAGGGCATCGTCGCGTTGCCAAGCGCCAGGGTCGAGGTGCGCGCCACCGCGCCCGGCATGTTCGCCACGCAGTAATGCAGGATGCCGTCGATCTCGTAGATCGGGTCCTGATGGGTGGTTGCACGGCTGGTCTCGAAGCAGCCGCCCTGGTCGATCGCCACATCGACGATGGCCGCGCCCGGCTTCATCGTCGAAAGCTGCGCGCGGGTGACCAGTTTCGGCGCGGCGGCGCCGGGGATCAGGACCGCCCCGATCACCATGTCGGCGTCGGCCACCAGTTCGGCGGTGTTCCCGGCGCTGGCGTAGACCGTCTTGAAGTCGCGGCCGAACACGTCATCCAGATAGCGCAGGCGCGGGATCGACCGGTCAAGCACCGTCACATCCGCGCCCATGCCCGCCGCCACCTTGGCCGCATGCGTGCCCACCACGCCGCCGCCGATCACCACAACCTTCGCCGGCGCCACGCCCGGCACCCCGCCCAGCAGGACGCCGCGCCCGCCGTTGGCCTTCTGCAGCGTCCAGGCGCCGACCTGCGGCGCAAGCTTGCCCGCCACCTCGGACATCGGCGCCAGAAGCGGAAGGCCGCCCATGCGATCCGTCACGGTTTCATAGGCGATGCAGGTGGCGCCAGAGGCGAGCAGGTCGCGCGTCTGGTCCGGATCGGGGGCAAGGTGCAGATAGGTGAACAGCACCTGACCCTCGCGCAGGCGCTTGCGTTCGGCCGCCTGCGGTTCCTTGACCTTCACGATCATCTCGGCGGCGGCGAAGATCTCTTCGGCAGTCGGGATGATCCGGGCCCCGGCGGCGATGTAGTCGGCATCGGCAAAGCCCGCGCCGACGCCCGCGTTGGTTTCGATCAGCACGTCATGACCATGCGCCACCGCCTCGCGGGCTGCGTGCGGGGTCATGCCCACGCGAAACTCCTGCGGCTTGATCTCTTTGGGGCAACCGATCTTCATGGCATCTCCTCCCATTCATGAATTGCGGCCAGTGTGAGCCTCAGGGCGCGCAATTGCTTTGAAAAGATGGGTGGTGTCTGGCCCGATTTTCGGTAGAAATTGCGACCATGGCTCAATTCATTCGAAGAAACGTGCGCCGAAATGGACATTGACGCGACAGACCGCCGGATCCTTGGGGCGCTGCAGAAGACCGGGCGGATGACGAATGCCGAACTGGCCGAACGGGTGAACCTGTCGCCTTCGGCCTGTCACCGGCGGGTGCAGCGGCTGGAGGCCGAGGGGTTCATCCGCGATTATGTGGCGCTGCTCGATGAACGGCGGATGGGGCGGCCCACCACGGTCTTCGTGGAAATCACCTTGCAGGGGCAGGCGGACGAACTGCTCGAGGCATTCGAGAAGGGGGTGAAGCGCATCCCCGACGTGCTGGAATGCCACCTGATGGCGGGCACCGCGGATTATCTGCTGAAGGTGGTGGCGCAGGACACCGAGGATTTCGCCCGCATCCACCGCCAGCATCTGGCACGGCTGCCGGGGGTGGCGCAGATGCATTCCTCGTTCGCGCTGCGCACGGTCTTTCGCACCACGGCGATTCCGGTCTGAGGCCCGGGCCTTGCCCTTTCCCCGCCCGGGGGGCATGGTCCGCGCCGCAACCTGACAGGAGACGGATCGTGGACGCGCGGATCAAGTGGGTCGAAGGGCGGACCTTCGTGGGCACCTCGGGCTCGGGCCATTCCATCGTGCTGGGCAGTGCGACCGAGCCGGGCGGAGCGACGCCGGGGCCGTCGCCGATGGAACTTCTGCTGATCGGCACGGGCGGCTGTTCGTCGATCGACGTGGTGATGATCCTGCAGCGCGGGCGCGAGCCAGTCGAGGATTGCGAATGCCGCGTCACGGCGGAACGCGCGCCGGAAGACCCGAAGGTCTTCACGAAGATCCACCTGCATTTCATCGTCAGCGGTCGCGGTCTGTCGGCGGCGAAGGTCGAGCGCGCGGTGCAGCTTTCGGCCGAAAAGTACTGCTCGGCCTCGATCATGATGGCGAAGGCGGCGCTGGTGACGCATGACTTCGAAGTGATCGACACCTCGGCCTGAGACTGCCGGGGCGGCGCTGTCGCCGCGCGGCAACGAAAAACCCCCGCAGGCGCTGCCTCGGGGGTCGTCCGGTGGCGGGTTGCCCCGCCCAGCGTGTTCAACGCCTTAAAGAGCGCCTTCGCGCTGCGCCTTCTTGCGCGCGAGCTTGCGCGCACGGCGGATCGCTTCGGCTTGTTCCCGCGCCTTCTTGACCGACGGCTTCTCGAAATGTTGCTTGAGCTTCATTTCGCGGAACACGCCTTCGCGCTGGAGCTTCTTCTTCAGAGCCCGAAGGGCCTGATCGACGTTGTTATCACGAACGCTGACCTGCATGTGGTTGTCACCACCTTCCTAAGCTAGAGTTGCACGATATGTGCAGGCTGGGCGCCTATAGCAAAGGGGGGCGGGTTTGTCTACCCGCGCCCGGTGCGCTACATCGGACCCAGACCAAGGAGGCAGCGATGAGCGATACCCAGGACGCGATGCGAGACCGGCTGCTTGAGGCTGCGCTGATGCATGTGGCCTTCGACGGCTGGACGGAAGCCAGCTTCCAGGCGGCGTGCCGCGATGCCGATGTGGCCCCGACGCTGGCGCGCGCGATGTTTCCGCGCGGGGCGGTGGATCTGGCGGTGGCCTATCACCGGGCGGGCGATGCGGCGATGGTGGCGCGGCTGCGCGCAGCCGACCTTGGCGCGCTGCGCTTCCGTGAGCGGGTGACGGCGGCGGTGCGCTGGCGGCTGGAATTGGCGGACCGTGAGGCGGTGCGCCGGGGGACCACGCTTTTTGCCCTGCCGCAGCACGCGGCAGAGGGGGCAAAGCTGGTCTGGGGCACCGCCGACCAGATCTGGCGCACGCTGGGCGACACGTCCGAGGATATCAACTGGTACAGCAAGCGGGCCACCCTTTCGGGTGTCTACGCGGCAACGGTTCTGTTCTGGCTGGGCGACGAGACGCCGGGGGCCGAGGCGACCTGGGCCTTCCTCGACCGGCGGATCGAGGATGTGATGCGGATCGAGACCGCGAAGGCGAAGGTGAAGGAAAGCCCGGTGCTGTCGCGCCTGTTTGCGGGGCCGATGTGGCTTGCGGGGAAGGTGCGCGCCCCGCGCCCCCTGCCGGAGGGGATGCCCGGCGTCGTGGACCGCGGAGGCAAGGCATGAAGCTTGGCAGCACGATGACGGCGGTAGAGATCACCCGCCCCGGCGGCCCCGAGGTGCTGGAGCCCTGCACCCGGCCGGTGCCGGTGCCCGGCACGGGGCAGATCGTGATCGCGGTCGCCTATGCGGGGGTGAACCGCCCCGACGCGTTGCAACGCGCAGGCAATTACGCCCCGCCCCCCGGCGCCTCGCCGCTGCCGGGGCTCGAGGCCGCGGGCACGGTGGTTGCGGTTGGCCCGGGGGTGGACCGCTGGCGGATCGGCGACAAAGTCTGTGCCCTGCTGCCGGGTGGCGGCTATGCCGAATACGTCGCCACACCCGCGGTCCACGCGCTGCCCATTCCCGCCGGCATGGGCCTGCGCGAGGCCGCCTGCCTGCCGGAAACCTTCTTTACCGTCTGGACCAACGTGTTCCAGCGCGGCGGGCTCAGGGCGGGCGAACGGTTCCTGGTGCATGGCGGCTCGTCGGGCATCGGGACCACGGCGATCCAGTTGGCCCATGCCTTTGGCGCGCGCGTCTTTGCAACGGCCGGTTCGCCCGAGAAATGCGCCGCCTGCGCGGCCCTCGGTGCCGATCGGGCGATCGACTACCGGGCCGAGGATTTCGTGGCCGTGCTGAAGGCCGAAGGCGGGGCGAACCTGATCCTCGACATGGTTGGGGGCGACTATCTGCCACGCAACGTGCGCGCGCTGGCCGATGACGGGCGGCTGGTGCAGATCGCCTTCCTGCAGGGGCCGAAGGTCGAGCTGAACTTCGCCGAGGTGATGATGCGGCGGCTGACGATCACCGGATCGACGCTGCGCCCGCAATCCGAACTGGCCAAGGCGCGCATCGCCGAGGGGCTGGAGGCCCATGTCTGGCCGCTTCTGGCCGCGGGCAAGGTGGCGCCGGTCATCGATTCGGAATTTCCGCTGGCCGAGGCCGCCGCGGCCCATGCCCGGCTGGAAAGCTCGGGGCATATCGGCAAGATCGTGCTGAAGGTGGCCGGTTAGGCGGTCGAGCCCGCGGTGGCCGTCGTCAGCGCACCGCGTCCAGTTGGGCTGCGGGCAGGGTGCAGGTCAGGCCCACATGCGGGCTGCAGGGGCGGGGGCTCAGGTCCTTCGTCAGGCAGATCCGCACCTCCTGGATGGCGCCCTGGTCACAGGTGACGATCAGATCCGCGGGCGAAAGCTGCGGGTTGGCAGACAGGATGGCATCAGCCACGACCGAGGGCTTGACCCGCACGTCATGGTTCAACTGCTGCAGCACGGTGGGCAGGCTGATCGCGGTGAACGCCTTGCGGGCCAGCGCGAAGTAATCGCCCGACGACAGGCCCGAACAGCGGCCGTGCTTCTGCCATTCGTGCCAAGCCAGCCCTGCGCTGCCCATGACATCGGCCATCGCCGCCGTTTCGGCCTTCGACGGGTCGGCGGCGGTGGTGCGGCAATCTGCCGGGTAGCTCGTGTCCGATTCCGGCCAGAGCCCGTGCAGCACGAAGGGCCGGTGACGCCCTGCGGCACATTCGGCGGCATGTTGCGCATCGCCCGTCAGGCGGCACCAGTTCGACGACCATGACAGCGACAGAACGTAGTAATCGAACCGCCCGGCCACCTCGGTGCCCTGCGCAGGCACGGCCAGGACCGCCCACAGCCCCGTCAACAGCGCCGCAATCGCCCGCATTTTCTCTTTCCTCCGGCCCTCGTCGCAGGTATACAACGGGGCGAATTTCCCGAAAACGTGGAAGCGTGGCCCCGGCCGCAGCCGTTTTCCCGGCCCGGGAGAGATTTGTAAAGGAGTGCCTTCGATGGACAAGCCTCTCATGGCCAAGGCCACGGCCGTCTGGCTGGTGGACAACACGACGCTCAGCTTTTCCCAGATTGCGGCCTTCTGCGGCATGCACGAGCTTGAGGTGCAGGGAATCGCCGATGGCGACGTGGCGGCGGGCGTGAAGGGGTTCGACCCGATCGCCAACAACCAGCTTGATCCGGTCGAGATCGAGCGTGGCCAGAAAGACCCGGCCTACCGGCTGAAGCTGAAGTTCAACGCCGCCGCCGTGGGCGAGGAAAAGCGCCGCGGCCCGCGCTACACCCCGCTGTCGAAGCGCCAGGACCGCCCGGCCGCGATCCTGTGGCTGGTGAAGTTCCACCCCGAACTGTCGGACGGGCAGGTGGGCAAGCTGGTGGGCACCACGAAGCCCACGATCCAGTCGATCCGTGAGCGTACCCACTGGAACATCGCCAACATCCAGCCCATCGACCCGGTGGCGCTGGGGCTTTGCCGCCAGTCGGAACTGGACATGGCGGTGCAGCAGGCCGCCCGCCGCAAGGCCGCCGAAGGCACGGTGATGACCGACGACGAACGGCGCAAGCTGGTGTCGACCGAACAATCGCTGAGCATGGCGCCCGAGCCGAAGATCCCCTCGGCCATCGCCGGGCTGGAGAACTTCACGCTGGGCGAGAAGGAAGAGCGGCCGCAGGACTATTCGGATGCGGACAGCTTCTTCAACCTGCCGCATGGCGACGACGACGAGGACGACGAGGACTGAGCGCCGCGGGCGCAACGGATGCGGGGCCCTGGCGAAAGCCGGGGCCTTTTCGTCTGGCCCGCGTGAAACGTTTCGGAAGGTTCGTCCCAGCTCCTCGGGGCGCGAACCGCGCGGTCAGAACCGCTTGCGCGCGCGCAGCGCCGCGCTGATCGTGCCGTCGTCCAGATAGTCCAGCTCGCCCCCGATCGGCACCCCCTGTGCCAGGCTGGTGACGGTGACGCCGGTGCCTTCCAGCGCCTCGGCGATGTAATGCGCGGTGGTCTGCCCATCGACCGTGGCGTTCAGGGCCAGGATCACCTCGGTCACATGTTCGGCCGGGATGCGGTCGACCAGCCGGGGGATGCGCAATTCCTCCGGGCCCACGGCGTCCAGCGCCGAGAGCGTTCCGCCCAGAACGTGATACCGCCCCCGGAAGCTGCCCGCGCGCTCCATCGCCCACAGATCCGCGACGTCCTCGACCACGCAGATCTCGCCTGTCGCGCGCTTCTCGGCGCTGCAGATCGGGCAGAGGCTTGCGGTCGAGATGTTACCGCAGTTGACGCATTCGCGCGCCGAGCGGGCCACGGTGGCCATCGCCTCGGCCAGTGGCGCCATCAGCACGGCGCGCTTCTTGATCAGGTGCAGCACGGCACGCCGGGCCGAGCGCGGGCCAAGCCCCGGCAGGCGGGCCAGCATCTCGATCAGGGCGTCGATCTCGGGCGGGGCGTCGGACATCGGCTAGAACGGCAGCTTCATGTCTGGCGGCAGGCCAAGCTCGGCGGTGATGCGCTGCATCTCCTGCGCATAGCGGGACTGGGCGCGCGCCAGCGTATCCTTGATCGCGGCCAGGATCAGGTCTTCGACAACTTCCTTTTCCGACGGAACGAGGATCGCGGGGTCGATGCTGAGCCCCGTCAGTTCCCCCTTGGCCGTCGCGGTGGCGCGCACCAACCCCGCGCCCGCTTCACCGGTGACGGTGACGCGTTCCATCTCGGCGGCCAGCGTCTCCATCTTGCCCTGCATCTCCTGCGCGGCCTTCATCATCCGGGCCATGTCGCCCAAGCCGCCCAAACCCTTCAGCATGTCCTGCCCTCTCAACTGTCTTCGAACGGGTCCCATTCGTCCTCGACCTCGGGCAGCGCAACGGCGGCGGCCTCGCGGGCAAGGGCGTCTGGGGTGCGCACATCGGTGATCTGTGCGCGCGGAAAGGCGGCCAGCACCGCCTGCACCAGCGGGTTGTCCCGCGCCGCAGCGATCGCGGCCAGCCGCTCGCCGTCGCGCACTTCGGCGATGGTGGGGGCACCGCCAGCCGCCACGATCGACACACCCCAGCGCGCCCCGGTCCAGGCCTGTAGGCGCTGGGCAAGACGGGCGGCAAGATCGGGTGGTGCCAGCGGGGCGGGCTCGAACTCGATCCGGCCGGGGGCGTAATGAACCAGCCGCAGGCCGGTTTCCACCTCGATCAGCAGCTTCACGTCCCGGTTGGCGCGGATCAGTTCCACCACCTGTTCGAAGCGCGCAAAGCGGGCCAGCGCCGTTTCCGGCGCCTCGGCCAGCGCGGTGGCGGCCCCCGAGGGCTGCACCATCCGCGGCGCCTGCATCCGGCCCTGCGCCTGGGTCAGCGCGCCGGGGCCCGGACCGCCGCCCATCGGGGCGCCCCCGCCGGGGCCGGGGGGCGGGGGAGGCGCCGATTGCAGGCGGCGCACCAGATCCTCGGGGTTGGGCAAGTCGGCCACATGGGTCAGCCGG
>DAIEJF010000021.1 GCA_027351005.1 Paracoccaceae bacterium | reverse complement strand
GTGGCCCCTGCGCCAAGCGCCGCCGCCCAGTCATCCAGCCGCCCCGGCAGGTCGGCCCCCGCCTCCTGCCGCCCGAGAAAGGCGGCAAGACCCCCGGCCCCGCCGTCCAGCGGCCCGGGCCCGCCGGTCAGCCGCCGCACCGCCCAGCCTGCCCGCGCCAGGGCCTGCGCGTCGTCCTGCGCCCCCGCCAGCCGCAACCCCACCCAGAGCGCCAGCCTGTCGGGCCCGATGCGGTCGCCCGCGTGCCAGGACAGTTCCGCCACCTCGAGCAGCGCCAGCCGCTGCCGCGCGCCCTCGCCCGCGTGGCGCAGCCGTTCGTCCAGCGCGCCGAACCGCGCCGCGGTCTGCGCCAGTTCCACCGCCAGCGCGGCCTGCGCGGCCTCCCATTCCGCGAGGCCCGTCAGATCGCCCTGCTCGGCGCGCGGCAGGGGCGGCAGATCGGGGTCAAGCGGGGTGGCGGGCGGCAGGAACCACAGGTCGTCCGCCGCCTCGGGGTCGGGGTCGTAAAGCGAACGGGCAGGATCGGGGGCGGGGCGGGTCATGCGCCCAGCTTACGCAATTCCGCGCGGCGGATCACCCCCAAGGCGCAGCCGGTTCAGGGGTCGTAGCGGCGGATCTCGCGCGCGGCGGCCTGCAGGGCGGTGAAGGCGGGGCGCCGCGCATCGTGGATCAGCGCGATCTCGCCGCGCGCCGGGTCATAGGCGGCCCCCTGCGCCGTCATCCGGGCCATGCCGCCGACCACATCGGGCACCGCCCCGGCCGCCGCCGCGCCCAGGATCGCGGCGCCCAGCAGAACGGGCTCCTCGGCGGTGACCGCGATCACCGGCGTGCCGGTGGCATCGGCCAGGATCTGCCGCACCAGGTCCGATTGCCCGGCCCCGCCGCTGATGGCGATGCGGTCCACCGTCGCCCCGGCGGCGGCCTGCGCGTCAAGGATCTGGCGCAGCCCGTAGCCGATGCCGCAGAGCCCGGCGATGTACAGCGCGGCCAGACTGTCTTCATCGCGCTCCATCCCCAGGCCGCTGACGATGGCCCGCGCGTGGGGGTCGGCGAAGGGCGCGCGGTTGCCCAGGTATTCCGGCACCACATGCAGCCCGCGCGCCAGCCGCACGCAGTCCGACGCGCCACCCGCCGCAGCCACCGCGCGGCGCGCCAGATGCGCGGGCAGCGACAGCCCCGCGGCCCGCGCGGCCTCGGTGGCCGCAGGGGCGGCAGGGTGGCTGGCCAGCAACTGCTCGATCGCCGCACCCGCGGCGGATTGCCCGCCCTCGTTCAGCCAGAGCCCCGGCACCATGGCCGAGAAATAGGGCCCCCAGACGCCGGGCACGAAGACCGGCGCTGCTGTCGAGGTCATGGTGCAGGACGAGGTGCCGAAGACATAGGCCATCGTGGTTTGCGGGCCGCCCGCCACGCCCACGGTGCCGATCCCGCCCGCGTGCGCGTCGATCATCCCGGCCGAAACCGCGGTGCCGGGACGCAGGCCCAGGTCGGCCGCCGCCGCGGGCGTCAGCCCCGCCCCCACCGGGGTGCCAGGGTCCAGGATGGTTGTGCCGATCCGCGCAAAGCCCTCGTCCGCCAGCTCGCCCAGGCCGATGGCGCGGAAGTAGCCCGCATCCCAGGCCCGCTCATGCGCAAGATAGGTCCATTTGCAGGTCACCGTGCAGGTCGACCGCGCCAGATTGCCGGTGGCCCGCCAGGTCAGGAAATCGGCCAGGTCGAAGAAGGCCCGGGCCGCCGCGAAGACCTGCGGCCGGTGCGTCTTGAGCCAGAGGAGCTTTGGCGTCTCCATCTCCGGCGAGATGCGGCCGCCGACATAATCCAGCACGCGATGGCCCATCGCGTTGATCCGCTCGGCCTCGGCCAGGGCGCGGTGATCCATCCACACGATGATGTCGCGCGCGGGGTCTTCCGACGGGCCCACGGGCAAGGGCCGCCCGCCCTCGCCCAGCACCACGAGCGAACAGGTGGCGTCAAAGCCGATCCCCCGCACCGCCGCGGGCGCCACCCCGGCTTCGGCCACCGCGGCGCGCACCGCGTGGCAGACGGCGGCCCAGATGTCGGCCGAGGATTGCTCGACCATCGGGCCGGGGCCGCGGAACAGCGCAATGTCGCGCTTGCCCGCCCCCAGCATGCGGCCGGACAGGTCGAACACGCCGGCACGGGCGCTGCCGGTTCCGACATCGACGCCGATCACGCAGGGGGCGGGGCTTTGGGTCACGGGCGGGCTCCGTCAGGCAGGGTGGGCAGGCCGCGTCAGAGATCGACGCTGCCGGGCAGGATCACAAGGTCGCGGATCGTCACGTTGCGCGGGCGCGTCAGCATGAACAGCACCGCCTCGGCCACGTCCTCGGGCTGCATCAGGCTGCCGTTGGCCAGCGACTCGTCCATCTTGGCCTTGGGCCAGTCATCCAGCAGCGCCGTGACCACCGGCCCCGGCAGCACCGCCCCCACCCGCAGGCCGTGCGGTGCAAGCTGGCGGCGGATGGTGTGCACGAAGGCCTGCACCGCGAATTTCGAGGCGGTGTAGACCGGCTCCCAGACCACCGGCACCACCCCCGCGATGGACGAGGTGACAAGGATGTCGCCGGTCTTGCGCCCCACCATATGCGGCAGCACCGCCTGGATCGAGCGGAAGGCCGCGTTGACGTTCAGGTTCAGCATCCGGTCCCATTGATCGGGATCGGCGGTCACCACGTCGCCGCCGACATAGGCCCCGGCATTGGCGTGGAAGATGTCAAGCTGCCCGGTCCGCGCCAGCAGGGCGGGCATCATGCCTGCCACGCTGTCGGGGTTCAGCAGGTCGATGGTCAGCGGCAGGGCCTGCGGGCCCAGGTCGGCCGCCACGGCGGCCAGGCGGTCTTCGGCGAGGTCGATCAGCACCACCCGGGCCCCGGCGGCCAGCATGGCCCGCGCACAGGCGAGGCCGATCCCCGAGGCCGCGCCGGTGACGGCGGCGACCTTTCCGGCAAGAGGCAGAGACATGGTATCCTTCCTTCGGTCAGGCCCGGCCATGCGAGATGCGCGAGCGGCGGGCGAGGGAGTCGACGATCACCGCGATGGCCAGCACGGCCCCGGTAATCATGTAACGCAGCGAGGAGCTGAGGTTCAGAAGCGTCAGCCCCGAGGAAATGGCCTGGATCACGATCACCCCCAGAAGGGCCGACCAGGCGCTGCCACGGCCGCCGAACAGGCTGGTGCCCCCGATCACGGCCGCGGCGATGGCGTTCAGGTTCACGTCGCCGGTGCCCGCCTGCTGGCTTGACGAGGCCAGACGCGCGGCCGACAGCGTGCCCCCCAGCGCCGCAAGCGAGGCGCAGAGCATGAAGGCCGTGGCATGGATGCGGGCGACGTTGATCCCGGCACGGCGTGCGGCCTCGCGGTTGCCGCCCACGGCCAGCACCGAGCGGCCCCATTTGGTGTGGGTCAGCCCGTAGTCCAGGGCCACCACCAGCAGAACGAACAGCCCGAACATCCACGGCACCCCGCGGCCCAGGTTCAGGTACCAGACCGCGAATTCCAGCGCCGCGCTCAGCACCACCGCCTTCAGGATCAGCCCCGTCGGGGCCGGGGCCGACAGGTTCGCCCGCAGCCGCCGTGCCCGCCGCCGAAGCCCGGTGGCCAGGATCACCACCCCCGGCACCAGCGCCGCAAGGTGCGAGAACCAGTGCGGCATGATCATCAGTTGCCCGAAGCGCACGAAGGGGCTTTCGAACGGCAGGTTGATCGAGCCGGTGGGGCCGAGGATATAGAGTTGCAGCCCCAGAAGGCCCAGCAGCCCCGACAGCGTGGCAACGAAGCTGGGCATCCCCAGTCGGCTGAACAGGCTGGCATAGATCCAGCCGACCAGCGCGCCCACCAGCACCGCCGACAGGATCGCAAAGCCGATGGGCCAGCCCTCGTTCACCCAGAGCGTGCCGACCATGGCCGAGGCCAGCCCGCTCATCGAGCCGATGGACAGGTCGATCTCGCCCACCAGCAGCACGCAGACCACGCCCAGCGAGATGATGCCCACGGTCGCGCAGTCGAACAGCAGGTTCACCAGGTTGTTGGGAACCAGGAACACCGGGTTCAGCGCGGTGAAGACGGCGGAAATCACCACCAGCCCCACCACCACCGGCAGCATCCCCAGGTCGCCCGCGCGCACCCGGTCGAAGAAGGCGCGCAGCGCGCCGGTCAGGCCGTCATCGGCGCGCAGCCTCTGATCGGCACGGTCAAGCGGGGCAGTCATGTCCGCGCCTCCTTGCGTTCCATGCGGCGGGAAACCGAATTGTCGTTGGCGCCGGTGATGGCCGCGACCAGTTCCTGATGGCTGGCGCTGCGGTCGAAGATGCCGTTGTTGCGCCCCAGGCGCAGCACCACGATGCGGTCGGCCACGGCGCGCACGTCTTCCATGTTGTGGCTGATCATGATGACGCCCAGGCCGCGGTCGCGGACACGTTCGATCAGGTTCAGCACCTCGGCCGTCTGCGCCACGCCAAGCGCGGCGGTGGGTTCGTCCAGCATGATGATGCGCGGGTCCAGCAGCAGCGAACGCGCGATGGCCACCGTCTGCCGCTGCCCGCCCGAGAGCGAGGCGATGGGTTCGCGCACCGAGGGGATGCGCGCGGCCAGTTCCTGCAACAGGGTCCAGGCGCGGACCTCCATCGCCACCTCGTCGAGGTTCCAGGGTGACAGCTCGTGGCCCAGGAACAGGTTCGCCACCACGTCCAGGTTCTCGCAAAGCGCCAGGTCCTGATAGACCGTGGCGATGCCCAGCTGCATCGCGCGCGCCGGGCTGTCCAGCGTGACCTCCTGCCCGCCCACGCGGATCGTGCCCGCGCTGGGGCGGTGCACCCCGGCCAGCACCTTCACCAGCGTGGATTTCCCCGCGCCGTTGTCACCCACCAGGGCCACGACCTCGCCCGCGTGGATGTCCAGCTCGATGTCGGTCAGGGCCGAAACCGCCCCGAAGGTCTTGGATATCCCGCGCAGGCTCAGGATCGGCGCGCCGCGCGGAGACTTTGGGCTGTCGGTCATCCCCGTCCTCCCGCAAAGGGGCCCGGCCGGACTGTCCCGGCCGGGCCGTCTTGTCACTTGATGCCCAGCTTGGCACAGGCCGCAGCATATTCCGCGGTGCAGATTTCCGCCGCCGTCTGGATGCCCTTGTCGAAGATTTCCGCCTTGATGTTCTTGGCGGTCACAACGGCGGGCACGAAGAGTTCGGACGGCGCGCCGTAAAGCGTCGTCTTGGCTGCGGGCGTCTTGCCATGCAGGAAGTCCACCGCGACCTTGGCCGCCGCCGCTGCCACGATTTCCGACGGCTTCGAGATCGTGTTGTACTGGTCGCCCGCGATGATCAGTTGCAGCGCGGCGATGGTGGCGTCATTGCCGGTGACCGGCGGCACCGGGTTCACGCCCGCCGCCTTGAACGCGGCGATGGCGCCGCCGCCGGTGCCGTCATTGGCGGCGACCACGCCCTTGATCTCGGCGCCGAAGCGGGTGATCTGGCCCGCGGCCCACTGCTGCGCCTTCGGCGGCGCCCATTCGGGCGTGTCGAATTCGGCCAGGGTCTTGTAGCCCGAATCCTTCAGCGCCTCGTGCACGCCGTCGCGGATCAGCCCCGCCGCCGCATCGGTGGGCGAGCCGTTGATTTCCAGGATGCCCGCGCCGGCCGGAACGCCGCTGGCCTTCAGATGGTCGACAAGCGATTGCGCGATGGCCTTGCCGATCCCCTTGTTGTCAAACGAGACATAGTAGTCCGGCGCCTTGTCGGGAATCGGGCGGTCATAGGCAATGACCTTCACATTCTGCGATTGCGCCAGCGCCACCAGCGAGGCGGCAGCCTTCGAATCCACCGGGTCAAGAACGACCACCTTGGCGCCCTGCGACAGGACCGAGTTGAACTGCTGCTGTTGCAGGTTCGCGTCGGCGTTGGCGTTCTGGTAGATCACCGTGCAATCGGCGCAAAGCTTCGCCATCTCGGCCTTGAAGCCGGGATAGTCGTGCTGCTCGTAGCGGGTCGAGGCCTGGTCGGGCATCAGGAACGCCACCGTTGCCCCGGCCGCCAGCGCGCTGCCCGCGCTTGTCAGCTCGGCGGCCAGCGTCAGAACGGCGAGGCCCGCAAGTGTCTTCTTCATGGTCTTCCTCCCTTCGGTTGGTGCACCCGGGCCCCGCTGCGGGCCCCGGCGCATGGTCCGGTCATGTCCCGTTCGGGCCTGCCCGCAGGCGGGCACACCCTGGCCGTTCGCCGCCCGGGGACGTTCGGGCGCGGCCATCCGGTTGCGATGTCGGTCAGCTCAGGCAGCCACGGCGCGGTTCTCGCTCCAGAGGGCGCGGAAGCGGCTTGGCGATACACCCTTCTGTTTCAGGAAGTGGCGGTTGAAATTCGACACGTTGTTGAAGCCCACGGCATAGCAGATTTCGGTCACCGCACGGTCACGCTCGTTCATCAGCATCTGGCAGGCCAGGTTGATGCGCAGGCGGTTGACATATTCCACCACGCCCATGCCGGTATGGCGGCGGAAGCTGCGCGAGAAGGCCGCGACCGACAGATCCGCGCAGCGGGCAAGGTCGGCCTCGCCGAAATCCTCGGTCAGGTTCTCGTTGATGTAGCGCAGCGCCCGGTTGACGCCCGCCGTCATGAAGCCCGAGGGATCGGGTCGATAGCTGTCCGAGGCCAGCACACGCACCCCGCGGTCAGCGGCAAGCCGCGCCATCAGATCCAGGAACAGGCCCGCCCGCCGGGCGCCGCGCGTGGCCACCAGCTCTGCGATCAGCGGCGCGCAATCCGCCGAACACGCCGCCGAGAACAGCGCGCCCCGGCGGCTTGTCTCGACCAGCGCGGTGACGCCCGCAGTTTCGGGGAACAGATCCGCCACCCGCGTCAGGAAGGTTTCGGGAAACTGGATCACCCGGCTGCGCAGCGCCACCGTCTCGTCGGCAGCGACATGGCTGATCCAGTTGTGCGGCAGGTTCGGCCCCGTCATCACCAGGTTGCCGGGGGCGAATTCGCCGATGAAATCGCCCACGAAATAGCGCCCCGAGGTGGCGGCGACGTAGTGGATTTCGCATTCCGGGTGGAAATGCCAGCGCACCGTGTGCCAGGGGTAGCCATGTTCCCAGGCCGCAAAGGACTGGCCCTGTCCGATCTGGACGACTTCCAGGTCTGGTTGCATTCCCCCCCTCCCTTCTTCCGGTCAGGCCGGTTTCGCGGCCCGCCGGATGCCGCGTGCTGGGCGGCTTGAGGGGAAGAATGCCCTGCAACGGCGCCCTGCGCTACCACGCGGCAGGCAGGGCGCCGATACTTTTTTGACTTTCTGCACTGCAACACTGCCCGCATCTGCCCAGACGCGGGCCCGCAGGTCAGAGCGCGCCCCAGCCCCCACCCGGCCGGTAACGCGCCGCCATCCGCCCCTCTTCCAGCGCGAAAAGGTGCAGCCAGCCGTTGTCGAACAACTGGCGGACCTGCGGATGCCGGGACAGGATCTGCCCGATCGCCTCGGGCGGGGCCTCGATCAGCACCGACAGCCGCAGCGGCGCATGCACCCGGCCCACCCCGTCATGCACCGCCTGCAGCGGCAGCCCGGCGCACAGCGTGCCGCCGTTGCCCTGCACCACGCCGATGCCGCCCACGACATTGTGGATCAGCTTGTTGCCGCTGCTGAAAAGGCCGGGCGCCACGGTCGCGCCGTAGTAGTGCAGCCCGATCCAGCTTGCCACCACAACGGGCGCCGTCAGGATCAGTTCCAGCGTGGCAAAGCCCGCGTCGGCGCGCCAGTCGTAGCTGTGCAGGAAGGCCCGCCCGCCCAGATCGACGCCCGCGGTCGCAGCCCGCGGCGCCGCGATGAAGGCCGCGCAGCCCGCAAGGCCCCATTCCGGCCGCACCTCGGCCCAGTCCTGTGCCCGCCGCGCGATGGTGGCGGCGGTGGCGCCCGGCAGCCGCTGCGCCCGTTCGGCCCGCGCCAGCGTACCGGCGCCCGCCAGCCAGGCTTCGGCCTGCCCCAACGGCTCGCCCGGGGCGGCGAACAGCGTCACGCGGTCGGTGGTGGTGTCATGCAGCCCCGCGACAAAGCGCGTATCGGCAGGCAGCGCGATGCCGTGGCCCAGCAGCCCGGCCCGGGTTTCCGGGTCGTTCAGCAGGTCGGCCAGCAGCCGGGCCGAAACCTCGCCCGTCTGCCCGCCGCAGGCGCCGCAGTGATAGCCGCTTTCCTGCGGGTTGTTGGCGACCTGCGCGCCATGCCCGATCAGCAGCACCAGCGGCGCCAGGCCTTCGGTCATGCTCATCGCCTTCAGCACCGTCGCGGCGGTCGCGGCCTTCTCGGCTGCGCTCAGCGCCACCGCAAGCCGGGGCGCCGGGGCGGGGTGCGCCGGATGCGGCCGGTGCAGCGCATCGGCCAGCAGTTTCCAGCCATAGCCGACCCCTGCCGCCTCGACGAAGGCAAAGGACGACACCGCCGCCTGCCGGAACCGGCCCCAGGCGCGGGTGGCGCGGGCGGCGATCCGCCCCGCCGCCTCGTCGGCGGGGGCGGCGTGGCTTGTCGCCCGCAGCCGCGGCGCCAGAAGCACCGGAAGATGCGGCGCGGCCTCTTCACTGCCCGAGGCGACATGCGCGACCGGCAGCCCGAAGAAGCCGGCAAAGCCCAGCGTCGCGATGCCCGGCGCCTGCGCTTCCAGCGCGCGGCGGAACACTTCCGAACGCACGTCGATGCAGAAGGCCGCCTGCATCTGCGGCCGCGCGGCCGTGGCCGCGGGTGCAGGCCCGGTCAGCCGCCCGGCAAGCTGGCGCTGATGCGCCCGCTCGGCGGCGTCTTGCAGGATCGCGTCGATCACCTGATCGGGGGTCGGCGCCAGCGGCGCGGCATGGGCCTGCGCCACCTCGGCCCAGGGGTCGGCCAGCGCGGGCAGATGGCACAGCAGGGCTTCCTCCCATACCAGCCGGATCGCCAGCATGTCGGTCAGCGTCGTGTCGCTGCCCCCGGCCCGTTCGGCCTCCCACAGAAGCCACCGCGCGTGCTGCGCCCAGCCGCCCAGATCAGCCAGAAGCCGGTGAAAGGCGGTCTCGGCCGCCGCCTCGGACAGCTCCAGCCGGTCGGCCGCGCGCAGGATCGCCCGGTCGGCAGTGTCGGGGGCTGCGGCCACATGGGCGCAGAAGCCCGCAAGCCCCGCGATGCCCGGCGTCAGGTCATGGATGGCCCATTGCCGCCAGGCGGCATAGGCCCCCTGCCCTGGCGTGGGCGACCAGAGCGCCTGCCCCCGGTCGAACTGCCCGGCAGCCCAGAGCCCCAGGCTCCGCCCGATCACCCCGGGCCAGTCGGTTCCCGTGGCCCGCGCGGCAAGATCGGCCAGCGTGGGCAG
The DNA here is from genome assembly GCA_027351005.1 of Paracoccaceae bacterium. Taxonomy (GTDB): domain Bacteria; phylum Pseudomonadota; class Alphaproteobacteria; order Rhodobacterales; family Rhodobacteraceae; genus Solirhodobacter. Next base: position 4,562 of record DAIEJF010000021.1, on the reverse strand, counting down.
CGCCACCGGCGCGGCCGTGTCCCGCGGCAGGGCGGCCTTCAGCGCGGCCAGGTCCACCGGCTTCACCGGCGACCGGCAGGCGATAAGCGCGGCGGCCAGGTCATCGTCGCTGATCTCGCCCGCGGTGACCGCGGCGGCCCGTTCGGCCCGCGGCAGGGTCAGCCGCACCCCGGCCACCCGCGCCAGCCGCGCGGCGGCCGTGGGCAGATCCTCGGCCGCCTGGCCCAGGAAGGGGTTCACCGCCACCGTGGCTTCCAGCGGGAAGGCGGGCGGGATCGCCCGCGCCGCGGCTTCGGCCGCCGCCAGCAAGGCCGAAACCCGGACCGGCGCGATCTGTGCATGTTTCATGAACATCGGTCTCTCCGCAGCTCAGTTGGGGTTGGCGGCCCGGAAACCGCCGGTGATCCGGTCAAACAGCGCGTTGAGGTACAGCCCGTTGGCAAGGTGCACGCGCAGCCCCGCCGCCGCCGGGTGATGCGACCAGAGCGGGAACAGCGCCTGCGCCACCGCGACCAGCCCGAACGAGGCCAGCGCCAGCACGATCAGCCCCCATTCCAGCGACCCCGGCACCGGCGCCGCGGGTAGGTAGGGCCCCCAGAGCGTCAGCGCCACGCCCTGGAAGGCGAAATAGGCCAGCGTCGCCGCGACCGAGGCCGCCCCCGTCCGCCGCATCAGCGCCCGCGGCGCCGCATCGGCCAGACCCTGCGCCACCAGATAGGCCACCCCGAACACCAGGATCGCCCCCAGCGCCAGCGCCTGCGGCGACTTGTGTGCGACCAGCGTGTCGAAGCCCGCCGCCACCACCGCGTAAAGCGCCAGCGCCAGCGCGAAGGCCCGCGCCACCGCCATGCCCCCCGGCACCGCCACCGGGCCGGGCCGCCGTACCGCCGCCACCGCCCGCACCGCCCCGCCCGAGGACAGGAAGGCATGCGCCTTGTAAAGCGCGTGCGCCACGATGTGCAGCAGCGCCAGCGGCCAGAGCCCAAGCCCGCATTGCAGCAGCATGAAGCCCATCTGCGCCACGGTCGACCAGGCCAGCGCCGTCTTCACCGCGCTTTGGGTCAGCATCACCGCCGCCCCGAACAGCGCCGTCAGCCCGCCCAGCATCACCAGCGTCGCCATCGCGCCGGGGCTGGCCTGCATCAACCCGGCCAGCCGGATCAGCAGGAAGCCGCCGCCATTGATGACCCCCGCATGCAGCAGGGCCGACACCGGCGTCGGCGCCTCCATCACCTCGGTCAGCCAGCCGTGCAGCGGGAAGGCCGCCGTTTTCAGCGCCGCCGCCAGCACCAAGAGCGCCACCGCCACCTGCGCCGTGGCAGGCAACCCGCCACCGGCCAGCGCAGACAGCTGCGCCACGTCAAGCGTGCCGAAGGCCAGCCACAGAAGCCCCGAGGCCGCGATCAGCGCGGCATCGCCCGCGCCCCAGACCCGGCTGAACTTGGCCGCCGCCCGCCGCGCCGCCGCCCGCTCGGGATAGAACAGCAACAGGCTGCGCAGCCCCGCCCCCGCCACGACGAAGCCCGCCGCCAGAACCGCAAGGCTTCCCGATTGCACCAGCGTCAGCACCACCGCCAGCGTGGCCAGCAGCCGGGCATGGAACAGCCCCTCGCGCGGCTCGCCGTCAAGGTAGGTCCGCGAATAGCGCACCACGACCCAACCCACGAACCCCACCAGCAGCGCCATCGTGGCGCTGACCGCATCCAGCCGGACCGATACCAGATCGCCCACAAGCCGGATCGGGCCGGCCAGCAGTAGCTGCGCCACGCCCCCCGCCGCCAGCCCAAGCGCGGCCAGCGCCGCCGCTTCGGCCAGGCGCGGCACCGGGGCCGGGCGGGTGCCGGGGCGGGTGCGGGCCAGCAAGGCCACGGCAAGCACGGGGATCGGGGCAAGAAGGGAGATCGGCAAGACCATCGGACCACTCCGCTGACACAGGATGAGGGTGCAGATAGCGGTTGCCTGACTTCAATAAAATTACATATTATGGCGGAAACCGTTCTGTATGATCGAAGAATGAGCCTGCTCAACCTGCATCACCTGCGCCTCTTCCGCGCCGTTGCCACCGATGGCACGCTGACCGGTGCGGCGCGGCGGCTGAACCTGTCGCAATCGGCGCTGTCCAGCCAGATCCGGACGCTGGAAGACAGTCTGGGCCATGCGCTGTTCGAACGCCGGGGCCGCGGCCTTGTGCTGACCGAGGCGGGGCGGATCGCGCTGGACCATGCGGAATCGATCTTTCGCACCGCCGACGACCTGACCGCCACGCTGCGCGATGCGGCGCGGGGGCGGCAGGTGTTGCGGGTGGGGGCGCTGGCAACGCTGTCGCGCAACTTCCAGCTTCAGTTCCTGCGCCCGCTGATCGGGCGCGCGGATGTCGAGGTGGTGCTGCGCTCGGGCTCGCAGGGGGAACTGTTGCGCGGGCTCGAGGCGCTGGCGCTGGACGTGGTGCTGACCAACCTGCCACCCGCGCGCGATGCGGCCAGCCCCTGGCTGGTCCACCGGCTGGACGAACAGCCCGTCAGCCTGATCGGCACGCCGACCCGCGTGGGTCGGCCCGCGCCGCCGCTGCGCACGCTTCTGGCCACGGCGCCGCTGATCCTGCCCTCGTCCGAAACCGCGCTGCGGGCCGGGTTCGACGCGCTGGCCGCCCGGCTGGGCGTCACCCCGGTGATCGCGGCCGAGGCCGATGACATGGCCATGATGCGTCTGCTTGCGCGCGAGGATGCGGGGCTTGCGGTCATCCCGCCGATCGTGGTGCGCGACGAGTTGCAGACCGGCGTGCTGACCGAGGCCGCCCGGCTTGACGGGATCGCCGAGACCTTCCTGGCCGTCACCCGCGCCCGCCGCTTTCCCAACCCGCTGCTGGGCACCGTGCTGCGGGGCTGATCCTGCGCCTCAGCGGAACAGCCGTTGCAGCCGCGGGCGCAGCCGCAGGAACCCGCGATAGCCCAGCTCGAACCCGCCCCGCAGCCCCGGCAGCCCGGCCAGAAGCCCCAGCGGACGCAGCAGCGGAATGGCCCGCCACATGGCCGCGAAGGCCGCGGCCCCCGACAGCAGGCGACCACCCTCGCGCGCATGGAACCGGGCGAGGATCTCGGCGCGGTCCAGCGGGCAGTCCGCCGCCGGGTCGCAGGCATCGACAAACTGGATGGCGCCGCGCCGGTCCAGCCGCCGCATCAGCGCGATCTCGCGCGTGCACAGCGGGCAGCCGCTGTCATACCACACCGTCACCCGCGCGGCCGCGCTGCCATTGTCGTTCGTCTGTTGCATCCTGCCCTCGCCGCGCGCCACCTAGGACGGCGCGCGGGCCCGGCAAGGCCGCGCAGCAGACGTGGCGGGACCTGCGACGCCGTGGCGCGGGTCTCAACCCGCCCCCCGAGACGCTGGCCGCCGCAGCCAGACCAGCCCGATCCCCGACAGCACCGCAAAGCCCGCCCCGGCGAGGAAGGTCGCCTGCGGCCCGCCCGCCGTCCACAGCCCCCCCGCCAGCGCGCTGGCCGCCAGCAGCGCCGCGCCGACGACCAGGTTGAACATGCCGAAGGCCGTGCCGCGCAGCGTCTCGGGCGCCTCGTCGGCCACCAGCGTGGCCAGGGTGCCCTGGGTAAAGCCCATGTGCAGCCCCCAGAGCATCGCGCCGACCAGAAGCGCCGCCACCCCGCCCGCCGCCGCCAGCACCAGATCGGCCAGCACCAGCAGCCCCAGCCCCACCAGCAGCAGCGCGCGCCGGTCCATCGCATCCGACAGCCGCCCCACCGGATAGGCCGACAGCGCATAGGCCAGGTTCATCGCGACCAGGACGCCGGGGATCAGATCGTCGGGCAGTGCCACCGACTGCGCGCGCAGGATCAGGAACGCCTCGCTGAACCGCGCCAGCGTAAACAGCGCGGCCACCCCCACCACCTGCCAGTACCGCCGCGACAGCCGGCCCAGATCGGCCCGCCGCAGCGGCAGGCGCACCGGCCCGGGGGCGCGGTGCGGCGGCTCGCGCACCGCAACCAGAAGCAGCAGCACCGACAGCACCGCCGGAACCACCGCCACCCAGAACACCGCCCGGAACGCATTGCCCGTGGCCCACATCAGCACCATGGCACCGACCGGGCCCAGAAAGGCCCCCACCGTATCCAGCGATTGCCGCAGCCCGAAGGCCGCGCCGCGCTGGTCGGGCGGGGCGATGTCGGCCACCAGCGCATCGCGCGGGGCACCGCGGATGCCCTTGCCGACCCGGTCGGCGAACCGCGCGGCCACCACCCAGTCCAGCGAGGGGGCCAGCGGAAACACCGGCTTCACCACCGCGGCCAGCCCGTAGCCCACCGCCGCCAGCAGCTTGCGCCGCCCCAGCCAGTCGCTCAGCGCGCCGGAAAACACCTTGGTGACGGCCGCCGTCGCCTCGGCGATCCCCTCGATCACGCCCACTTCCAGCGTGCTCGCCCCCAGCACCACCACCAGATAGACCGGCAACAGCGCGTGGATCATCTCGGACGAGACATCCATCAGCAACGAGACGAAGCCAAGCGCCCAGATCCCGGCAGGCAGGGCGGCGCGGCGAGGGGGGGGCTGGGTCG
>DAIEJF010000019.1 GCA_027351005.1 Paracoccaceae bacterium | reverse complement strand
AGCTGTTCATGACGTTGCGCGGAACTTGTGCAGCCGTGACGGGCGGCCCTTGATTTTGGGGCAACTGCGGGGCATCTGTCGCGCGCCGCAACGCGGGCCCCGGGACCGCGACGGCCCGAACCGCGCCGCAGGGCCATGACCGGGCGATATGGATGACGCAGGACGTACACACTGACCACGCCGTGCCCCGCTCGACGGTTCTGGAGCGTCTGCGCAAGGCCGCGCCATTCCTTGTCGGGATCGGGCTCTTTGCCGCGGGCATCGGCGCTCTCTATCACCTGCTGGCGCCGATCAACCTGCGCCATGTTATCGCCGACGCCAAGCAGGTGCCGCTGGGCGTGCTGCTGGCGGCCTTTGCGGCCACCGCGGCCAGCTATTCGGCGCTGATCGGCTATGACTGGTCGGCCCTGCGCCACATGGGAAAGAAGCTGCCGTTTCCCGTTGTGGCGCTGGGCGCCTGCCTTGGCTATTCGCTGGGCAACACCATCGGCATCTCGGTGCTGTCGGGCGGCGCGGTGCGCTACCGGATCTATTCCGCGTTCGGGCTGAATGCGCTGGAAGTGGCGGCGATCTCGACCTTCGTGTCGCTGGCCTTCGGGGTGGGGATCAGCGTCATCGGGCTTGCCTCGCTGGTCTATCACCCCGCGGCGCTGACCGAATTCGTGGGGATCGCCCCGGAACGGATGCGGCTGATCGCGCTCTTGGCGCTGCTGGCCACGGTTGCGGTGCTGGGCGCGGCGTCGGTGGCGGGCCGGGCGCTGAGGGTCTGGCGGCTGGAACTGCGCGCCCCGTCGCCGGGGATCCTGCTGGGGCAGTTGGCCTTTACCGCGATCGACACCTGCATGGCGGCACTGGCGCTTTACGTTCTGCTGCCCGCGGGCGCGCCGGATTTCGTCACCTTCCTCGTGATCTTCGCCACCGCTGCCATGATCGGGGTGCTGAGCCACGTGCCGGGCGGGATCGGGGTGTTCGAAAGCGTCGTCATCACGGCGCTGCCCGCCAGCGTCAGCGTCGAACAGGCGGCCACGGCGCTGCTGCTGTTCCGCATGATCTACTATCTTGCGCCCTTCGTGCTGGCGATGGTCGTCATTTCGGTCAACGAGGCGCGGCTGGCGCGCGGGCCGCTGGCCCGGATGCTGGGCGAGGTGTCGGACACGATGGCCCCGGTCAGCCGGGTGCTGACCAGCATCGCGCCCGGTGCTGCGGGGGCGACCGTGCTGGGGCTGGGGTCTTACCTGCTGCTGCTGGCGATCCTGCCCTCGGTCCGGCCCAGCGAGGTTGACCCGGATGACGTGATCACCGCGATCCTGCTGGAAGGCGGCGCGATGCTGTCGGCCGTGCTGGGGATGACGATGATCCTGCTGGCGCAGGGCTTGATGCGGCGCATCTCGGCGGCGTTCTGGCTGACCGAGGCGGCGCTGGTGGGCGGGGCGATCGCTTCGGTCCTGAACGGGTTCAACCTGGTCAGCGCGGGCATCCTTCTGGCCGGCGCCGTGCTGCTCGCCCCGATCCGGGGCGAGTTCACCCGCGCCGCGCGCCTGACGCAGAACCTGCTGTCGCCCGCCTGGTTCGCGCTGATCGCCGCGATCGGGTTGACGGCGGTCGTCCTGCTCTTTCTCACGCATGAGCACACGCCCTACTACGCCAACCAGTTGCTGACGCATTTCTCGTCGGATGCCAACGCGCCGCGGGCGCTGCGGGCGGCGCTGGTGGCCACCGCCGTCATGATCGCGGCGCTGACCTATATCGCGATGCAACCCGCCCGGGCCCACAGCCAGTTGGCGGACCCCGCAACGCTGGAAAAGGCGCGCGCCATCGTGGCCGCGCAGGACATGCCGTTGGCCAACCTGGCGCTGAGCGGCGACAAGACCTTCTTCTTCTCGGATGATGAAGACGCGTTCATCATGTATGGCGTCCAGGGCAAATCGTGGATCGCCTATTCCGACCCGGTGGGCCCGAAGGACCGGGTACGCGATCTGGCCTGGGCCTTCTTCGATGCCGCCTATGCCGCGGGCTGTCGTCCGGTGTTCTACGAGGTCACCGACGCCTATTTGCCGATCTGGGTCGAGATGGGGCTGACGGTGAACAAGATCGGCGAAGAGGCCATCGTGTCGCTTGGCGATTTTGCGCTCTCGGGGCGGCGGTTCAAGGCGATGCGGGCGGCCTACAACCAGCTTCAGCGCGAGGGGATGTCCTTTGAACTGGTCGCGCCGCCGCATGCGCCCGAACTGATGGCGCGGCTGGCCGGAATCTCCAACGCCTGGCTTTCGGAAAAGCGCGGGCGGGAAAAGCGCTTTTCGGTCGGCCGGTTCGACCCGGACTATCTGCAGCGGTTCCGGCTGGCGCTGGTGAAGCGCGACGGGCAGGTGGTGGCCTTTGCCAACGTGCTGGAAACCGGCACGCGTCGTTGCGCCACCATCGACCTGATGCGCTTTGGTCCGGATGCGCCCGGCAATGTGATGCAGTTCCTGTTCATCGCGCTGATGGAGCGCCTGCGCTACGAGGGAACGCAGCAGTTCAGCCTGGGCATGGCGCCGCTGGCGGGGCTAGAGGTCAAGTACGGCGCCCGGCTCTGGAACCGCTTCGGATCGGTCCTGTTCAAGTATGGCGGGGCCTTCTACAACTTCGCCGGGCTGCGCGCGTTCAAGCAGAAATTCGGCCCCGACTGGCGGTCGCGCTATTTCGCGGTTCCGGGGTCGTTGCCGCCCATCGCTGCGCTGCGCGATGTCACGTTGGCCATCTCGGGCGGCCCGCGTGGGGCCGACCCGAGGTAGGGCCGCTCAGCTTTTCAGCGACCACATGACGTTGAGCGGCAGATTGCGGGTGACATGGTGCAGCAGCGCCAGCGCCGCATGGCCGATCAGGTAGGCCCAGACCACGTTGCCGAAAAGCCCGTGCAGTTCCATCAGCAGATGGACCGCGGGCGCCCGGCCGAGGCCAAAGAGCGACATGACGTAGTAAATGGTGCCCGACAGCGCCATGTAGCTGATCAGCAGCAGACCCAGCCCGTGGATTGCCGAGGGGAAGGCCCCGCCTTCGTCATGCGCAGGCAGGCTGAAGCGGCGCGCGGCTTGAAGGTAGCTCTGCACATCGGCGATCAGCGCGCGGCGGCGGGCGGCTGAGAACCACGGCACCAGCGCCCCGGGGGCGGTGCCGATGCGGCGGGCGACGACGGTCAGCCAGAAGACGAGCGCCAGCGCGAAGGCGATCATCCCGGCGTATTCGTGGATCGGAAAGAAGACGTTGCCGGGCGTATCGCCATGTGCCCGGCGCATGACCAGGCTTGAGCCAAGCTGGATCATGACGGCCAGCGCCAGGCTGCCGTGGATGGTGCGGGTCGCCAGCGTGTGGCGGGGGAGCGAGGAAGACATTGGCGTTCTTGCCTTTCGGTCGTGGGGAGGAACACGGGACCGGGGTCCGTGGCTGGATATAGGATCACATCCTGACGAACGGCTGACATCGGCCGATCCGTCGCTGACGGGGGCGTGAGGCGGCAAGGCCCTGCCTGCGGGGCGTGCACGAAAGCCGCGGATTGCCTCTTGACGCGTCGGCGCCGCTCTCTTATCCAGCCCCCGCCTGTGGCGGAGTAGCTCAGTTGGTTAGAGCAGCGGAATCATAATCCGCGTGTCGGGGGTTCGAGTCCCTCCTCCGCTACCAGACCCCTCCCGAACCTGTGTAATCTGCGTCTCGACGGTTGACCTTCGACCGCGCCGATGCCAGTGCTGCACGGCGACAGATCTGCCGGAGGAAACGCAATGCCTGCCTATCGTTCCCGCACAACCACACATGGCCGCAACATGGCCGGCGCCCGCGGCCTGTGGCGGGCGACGGGCATGAAGGATGGCGATTTCTGCAAGCCGATCATCGCTGTTGTCAACAGCTTCACCCAGTTCGTGCCGGGGCACGTCCATCTGAAGGACATGGGCCAGCTTGTCGCGCGCGAAATCGAGGCGGCGGGTGGCGTCGCGAAAGAGTTCAACACCATCGCGGTCGACGACGGGATCGCGATGGGGCATGACGGGATGCTGTATTCGCTGCCGTCGCGCGAACTGATCGCCGACTCGGTCGAATACATGGTCAATGCCCATTGCGCCGATGCGATGGTCTGCATCTCGAACTGCGACAAGATCACCCCCGGCATGCTGATGGCGGCGATGCGGCTGAACATTCCGGCGGTCTTCGTGTCGGGCGGGCCGATGGAGGCGGGCAAGATCGTGCTCAAGGGCAAGGAAGTGGCCCTTGACCTGATCGACGCGATGGTGGCCGCGGCGGACGACAAATACAGCGACGCCGAGGTCGAGGCGATCGAGAAGGCGTCGTGCCCGACCTGCGGGTCGTGTTCGGGGATGTTCACCGCGAACTCGATGAACTGCCTGACCGAGGCGCTGGGGCTTTCGCTGCCGGGCAACGGCTCGACGCTGGCCACCCATTCGGACCGCAAGCGGCTGTTTGTCGAGGCGGGTCACCTGATCGTGGATCTGGCGCGCCGGTACTACGAACGGGATGACGTCAGCGCGCTGCCGCGGTCGATCGCGACCAAACAGGCCTTCGAGAACGCGATGGCGCTGGATATCGCCATGGGCGGGTCCACCAATACGGTGCTGCACATCCTTGCTGCGGCGCAGGAAGGCGGCGTCGACTTCGGCATGGAAGACATCGACCGGCTGAGCCGCAAGGTGCCCTGCCTGTGCAAGGTGGCGCCGTCGAAGTCCGACGTGCACATGGAAGACGTACACCGCGCGGGCGGGATCATGGCGATCCTCGGCCAGCTTGACGGTGCGGGCCTGCTGAACCGCGAGGTGCCGACGGTGCATAACCGTTCCATCGGCGCGGCCATCGACCAGTGGGACATCAGCCGCACCAACCAAGACTCGGTACGCGAGTTCTTCCGCGCGGGGCCGGGCGGCGTGCGTTCGGCCACGGCCTTCAGCACCTCGGCGCGCTACGACACGCTGGACCTGGACCGCGAAAAGGGCGTGATCCGATCTGCCCAGCACCCGTTCAGCAAGGACGGCGGGCTGGCGGTGCTGACCGGCAACATCGCGGCGGATGGCTGCATCGTGAAGACGGCGGGGGTCGATGAATCGATCCTGGTCTTCTCGGGCACGGCCAAGGTCTTCGAAAGCCAGAACGCGGCGGTCGAGGCGATCCTGTCGAACCGCGTGGTGGCGGGCGACATCGTGGTGATCCGCTACGAAGGACCGCGCGGCGGGCCCGGGATGCAAGAGATGCTTTATCCCACCAGCTACCTGAAATCGAAGGGCCTGGGCAAAGCCTGCGCGCTGGTGACCGATGGCCGTTTCTCGGGCGGCACGGCAGGCCTGTCCATCGGGCACGTCAGCCCCGAGGCGGCCGCCGGGGGCGCGATCGGGCTGGTGCGCGATGGCGACCTGATCGACATCGACATCCCGAACCGCACCATCAGCCTGCGGGTGTCCGATGCCGAACTGGCCGCACGGCGCGCCGAACAGGACAAGCTGGGCTGGAAGCCCGCCAAGCCCCGCAGCCGCAAGGTCAGCCAGGCTTTGAAGGCCTATGCGCTGTTTGCGACCTCGGCCGACAAGGGCGCGGTGCGCAAGCTGCCCGAAGAATAACCGGCCGCACAGACAGCAAGGGCCGGGGGCCGCAGGGCGCCCGGCCCTTTCGTTTGCCGCATGCAAATCGGTAGCCTCTGCGGCAAGCGTCGTGGCAGACTGCCGCAACGAGGGAACAGAGGGAACGCGAATGCGGGTCGTTGTGATGGGGGCCGGGGTCGTGGGCGTGACCACGGCCTGGTATCTGGCAAGCCAGGGGGCCGAGGTCGTCGTGCTCGACCGGCAGGCGGGCCCGGGGCTGGAAACAAGCTACGCCAACGCGGGCGAGCTGAGCTATGGCATGACCTCGCCCTGGGCGGCGCCGGGCATCCCGATGAAGGCGCTGAAATGGCTGTTCATGAAGCGGCGGCCGCTGTTCATCTGGCCGCTCATCAGCCCCACGATGTGGGCCTGGGGCGCGCAGATGCTGCTGAACTGCAACGAAAAAAGCTACGCGCTGAACAAGAGCCGCATGGTGCGGGTGTCGAACTACAGCCGCGACGTGCTGCCCGACCTGATCGCCGAGACCGGCATCGACTATGATGGCCGGTCGCAGGGCACGTTGCAACTGTTCCGCACCGAGAAGCAACTGAAGGGCTCGAAGGCCGATCAGGAGGTGCTGGCCGCCTTCGATTCCCCCTTCGAGGTGCTGGACCCCGACGGCTGCATCGCCGCGGAACCCGCGCTGGCCGCGGTGCGTGACAAGTTCGTGGGCGGGCTGCGGCTGACGGCCGACCGCACCGGCGATTGCCGGATGTTCACCATGGGGCTGGCCGAGCGCGCCCAAGCGCGGGGGGTGAGGTTCCACTATGCCCAGACCATCGACCAGATTGCGGTGGAAAACGGGCGGGTGATCGGCGTCGATACCGACCAGATGGGCCGGGTGACGGGCGATGCCTATGTCTGCGCGCTGGGCAGCTTTGCGCCGATCCTGCTGAAGCCGATCGGGCTGCGGATTCCGGTCTATCCGGTCAAGGGCTACTCGGTGACCCTGCCGGTGACGGATGATGCGATGGCGCCGCAGTCGACGGTGATGGACGAAACCCACAAGGTGGCGATCACCCGGCTGGGCGACCGCATCCGGGTGGCGGGGCAGGCGGAAATCGCGGGCTATTCGGGGCGGCTGGGCCCCCATGCCACCGACACGGTGCGCCATGTGATCGGCGATCTGTTCCCCCACGGGGGCGACGTGTCGCGCGCCGAAGGCTGGACCGGCCTGCGCCCGATGACGCCGGATGGCACCCCGATCCTCGGGTCGACACAGTACCCCAACCTGTTCCTGAATACCGGCCATGGCACGCTGGGCTGGACCATGGCCGCGGGTTCGGGGCGGGCGGTCGCCGATCTGGTGCTGGGCAAGCGGCCCGAGATCGACTTCGACGGGCTGACGGTGGCGCGCTACGGGCTGTAGCGCGTCAGGCCCATTCGCCCTTGCGGAACACCGGGGTGCGGCTGCCATCGGCGCCGATCCCGTCGATGTCGATCTGGCCAGAGCCGATCATCCAGTCGATGTGGATCACCGAACTGTTGCCGCCCTGCGCCGCCAGTTGTTCGGGGCTGAGCGCGCCGCCATCGACGAAGCAGGTGCTGTAGCACTGGCCCAGTGCGATGTGGCAGGCCGCGTTCTCGTCGAACAGGGTGTTGTAGAACAGCAGCCCCGATTGCGAGATGGGCGAGGAATGCGGCACCAGCGCCACTTCGCCCAGCCGCCGGGCGCCCTCGTCGCTGTCCAGCACCTTTTGCAGCACGGCTTCGCCCTTGCTGGCGCGCGCCTCGACGATGCGACCGCCTTCGAAGCGGACCTCGATCCCCTCGATCAGGGTGCCCTGATGCGACAACGGCTTGGTGGCGCGAACGTAGCCTTCCACCCGGCGGGCGTGGGGGGTGGTGAAGACCTCTTCGGTGGGGATGTTCGGGTTGCAGGTAATGCCGTTCTTGGCCGTGGTCGCCCCGCCAAGCCAGGCGTGGCCATCGGCCAGGCCCACGGTCAGGTCGGTGCCGGGGCCGGTGAAGTGAAGGGCCGCGAAGCGCTGGCCGTTCAGCCAGGCGCAACGGGCGTGCAGCGCCGCGTTATGCGCGGCCCAGGCGCCCACGGGATCGTCGCCGCCGATGCGCGAGACGGCAAAGATCGCCTCGGCCAGTCGGCGCGTCGCCTCGTCTTCCGGCAGGTCGGGAAAGACCAGCCGGGCCCAGGCGGGGGTGGGATAGGCCGTCAGGTTCCAGTTGATCTGGAAGGTGGTGATCTTCTGCATGGCCGGGCGATAGGCAAGCGAGTTCGCCTTGTTGGCCCGCGCCACCTTGGCCGGGTCCTCGGCCGACAGCATCATCGGATTGTCGCCCACGATGCCCATGCGGGCGGTGTTGGCGTCGAAGGCGGCGGCCATCCCGTCGAACAGCCAGTTGGCGGCACGGTCGAAGCTGGCATCCGGCGCGTTGCGAAAGCGCGCCAGCGTCACCGCCTCGTCCGAGATCAGGGGCGTCACCAGCCCGGCCCCGGCGCGGTAGGCCTGCACGGCGATGGCGCGCACCAGCGGCAGCGCGGTCGAGGGCGCGGTCAGAAGCAGGTCCTGCCCGGGCTGCAGGTTCAGACCGACGCGAACGGCCACCTCGGCCAGGCGGTCAAGCTGTGCGGGATCGATGGGGGGGATCATGGGCGCCTCCGGCTTGCAACACGGGCGTGACCCTAGCGCGCCGGGGCGCAGGGTCAATCCGGAGCGTTTTCGGGCTCGACATCGCCGCGTGGCTCTGGCGTGGTCGACCCGACCCGGAAGGAGACGTTGGCGATGGCCAAGCCCCAGCTGCTGCAACTGACCCGCTACCCCGTCTGGGACGAGGAGCCGCTGGACGAGGCGTTCACGGTGCACAGGCTCTTCGACGCGCCCGACCCGGCGGCGCTGCTGGCGCAGGTGGGGCCCGCGGTGCGTGCGATTGCCACCAACGGCGCGGCCGGGGTCAGCGCTGCGATCCTTGCCGCCTGCCCGGCGGTGGAGATCGTGGCCGCCTATGGTGTGGGCTATGACGCGATCGACATCGGGTTGTGCCGCGCGCGCGGCATCCGGGTGACCAACACCCCCGATGTGCTGACCGATGACGTGGCCGATCTTGCAGTGGGGATGATGGTGGCGCTGGGCCGCGGGATCGTGGCCGCCGATGCCCATGTGCGCAGCGGCGCCTGGGGCGCGGGCGGCGGGCTGCCGCTGCGCCGCCGGGTCAGCGGGCGCCGGGCGGGGATCCTTGGGCTTGGCCGGATCGGGCGGGCGGTGGCGGACCGCTGCGCAGGTTTCGGGATGCCCGTCGCCTATGCCGCCCAGAGCCCGAAGGACGTGCCCGCGGGCTGGGCCTGGCTGCCCGACCCGGTGGACCTGGCGCGGCAGTCCGATGTGCTGTTCGTGACGCTTGCCGCCTCGGCGGCCACCCGGCACATCGTCGGGGCGGCGGTGCTCGAGGCGCTGGGCCCCGAGGGCTGGGTGGTCAACGTCAGCCGCGCCGCCAACATCGACGAGGCGGCGCTGCTTGACGCGCTGGAGGCGGGGCGGATCGCGGGCGCGGCGCTCGATGTGTTCGAGGGCGAGCCGCAGGTGAACCCGCGGTTCCTGACGCTGCCGAACGTGCTGCTGCAACCCCACCACGGCTCGGCCACGGTCGAGACGCGCCGTGCCATGGGGCAACTCATGCGCGACAACCTCGCCGCCCATTTCGCCGGCCGCCCGCTGCCGACGCCGGTGATCTGACTGATCGGCGCTCAGCGTCCGACGCTACGGCTTTGTCCTAAGCACAGCCATGACCCGGCATTCGGGCCGGATCCAGGCGACCTTGTGTCGGCACAGCCAGCCCAGGGTCTCGATACACTCCGAGTAGCGAAACGAGATGTCGTCCTTGAAGATGGGCTCATGGTGCCAGATGCGATTGCGGAACTTTGAAATGCCGCGAAGGCGCTCCTGCAAGGATTTTCTGTCCTGCGTCCCGGGAAGGTCCGGAAACGCACTCCGCAAATAGGCGCTCCAAAGCGCGGGGTTGTAACGGCGGTCGAGCATTGCCACCCAGAACCCGAAGGACAAACCGGCGACAATCTGACCCGTGACGAGCGGAAGCCGCTTGCTCGTGACCCGACGCCGCGCCTCGTCAATGTCCTCCTTCCGGTGCGTGTCAAGCATCGCGAGGAAACGGCAGTCATCCCACCAGTCCACGCCGAACGCGGAGGAAAGGGCGCGACTTATGCGGTTTCTTGATGCGACTTCAACAGCTTGGATGGGGAGATGAAAGGCTTCACCCAACCGGACGTTCCATAAATAGAGTGCAAGGGCGCGCGCTTCGTCGTGGCCCGAAGCCGTCATGTAGGTCCCCATTCGTGCGGCAGACAAGGTCGGCTCAAGTACGCTCAGCAACGGTCCCTCGTTACACTTCTTATTGACGATTTTGGCCTAAACGACTACCTATTAAGTGTGCGCCGGGGCTTGTCACTGCTTGCAAACGGCCCCGGATTGATAGAGCCCCGCGACAGCCGAAAGGTCCTCGCGGGGTTTCGAATTTTATATTATGCGGGTATCGCAAGCTCCAAGCGCTTTTGCTTGACGCGGCGCAGTGATGAGCGCGCCCATCCCTTCCTTCTTGGACTGCGTGTGACCCGGCGCCACTGTCGGAGCCGGACATCGGTTGTTGACCACACCCCCTTGCGCGGCGAGCATCCGCGCGGCATCCTGCGTGCGAGCCGTGGCGATGGCGTCGCCACAGGGGCCCCGGCCCCGCCGCTTGCGGATCATCCGCTCCCGTCCTGTACGCCGGGACCTTTCGGGGTCCACGGCAGATGCGGACCCCGGCTTTCGAGGTCTGACATGACTGAACGCCCGGAATTCTACCGCTTTCACAACGGCGACAAGGTGGCGCTGCCCTTTGCGGCCGATGAATACGAGGACCGCATCGCGGGCCTGCGCGACATTCTCGAGGTGCATTCGCTCGATGCGGCGGTGCTCACCTCGATGCACAACATCGCCTATTATTCTGGGTTCCTCTACTGCTCCTTCGGGCGGCCCTATGCGCTGGTCGTCACGCCCACGGAATGCGTGACGATCTCTGCCGGGATCGACGCGGGCCAACCCTGGCGGCGCTGCCATGGCGACAGCATCACCTATACCGACTGGAAGCGCGACAACTACTGGCGGGCGGTCGCGCATGTGGTGGGCACCGGCAAGGCGGTCGGGGTTGAGGCGGATCACCTGACGCTGGTGCAGTCGGACAAGCTGAACGGCTTCCTGCAGCCCAAGCGGGGGATGGATATCGCCCCGGCCACCATGCAGCAGCGGATGATGAAAAGCCCGGCCGAGATCGAGCTGATCCGGGCCGGTGCCGCGGTAGCCGACGTGGGCGGCTATGCCATCCGTGACGCGGTCAAGGCGGGGGTGCGCGAGATCGACGTCGCAATGGCGGGGCGCGACGCGATGGAAGCCGAGATCGCCAGGCGGTTCCCGGGCGCCGAGTATCGCGATACCTGGGTGTGGTTCCAGTCGGGGATCAACACCGACGGCGCGCACAACCCGGTCACCGGGCGGGTGCTGACGCGCGGCGACATCCTGAGCCTGAACTGCTTTCCGATGATCTCGGGCTATTACACCGCGCTGGAACGCACGATGTTCGTGGGCGAGGTCGATGCCGCCAGCCTCAAGCTCTGGGAAGCGAACGTGGCGGCGCACGAATACGGCATGAGCCTGCTGAAGCCCGGCGCAAGCTGCGCCGAGGTGACCGCGAAGATCAACACCTTCTTCGCCGAGCGCGATCTGCTGCAATACCGCACCTTCGGCTATGGCCACTCCTTCGGGGTCCTGTCGCACTATTACGGTCGCGAAGCGGGGCTGGAACTGCGCGAGGACATCGACACGGTGCTTGAGCCCGGGATGGTCATCAGCATGGAACCCATGCTGACCATCGCCGAGGGCCAGCCTGGTGCGGGCGGCTACCGCGAGCATGACATCCTGGTCATCACCGAGGACGGGGCAGAGGACATCACCCACTACCCCTATGGTCCGGCGTTCAACGTCGTGGGCTGACATGCCGGGCCGGGCGGCACCCGCCCGGCCCCTTCGTGCCGCTCAGGCCCGTTTGACGATCTTGATCAGGAACAGCAGGATCACCGCGCCCAAGGTGGCGTGGATGATCGCGGCAAGCGTCCCGCCGCCAAAGCCCAGTCCGATGCGGGGGAAGATCACCCCCGCGACGACGGCGCCGACGATGCCCACGACGATGTTGCCGACCAGGCCGAAGCCGTAGCCCGAAACGATCTGCCCGGCCAGCCAGCCTGCGATGGCGCCGATGATCAGCATGGCGATGATGCCCAAGGTTGCCTCCTGCCTCTTGCGGGTCACACGGGGGCCAGCATAGCAGCGGCGGCCTGCAATGCGCGGGGAAAACTGCGCCGTCGCAGCAGGCGTCAGAAACGGTCCAGCACTTTCAGGTGGCTGTGCCGGTGGGCGCCGTGAGGGCCGTGGCCGTGTTCCTCGAACATCTCGACCACCGGCACCAGCGACAGGCGGCCATGGCGCACGCCGCGTTCCAGAAACAGCCCGTTGGCAAAGGTTTCCACCGCATCCACCTTGCCGCGCATCACCGTGACCTCGACCGCCTCTTCATGGTCGAGCGGAACCGACAGCGAGGCGACGGCGACATCGTGCTGTTCATGCCGACGCAGGGGCACCCGGCGCATCAGGTCGCGTTTCGACAGGTCGAGCGTATAGCTGATCACCCCGATGCATTCGGCCTCGGGCGGGGCGGTGCGGGCCAGCGCCCGGCGCATCAGGTCGCGCAGCGCCTCGGATCGGTTGCTGGCGCCAGAGCGGTCCATATAGGCGTCCAGATCGGCCAGAAGCTCGTCCTCGACCGTGATGGTGACGCGCTGCATCGGGGGCTCCTGTGGCTGATCCGCCCCTTGTTCTGGCGTGAAACCCGCGCGGTGTCCAATTCTGCGGCACTCTGCTGCGCGGGTATGATTCGGGGATGCGAAAATCATATCGCGGCTTGACCGGTCGCGGCGCCGGGTCCTAGCGTCGCCGCAAACCGAGGGCGCCATGCATATTCCGGACGGCTATCTTGCCCCTGCCACCTGCGCCGTGACCTATGCCGCGGCGCTGCCGTTCTGGATCGTTGCCTCGCGTCGGGTGGGGGCGATGATGCAGACGAAGGCGGTGCCGCTGATCGCGCTGGTTTCGGCCTTCTGCTTCGTCGTGATGATGTTCAACGTGCCGCTGCCCGGGGGGACCAGTGGCCACGCGGTGGGAATGGGGATCGCGGCGATCGTGCTGGGGCCCTGGCCTGCGATCGCGGCCATTTCCATCGCGCTGCTGGTGCAGGCGGTGTTCTTCGGCGACGGCGGCCTGACCACATTCGGCGCCAACAGTCTGAACATGGCGGTGGTGGGCGTGCTGGTGGCCTATGCGGTCTACCGGCTGATCGCGGGCAATGCGGTGCTGACATCGCGGCGGCGCGTGGTGGCCGGGGCGATGGCGGGCTATGTGGCGATCAACGTCGCGGCGCTCTGTGCGGGGGTCGAGTTCGGGCTTCAGCCTGCGCTTTTCCACGATGCGGCGGGCGCCCCGCTTTACGCGCCCTATCCAATGTCCGTCGCGGTGCCCGCGATGCTTCTGGGACACCTGACCTTTGCCGGGCTGGCCGAGGCGCTGATCACCGGCGGCTTGGTCGCCTGGCTTCAAGTGAGCGAGCCTGCGTTGCTGCAGCGCACCGCGGGCATCGCGGTTTCGTGGCCACGGATGCGGCGGTTCTGGCTGGGGCTTGGCGTGCTGATGGTGGCCAGCCCCCTGGGCCTTCTGGCCGCGGGCACGGCCTGCGGCGAATGGGGCGCGGGTGCTTTCGCCGATGCCGCGGCCCGGCAGGCGATGGCCACCGCCTCGGGCAACATGGCGCCGCCGGTCGCCGCCCCCGCTGGACTGGCGCGTCTGGCCGGCCTCTGGACGGCGCCGATGCCCGATTATGCGCCCGCCATCCTGCACAGCGCGGTCTTCGGCTACATCCTGTCGGCCATGGTGGGCGGCGGGCTGATCCTGGTGGTTTTCGGTCTGGTGGCGATGCTGGCTGCCCGGCGGGCGGCCTGAGCCGATGCCGGACGGAGCCACCCCCTTTGGCCGCTGCGGCTGCGCCCGCGGCCCCGGCGGCGGGATCGAGGGGCTGTTGCACGGCCTGGTCGGGGCGATGGAGCATGCGGGCGCGGCCGAGTCCACGGCGGCGCGCCGGGGTCTGTTGCAGGCGCTGGACCCGCGCGCCAAGCTGATCGGGCTGGGCGCGCTGATCCTGTCGGTCACGCTGACCCATCGGCTGGCGGTTCTGGCGGCGCTCTTCGCGCTGGCGGTCGGGCTGGCGATGGCGTCGCGGCTGGGGCCGGGGCGGATGGCGCGGCAGGTCTGGCTGGGGGTGGCGCTGTTCTCGGGGGCGCTGGCACTGCCGGCGCTGGTGCTGGTGCCGGGGCCCGCGATCCTGCACCTGCCGGGGCTGGGCTGGCCGGTGACGGCGCCGGGGCTGACCTCGGCCGCCTTCCTGCTCGGGCGGGCCGAGACGGCGGCGAGCTTTGCCGCGCTTCTGATCCTGACGACGCCGTGGAGCCATGTGCTGAAGGCGATGCGGGCGGTGGGCGTGCCGGTGGGGCTGGTGGGTTTGCTGGGGATGACGCACCGCTACATCTTCTTGCTGTTGCAGACCGCGCTGCAGATGTTCGAGGCCCGCCGTGCGCGGATGCTGGGCCCCCCGGGCGTCGCCGCGCGGCGGCGAATGCTGGTGGCGGGCGTCGGCGTGCTGCTGACCCGCTCGCTGGCGCTTGCGGGCGAGGTGCATCTGGCGATGGTGGCGCGCGGTTACCGGGGCGACGTGCGGCTGATCGACGATTTCCGCCTGCGCCCGCGCGATGGTCTGGCGGCCGGGGTGGCGCTGCTTGTGCCGGTGGCGATCCTGCTGGGGGGGCGATGAGCGCTGTCTTCAGCCTGTCCTCCGTGGGCTTTTCCTATAGGGAATGGGTGGCACTGGACGGGATCGACCTGACGGTGACCACGGGCGAGCGCGTGGCGCTTTTGGGTCCGAACGGATCGGGAAAGTCCACGCTGCTGCGGTTGCTCTGTGGGCTGGCCTTTGCCACGACGGGCGAGGTTCGGGCGTTTGGGGCACCGCTGACCGAGGCGCGGCTGACGCAGGTGGCGGAAAACACCGCCTTTCGCCGCCGTCTGGGTCTGGTGTTCCAGTCGCCTGACGTGCAGCTTTTCAACGCGACCGTGCTGGACGAGATCGCCTTCGGCCCGCTGCAACTTGGCTGGAGCCGGGCGCAGGTTCTGGCGGCGGTCGATGCGATGCTCGACCGGTTCGGTCTGGGCGCGCTGCGGCACCGGGCGCCGCACCGGCTCTCGGGGGGCGAGAAGAAGAAGGTCGCGCTGGCCTCGGTGCTGGTGACGGAACCCGAGGTGCTGCTGCTGGACGAGCCCACCGCCGCGCTTGACCCGCGCAGCCGCGATGACCTCTTGGACCTGCTGTCGGGCGACCTTGTGCGCGGGCGCACCGTGATCACGGCGACGCATGAGATGGACAGCGTGGCCGGGATTGCCGCGCGTGCGGTGGTGATCGCGGGCGGGCGGATCGCCGCGGATGCGCCGGTGGCTAAGGTTCTGGCCGATACGCTGCTGTTGCGGCGCGTCGGGCTGATCCGTGGGGCGGGGCGGCTGCGTCTAGAGGCTTAGGCAAAACCTGATCCAACCCGAGAAAAATAGAAATTTCTCCGAACCAGCGGGGCGCCTACACCGTCTTTCGGGCCGCCGGGCAGGCGCGCGGCGCGACGCAGGCAGGAGACGCACATGACCGTCGAAGAGATCGACACCCTCATCATCGGTGGCGGACAGTCGGGCATCGCCATGAGCGAACACCTGACCCGCGCGGGCGTTCCACATCTGGTGCTCGAACGCCATCGCATCGCCGAACGCTGGCGGTCGGAACGCTGGGATTCGCTGGTGGCCAATGGCCCAGCCTGGCATGACCGCTTTCCCAACATGAGCTTCGAGGGGGTGGACGCCTTCGCCTTTGCGCCCAGGGATCAGATCGTGCGCTACTTCGAGGAGTACGCCGCCCGCTACGCCGGCCCGATCCGCTGCGGGGTCACGGTGACGGCGCTGACCCGCACGGCTGATGGCGCAGGGTTCGTCGCCGAGACCAGCACCGGGCAGATCAGGGCGCAGCGTGTCGTGGCCGCCACCGGGCCGTTCCAGAAACCGCTCATCCCCACCGTCGTGCCCGCCTCGGCCGGAATCGTGCAGATGCACTCTTCGGGGTACAAGAACCCCGGCCAGTTGCCCGCGGGCGCGGTGCTGGTGGTGGGGGCGGGGGCCTCGGGGGTGCAGATCGCCGACGAACTGCTGCGCGCAGGCAAGCGCGTCTACCTGTCGGTCGGTCCGCATGACCGCCCGCCGATCCGCTACCGCGGGCGCGATTTCGTCTGGTGGCTGGGGGTGCTGGGCAAGTGGGACATGCGCACGCCCGGCCCCGGCACAGAACATGTCACCATCGCCGTCTCTGGCGCGCATGGCGGGCGGACGATCGATTTTCGCGAACTGGCGGCCCGCGGCATGACGCTGCTGGGCCGGGCAGGGGCCTATGCCGACGGCGTGCTGGCCTTCGCCGACGATCTGGCCGCGAACATCGCCCGCGGCGATGCCAACTACCTGTCGGTGCTGGACGAGGCCGATGCCTATCTTGCCCGGACCGGGATCGTGTTGCCGGAAGACCCGGCGGCGCGCGTGATCGGGCCGCTGCCCGCCTGCGCGACAGATCCGCTGCGCGCGCTTGATCTGGCGGCGGAGGGGATTACCGCCATCGTCTGGGCCACGGGCTACGGGCTCGATTTCGGCTGGCTGAAGGTCGATGCCTTCGACGACAAGGGCCGCCCCGCGCATCAGGCGGGGGTTTCGACCGTGCCGGGGCTTTATTTCCTGGGGCTGCCCTGGCTGTCGCGCCGGGCCTCGCCCTTCATCTGGGGCTGCTGGCACGACGCGGCGCATCTGGCGCAGCACATCGTGGCCGCACGGGCGGCGGCCGTCAAAGCCGGATGACGTAATCCTTGCGGGTGGCTTCCACCACCTCCCATGTGCCGCAGAAACCCGGCCGCAGCACGAAGCTGTCGCCTGCGCGCACCGTCACCGGGGGCTTGCCGTCCTCGGTCAGGACCGACACGCCCGACAGGATGCGGCAATATTCCCATTCGGTATAGCTGACGCGCCAGCATCCGGGGGTGCTTTCCCAGATGCCGGCGTAAAGCCCGTCGCGCTCTTCCAGGTTCCAGGTGGTGTGGACCGGGTCGCCCGCGATCACCCGCGCCGGATCGGGGCGCGAGGTTTCGGGGGCGACATCGGGCGCGACGGGGAACAGGTGCACCGGCGTTACTGGTCCCAGCTCAGGTCCGCCAGCACGTTGGCGGGGGTGGGCGCGTTCAGCCATTCCCCGTGCAGATGCGCGTTGGCGACCCCGGTCTTGGCAAGCTGGAACAGGAAACCGTTCACATAGTCCTTCGCGATCATCTCCTGTGCCTGTTTCAGCAGGGCCGAGCGCGCTGCCGGATCCGAGGTCTGCTGAAGCGTCTGGATCAGCGTCTGGAAGGCCGGGTTGTTGTAGCCGAAATAGTAATCGGGGCGGGCATAGATATCGATGTCATTGGCTTCGACATGGCTGACGATGGTCAGGTCGAAATCATGCCGCTTGAACACCTGATCCAGCCACTGGGCCCATTCCATGTTGGTCACCTCGGTGTCGATGCCAACGGCCTTCAGTTCCTGCTGGATGATCTCGCCGCCGCGGCGGGCGTAAGGCGGGGGCGGCAGCGCCAGCCGCAGCTTCAGCGGCAGTTGCACGCCCGCCTCGGCCAGAAGCGACTTCGACAGGGCGGGGTCATAGTTCGACAGGCCCGTCAGGTCGACGTAGTCGGGGTTGTGGGGCGGGAAATGGGTGCCGATGGGGGTGCCGAAGCCGAACATCGCGCCGTCGATGATGTCCTTGCGGTTGATCGCATGGGCGATCGCCTCGCGCACCTTGATGTTGTTCAGGGGCGCGTTGCGGTTGTTGATCGACAGGATGGTTTCGCCCTCGGTGGTGCCGACAAGCACCTTGAATTCCGGGTTGCCCTTGAACTGTTCAAGCGTTTCCGGTGCCGGGAACTGCGGGAAGTAATCCACATCGCCCGACATCACTGCGGCAAAGGCGGCGTTCGGGTCGGAGATGAACTTGAAGGTCGCCTTGGCGATCTGGGGTTCCTTGCCCCAGTAGTGTTCGTTGCGCACAAGGTCGATATGGTCGCCCTTCGCCCAGTCGGCGAAGCTGTAGGGCCCGGTCCCGACCGGGTGGGTCGATTCCCCGGCGACCGACTTGGGCGACAGGATCGCGCTGTCGCCCAGCGACGTGAGGAAGGTGAAGTTACCGTCGGGCGCCTTCAGGGTGAATTTCACGGTGGCAGGGTCTACCACGTCGACGCTGTCGATCTCGGCGTATTTCGGCTTCTGCGCGTTCGGGCTGCCGTCGCCCCGGGCGCGGTCAAAGCTGAACTTCACGTCCTCGGCCGAGAAGGGCGAGCCGTCCTGGAAGGTCACGCCGCTTTGCAGATGGAACGTCCAGACCCTGCCGCCGTCGCTGACATCCCAGCTTTTGGCCAGCGCGGGTTTCACCGATCCGTCGGGGCCGAAGGCGGTCAGCCCTTCGAACACGTTGCCGTAGGTGACCTCCTTGATCGCGGCGGCCGCACCTGCGGTGGGATCGAGGATCGGCGGCTCAAGCACCATGCCGATCGTGATCGTGTCCTTGGCCGCCAGCGCCATGCCCGCAGTCAGGGCGAGCGCGGCGGCAGTCAGCGTCAGTGTGCGGAACATGGCTTCCTCCCAGCGCAATGTGGGCAAAGCTTAGCCGCCGTGCAGCAGGTCTGCCAAGGTCAAAGCCATGACCCGGGCGCTGTCGGCCATGTCGTCGATGCCCACCCATTCGTCGGGCTGGTGGGCGAGGTCCAGGATGCCGGGGCCATAGGCGATGCAGTTCTTCAGCCGACCGATGCGGTCGATGTGCTTCTGGTCGTAGGTGCCGGGCGAGACGACGTAATCCGGCTGGCGCGCCAGCACCCGTTCGATCGCCGCGGCGGTTGAACGCACCACGGGCGCGTTGCGGTCGGTCATCGTGGGCTGCACCTCGAAGAGGTCGCGGATCTCGTAGCGGAAGCTGGGGCGGCGGGCCATCACCCGCTCCATTAGCGCCACGATCTCTGCCTTCACGGCGCCGATCTCCTCCTCGATCAGGAAGCGGCGGTCAAGGACGATGCGGCAGCGGTCGGCCACCAGCGGGGCGGGCAGCCCGGTGTAGCCCGGTGGCGGCTCTGGCTCGCCCCCGTGGATGGCGTTGATGTTGAGCGTGGAGGCGCGCGCGCCTTCGGGCACGACCGGCATCGCCGTGGTCCGCCCGGCCAGCACGGGGTAGAGCCTCTCTTCCATCTCGGCCAGCACCGCGCCCATGTGGCGGATCGCGCTGTCGCCCAGGAACGGCATCGAGCCATGCGCGATGCGGCCCTGCGTCTCGATTTCCGCCCACCAGACCCCTCGGTGGCCCAGGCAGATGCGGTCCTTGTTCAGCGGTTCGGGGATGATGACATGCTGCACCCGGTCGGGGGCGAAGTAACCCTGTTCGGCCAGCCAGGCGACCCCGCCATAGCCGCCCGATTCCTCGTCGGCGGTGGCCGAGATTTCCACCGCGCCGGCAAAGTCGGGGCAGGCGGCCAGAAAGGCCTGCGCCGCGATGACCGATGCCGCGATGCCGCCCTTCATGTCGCAGGCGCCGCGGCCGTAGACGCGGCCATCCCGGACCTCGCCCCCGAAGGGATCGACGGTCCACCCCTGTCCCACCGTCACCACGTCGTGGTGGCCGTTGAAATGCACGCAGTCGCCGGGGCGGGCCCCCTCGCGCCGGGCGATCAGGTTCCAGCGCGGATAGTCCTCGCTGTCGCCGGGGGCGCCCCGGGCACGCAGCAGTTCGACACGGAAGCCTGCAGGCTCCAGCACCCCGCCAAGGTAGTCGCAGATCTCGCGGTAGTGCTGGCCGGGCGGGTTCAGCGTGGGGATGCGGATCAGCCCCTGCGTCAGCGCCACAAGCGCGTCGCGGCGGGCGGCGATTTCGGCAGAGAGGCGGTCATCAAGCGTGCTCATGGCGGCAAGCCTAGACCGGCGGCGCGGCGCGGCGCAACGGGGGGCTGCGCTCTCCGGGCGGCGAAACCGCTGGACACGGTGCGGGGCAGTCCCCACATCTGGGGCACGAACATGCGAGGGGGCGACGATGATCGCATTCTTCCGGCTGGCGGCCATTCTGCTGGGGGTGCTGAGCGTCATCTACCTTGTCGCCTCGGTCCATGGCGCCCGCCTGCGCCGTGCCAGGCTTCTGCGGGAATGGGCAGAGTTGGGCGAGACCGACCCGACCGCCCGCGCGGCCTTCGTTGCGGACGGAATGCGCGAATGGCGGCACGGGTTCCGCCACCGGCTGCTGCTGGCGATCTATGTCGTGCCGATCCTGCTGATCGCGCTGATCGTCTATCTGTCGAATTTCACCTGAAGGAGCCGCGATGCGCAAATTCCTCTGGGGCCTGATCGCGGCGGTGGTCGTGGTGGTCGGGCTGTTTCTCAACTACACCCTGCCCAGCCACATGGTGGTGCGGCTGGTGGGGGCGCCCACGCAGCGCATCGACATGGGCGAGAACGCCTGGTTTTTTGCGGCGCCCGATGTGGGCACCAACGGCGTGAACGCGGCGGGTGCAGGGCGCGACATCAAGTTCATCCAGGCGATCCGGCCGAACGGTCGCCCCTTCGTCTTCCGCAACGAGGACACCGGATGGGGCTGGCCGCCCTATTTCAAGGTCGACAGCTTCGACCTGCAGACCGAGGCTTCCAGCCTTGTCTCTACGCAGGAAAGCCCGAAATGGGTGATGGTCACCTATTACGGATGGCGCAGCCAGTTCCTGACGATCTTTCCCAACGCCGTGGCGCTGCGGCCGGTGGACGGACCGGATGCGACGGCTTTCCCCTGGGTAACAACCATCGTGCTGGTGGCACTTGCCATTCTTCTGCTGTTCATCCGGCGAAGCTGGATCCGGTTCCGCCGCCGCCGGATCGAGCCGATGCTTGACGAGGTCAGCGACGTACTCGACGAGGCTGACGACCGCGCCCGCGGCCTCTGGCGGCGCCTCTTCGGCCGTTAGGCGCGCCGCAGCCCGCTCAGGGCGAGCGACACCACGAAGCAGGCCGCGGCCGCCGCGACGATGGAAGGCCCCGCGGGCGTGTCGAGCGTGAGCGAGGCCCCGAGCCCCGCAAGCGCGGCGACCGCGCCGATGCCGATGGCGGCCACTGCCATCGCCTCGGGGGTGCGGGCAAGGCTGCGCGCGGCGGCGGCGGGGATGATCAGCATGGCCGAGATGAGAAGCGCGCCAACCACCTTGATCGCCACCGCCACCACCAGCGCCAGCGCCAGCGTCAGCACCATCCGTTCGCGTGCGGGGCTGACGCCCGAGGCATGGGCCAGATCTTCCGACAGGGTTGCGGTCAGAAGCGCGGACCAGCGCGCGGCGATCAGCCCGGCCACCAGCGCGGCGCCACCCCAGATGAACCACAGATCGGCTGGGGTCACGGCAAGAATGTCGCCGAAAAGGTAGGATTCCAGGTCTACCCGGACGCTGCGGACAAAGCTGATCGCGATCAGCCCCAGCGCAAGGGCGGCATGGGCCAGCACCCCCAGCGTGGTGTCGATCGCCCATCCGCGCCCGGCAAGGGTCGAGACTGCCAGCGCCATCAGCAGCGCGACGCCCAGCGTGCCCACGAAGACCGAGGTGGAAAACGCCAGCGCAAGCGCCACGCCAAGGATCGCGCCATGTGATGTGGCATCGCCGAAATAGGCCATGCGCCGCCAGACCACGAAACAGCCCAGCGGCCCCGCGGCCAATGCAAGGCCAAGGCCCGCCAGTGCGGCCCGGATCAGGAAATCAGCGGGCATGGTCATCGGCCTCGTGCAGATGGTGGGGATGGGCATGATCGTGCCCGTGGCCATGGTCATGATCGTGATCGTGGTCGTGCCGGTGCTGGTAGAGCGCCAGCGCCCCCTTGGTGCCCAGCCCGAACAGCGCCCGGTATTCCGGCGCATTCGACACCACCTGCGGCGCCCCCTCGCAGCAGACATGGCCGTTCAGGCAGATCACCCGGTCCGAAGCCGCCATCACGACGTGCAGATCGTGGCTGACCATCAGCACCGCGCAGCCCATCTGGCGGCGGACCTCGTCGATCAACTGGTAGAAGGCGGCCTCGCCGGGTTGGTCGAGCCCCTGGGTCGGTTCGTCGAGGATCAGGATGTCGGGCTGCATCAGCAGCGCGCGCGCCAGAAGCACGCGCTGCATCTGGCCGCCGGACAGGTCCGTCATCGCCTTGGCCTCGGCCCCCTCCAGACCCACCCGCGCCAGCGCGGCGGCGGTTGCGGCGGCGCCGTGCCGCTGCGGCAGCGAGAGGAACCGGCGCACCGGCATCGGCAGGCCGCGGTCGATGTGCAGCTTTTGCGGCACATAGCCAATGCGCAGCCCCGGCTTGCGGCTGACGTTGCCGCTGCTGGCAGGCACGATCCCCAGAAGGGCGCGCAGCAGGGTGGACTTGCCCGACCCGTTAAGGCCCAGGACGCCGATC
>DAIEJF010000018.1 GCA_027351005.1 Paracoccaceae bacterium | reverse complement strand
TGCCTGCCGCATCATAGGTGTAAAACCCGGCATTTGCCTTTTTGCCCATGCGGCCTTGATCGGCCATCCAGAACAGCACGTCATCCACCGCGTCATCGGGATAGGCCGCACCCATCGCGGCCTTGGTCGCCTTGGCGATCTTGACCCCAAGGTCGATCGAGGTTTCGTCCACCAGTTGCAGCGGCCCCAGCGGCATGCCGACAAGCTTGGCCGCGTTCTCGATCAGCACGGGTTCCACCCCCTCGGCCACCATGCGGATGCCCTCGTTGATGTAGGGGATGATGCAGCGGTTGGCGTAGAAGAAGCGCGCGTCGTTCACCACGATCGGCGTCTTGCGGATCTGGCGCACGAAATCCAGCGCCTTGGCCACCGCGCGGTCGCCGGTGGCCTTGCCGCGGATGATCTCGACCAGCGCCATCTTGTCGACCGGGCTGAAGAAGTGGATGCCGATGAACTGATCGGACCGCTGCGAGGCCCTGGCAAGGTCGGTGATCGGCAGGGTGGAGGTGTTGGTGGCAAAGATGCAGTCGGGCCCGACCACCGCCTCGGCCTGGGCGGTGACGCCCGCCTTCACCTTCGGGTCCTCGAACACCGCCTCGACGATCAGATCCGCGCCCGCCAGCGCCGTGTAATCGGTGGTGGCGGTGATGCGCGACAGCAGGTCGGCCTTCTGTTCGGGCGTCGCCTTGCGGCGGCTGATCGCCTTGTCCATCAGGTCGGCGGAATGGGCGCGGCCGCGCTCGGCCGCCTCCTGGGCCGCGTCTATCAGCACCACCTCGATGCCCGCCCGCGCCGCCACATAGGCGATGCCCGCGCCCATCATGCCCGCGCCCAGCACGCCAAGCTTCTTCACCGCCTGATCGGGGATGCCCGCAGGCCGCACCGCGCCCTTTTCCAGCGCCTCCTTGTTGAGGAAGAGCGACCGGATCATCGCGGTCGACGACGGGTTCATCAGCACCTGGGTGAACCAGCGCGCCTCGATCTTCAACGCGGTGTCGAACGGCACCAGCGCCCCTTCGTAGACCGCGGCCAGCAGTGCCTTGGCCGCCGGGTAGACCCCCATCGTCTTGCCATGCACCATCGCCGAGGCACCGACGAAGTTCATGAAACCCGCCGCCGAATAGGGCGCGCCGCCGGGCAGCTTGTAGCCCTTCTGGTCCCAGGGTTTCACCAGATCGGCATCGGTTGCCGACAGCACCCAGGCGCGGGCGGCCGCCACCGGGTCGGCCACCACCTCGTCGATCAGGCCCGCGGCCTTTGCCGCGCGCGGATCGCTCAGCCTGCCTTCCAGCAGGACGGGCGCGGCCGCAAGCGGGCCCAGCTTGCGCACCAGCCGCGTGGTGCCGCCCGCGCCGGGGAAGATCCCGACAAGGATTTCCGGCAGGCCGATCTTGGCCTTCGGGTTCTCTGCGGCAAAGATGCGGTGGCAGGCCAGCGGCAGTTCCAACCCTATGCCCACCGCGGTGCCGGGCAGGGCGGCGGCGACGGGCTTGCCGCCCTTCAGCGTCTTGGGGTCCATCCCCGCCCGCTCGATCTTGCGCAAGAGCGCGTGGATGCGCATCGTGCCGTCGAAGAGCCCGCGTGCGGGCTCGGCCCCCGCCTCGTCCTTCATCCGGGCGATGACGTTCAGGTCCATCCCGCCCGCGAAGTCCTTCTTGCCGCTGGTGATGACGATCCCCTTCACCGCGGGATCGCCCAGGGCGGTATCGACCAGCGCGTCAAGCTGGGCGAGCCCTTCGAGGCTCATCACGTTCATCGACTTGCCCGGCACGTCCCAGGTGATGGTCGCCACGCCCTCGGCGTCGGTTGTGTAATGGAAGTCGGTCATCTTTCCTCCTTCGCGCGGCAGGGGCGCGTCATGTGTGCCATTCGGCGGCCACGCGTCCGTCCGTGCGGACGGCAGGACGCGGGCGGCCCGGTGTCATCGGGGTAAGCTGGCCTGCATCGGCCATCCCGTGCCGCGCCGTGGCGCGCGCGTCGGGGGCCGCGGGGCGAACGCTGACAGCGCGGGGGCGGCAGGCGCCAAGACCCGGCCGCAGCCCGGGCAGGCGGGTCATCCTGCGTGCGGCCCCGGCGGGCGCGGCGTCTAGCTTTCGGAATTGCTCTGCTGCGCCCGCAGGCGCTCGGTCAGCGCCGCATGGGCCCGCGCCTGCGCCTTGGCGATGTCGGTCGCCAGGAACTCGACGTCGTCCTCGACGATATGCGCATGTTCCCAGATCGCCTTCCACTGGCCGTCGATCCGCATCAGCGCAAGTCGGCAGTGATAGGGCGGCACGATCAAACCCGTCGCACTGCGGATCTCGGTGCGATGTTCGCCCATGATCATGTCGGGCAGGGGCTTCTGGAACTCTGCCCAGAGGCAGGTGCGCCGGTACTCCACCAGGCCCTTTTCGATAAGCTGCTGGCGATACTCGGTAATCAGGATCTCCATCTCCTCGACCGAGGAAACGACAACCTCGCGCGAGCCGGTGGCCATCAGGATCGGGATTCCGATGTGCTGAACGATCAGACGGAAATCCCCGGTCAGGATGCCGGCCGAAACCGCATCCAGATTGGCTTTGTAGATCTCCGGTGCGCTTGCCACGAACACTCCCGTCACATGGGTTCAGGGGCCGTGATCTGCCGCCCCGCTGAGCACCGTAGGGCATCCGTGCGTGGTTTTCCACCAGAGGCAAGCTCAACTTGTCTGAATGGCCTGCCGGTACCGGATGCCGGGGCGGCGCGGCGCGGGCGGCCTTGCACCCCATCGTCAGACCCGCTCGATGATCGTGGCGGCCCCCATGCCCGAGGCGATGCAGAGCGTGGCCAGCCCCACCCCCTTGCCGCTGCGCTCCAGTTCGTCGAGCAGGGTGCCGATGATGATCGCGCCCGTTGCCCCCAGCGGGTGGCCCATGGCGATGGCGCCGCCGTTGACGTTCACCCGGGCGGGATCGGCATCGAAGGCCTGAAGGAAGCGCAGCACCACCGCGGCGAAGGCCTCGTTCACCTCGAACAGGTCGATGTCGGCGACCGTCATGCCCGCCTCGCGCAGGATCTTTTCGGTCACCGGCACCGGGCCGGTCAGCATGATCGTGGGGTCGGTGCCGATCTTCGCCGTGGCGCGGATGCGGGCGCGGGGTTTCAGCCCGTGGGCGCGGCCGAACTCGGCGTTCCCGATCAGCACGGCCGCCGCACCATCCACGATGCCTGACGAATTGCCCGCATGGTGGACATGGGTGATCGCGGCGAGATGGGGATATTTCATCATCGCCACCTTGTCGAAGCCCGGCATCACCTCGCCCATCTCCTTGAAGCTGGGCTTGAGCGCGCCAAGGCTCTTCATGTCGGTGCCGGGGCGCATGTATTCGTCGCGCGCCAGGATCGTCAGACCGTTGCGGTCGGTGACGGGTACGATCGACCGGGCGAACCGCCCCGCGGCCCAGGCTTCGGCGGCGCGCCGCTGGCTCTCGACCGCCAGCGCATCGCAGTCATCGCGCGAAAACCCGTATTCGGTGGCGATGATGTCGGCCGAGATGCCCTGCGGCACGAAATAGGTCTTCATCGCGAGCGAAGGGTCCACCGCGATGGCCGCACCGTCCGAGCCCATCGCCACGCGGCCCATCATCTCGACCCCGCCCGCGATATAGGCCTGCCCCGCGCCGCCCTTCACCTGGTTGGCGGCAAGGTTCACCGCCTCCATCCCGCTGGCGCAGAAGCGGTTGATCGAGAGACCCGGGATCGACTGGTCAAGATCGGACAGCAGCACCGCCGAGCGGGCAAGGCAGCCGCCCTGTTCGCCGATCTGGGTGACATTGCCCCAGATCACGTCTTCGACCGCATGGCCCGAAAGCCCGTTGCGCGCCTTGACCGCGTTCAGCACGCCCGCCGACAGCGCGACCGAGGTGACCTCGTGCAGGCTGCCGTCGGCGCGGCCCTTGCCGCGGGGGGTGCGGACGGCGTCGTAGATATAGGCTTCGGTCATTCTCGTCCTCCTCAGGCCCGGTCGGACGGGTTGCCGGGCATCAGTTCGTAGGGGTGTTTCCAGCCCGGCAGGGCCGCGATGCGGTCAAGCCAGGCGGCGATGGCGGGGAAGGCTTCGCGCGAGAAGCCGAAGGGTTCGGGGTAGTAGAGGTAGCCGCAGCAGGCGAGGTCCGCGAGCGTCGGCGCATCCCCCACCATCCAGGTCCGCCCCGTCAGATGGCGTTCCAGCGTGCCAAGCGCCGCCTGCACCCGGCCCGACAGCCAGCGGATCGCCTCGGCCGGGCGCTTGTCCTCGGGCAGGAAGTTCATCATGAAGCGCAGCCCGCCCTGCTGGCCGGTCCCCTTCTGCGCGTCCCAGAACAGCCAGCGCATCATCTCGGCCCGCAGCGCGGGCGGGGGCAGGAATTTCCCTGTCTTTTCCGCGATGTGAAGCTGGATCACGCAGGATTGGGTCAGCGTCAGGCCGTCTTCGATGAAAACCGGCGCCTCGCCCATCTCGTTCAGGGCCAGAAATTCGGGCGTCCGGCTGCCGCCGTGAAAGAAATCGACGTAGACGGGCTGCCAGGGGTAGCCCGCAAGCGTCATGGTCAGCGCGGCCTTGTAGGCGTTGCCGCTTTCGCCGAAGCAGTGAAGGTGGGCCGTCATCGCGCGCTCCTGGGGTTGGCGGCAGGCGCGGGGGTTTCACACCCCCGCACCCCCGTGGGATATTTGCGGACCGAAAATGGAGGGCGCCCCGCGCGCCTCATCGCTTGCGATCCTCGAGTTCGGCCTTGAAGAGCCGCAGCCGGTGGCCGAGGTTTTCGGGATGGGTCACGCTGCCGAAGTTCTCGAAGAAGAACACCAGCGCCTCGTCCTGGGTGATGCCCGCCTCGTCGGCAAAGCCGCGGAGGCGGCGGTAGGCATCCTCGGTCAGCATGACCGGAAAGCGACGGGTGAAGCGCAGGCGTTTGGGCATCGGTTCCTCCCTTGATGCCCGAGCCTAGAACGCCTCGGCCGCCAGCGCCATCACCGGGGCCGCGCCGCTTTCGATCCGCGCCAGATGCAGGCGGGTGGCGGGAAGCTGGCGGGCCATGTAATAGCGCCCGGTTGCGATCTTGGTCTCGTGGAAGCCCGGATCGGCGGTGCCCGCCGCCAGCGCCGCCATCGAGGCGCGCGCCATCTTCGCCCACATCAGCCCCAGCGCGGTATGGCCGAAGAGGTGCAGGAAGTCGGTCGAGCCCGCCAGCGCCGCATCGGGGCTTTTCATCCCGTTTTGCATGAAGAACATGGCCGCCGCCTGCAGATCCTTCGACGCCGCCTTCAGCGGCTCGAGGAAGTCGCGGTTCAGCGCCGCGTTGTCGGCATTGTCCTTGATGAAGGTCTTGACCATCTCGAAGAATGCCATGATCGGCTTGCCACC
Organism: Paracoccaceae bacterium; assembly: GCA_027351005.1. Classification (GTDB taxonomy): domain Bacteria; phylum Pseudomonadota; class Alphaproteobacteria; order Rhodobacterales; family Rhodobacteraceae; genus Solirhodobacter. The sequence goes on along the minus strand of DAIEJF010000018.1, from coordinate 8,776 downwards.
CTCGGCCGCCAGCTTGCGCCCCACCAGATCAAGCGCCTGCACCCCGTTCGCGCCTTCGTAGATCATGGCGATCCGGGCATCGCGGGCGAACTGGCTCATGCCCCATTCCTCGATGTATCCATGCCCGCCAAAGATCTGCTGGGCCTGCACCGTGCTGTCGAATCCCTTGTCGGTCAGGAAGCCCTTGATGACCGGCGTCAGGAGCGAGATCATCCCCTCGGCCGCGGCATCGCTCTGGCGGTGGGCGCGGTCGATCAGCGCGGCGCCCCAGAAGGTCAGCGCCCGCGCCCCCTCGACGAAGCTTTTCTGGTCCATCAGCGCGCGGCGGATGTCGGGGTGGACGATCAGCGGATCGGCAGCACCCGCGGGATTGGCGGCACCCGTCACGGCGCGGCCCTGCAGGCGGTCCTTCGCATAGGCGAGCGAGGCCTGATAGGCGGCTTCGGCCACCGCGTAGCCCTGAAGCCCCACGCCCAGCCGCGCCTCGTTCATCATGGTGAACATGTTGCGCATGCCCTTGTGCAACTCGCCCACAAGGAAACCGGTGGCGCCGTCGTAGTTCATCACGCAGGTGGCATTGCCGTGGATGCCCATCTTTTCCTCGATCTTGCCCGCGCCCAGGGCGTTGCGCGCGCCCAGGCTGCCATCGGCGTTGACGAGGAATTTCGGCACGAGGAAGAGCGAGATGCCGCGCGTGCCCTCGCCGCCGCCGGGCGCCTTGGCCAGCACGAGGTGGATGATGTTTTCCGCCAGGTCGTGATCGCCCGCCGAGATGAAGATCTTCTGCCCGGTGATCCGGTAGCTGCCATCCGCCTGCGGTTCGGCCCGGGTGCGGATCAGCCCCAGATCGGTGCCGCAATGCGGCTCTGTCAGGTTCATCGTCCCGGTCCAGTCAAGGCTGACCATCTTCGGCAGGTAGGTGGCCTTCAGCTCGTCGGACCCGTGGGCAAGGATCGCGCCGATCGCGCCGTGGGTCAGGCCCTGGTACATGTTGAAGGCCATGTTGGCCGAGACGAAGATCTCGCCCACCGCCGAGCCGATCAGATAGGGCAGGCCCTGTCCGCCGTATTCCTCCGGCAGGTCAAGCCCGTTCCACCCGCCCTCCTTCATCGCGGCGAAGGCGTCCTTGAAGCCGGTGGGCGTGCTGACCACGCCATTTTCCAGCCGACAGCCCTCGCGGTCGCCCACGGCATTCAGCGGCGCCAGCACCTCGGAGGCCAGCCGCCCGGCCTCGTCGAGGATCGCGGCGGTGGTGTCGGCATCCAGGTCGGCATAGCCCGGCACGGGGCTGGCCGAGACCTGCATGACCTCGTGCAGCAGGAACTGGATGTCCTTGGCAGGGGCGGTATAGGCGGGCATCGTCTGTCTCCCTCAGGCGGTCATTCGGCGGCGCGGGCAAGGCGGGCCAGTTGCCCTTCGCCCCAGGCCAGTTCGGTGGTCAGGTCGGCAATCGCCTCGTCCAGTTCGGCCCGCTGCGCCTGCATCTGCGCCAGCCGGGCGCGCCCCAGTTCGCAGGCGCGGCGCATCTGCGCCTCGTTCACGCTGTCGCGGGCGTAGAGGTCCAGAAGCTGGCGGATGTCTTCCAGGCTCAGCCCGAACCGCTTGCCCCGCAGGATCAGCGTCAGCCGGGCGCGGTCGCGCTTGCCGTAAAGCCGCCGCTGCCCGACCCGTTCCGGGGTCAGCAGCTCCTTCGTCTCGTAGAAGCGCAGGGTGCGGGGCGTCACGTCAAAGGCCGCGCACATCTCGCGGATGGTCATCGGGGCGTCGGTCATGGCTCTGGTTCCGGTTGCCTTCCCGACAGATGGCGGCCTGCGGGCGGGCTGGCAAGGCTGGTTGACGTGCACGTCAAGGAAACGTCACGTCACGCGAGCCTAGCGGCGGCGGCGCACCCGGGGGATGGTGCTGGGCCGCAGGACATACGCGGCTGCCGGGTGGGGCGGCTGGCCGCCGGTGGCCCGCCAGAGCGCGGGCCCCCCACGCCACAGCCAGACCGGCAGCGTCAGCACCAACCCCGCGACGAAGCCGCCGACATGGGCCGAATAGGCGACACCGCCCTGCGCCGGATCGCTGAACGCACCCTCGACCGCCTGCAGGACGAACCACAGCCCCAGCACCGCCCAGGCGGGCACCACGAAGACGCGGAAGAAGACCAGGAACACCAGAAGAAGGTCGATGCGCGCGCGGGGAAACAGCAGCAGATAGCCCCCCATCACCCCCGCGATCGCCCCCGAGGCGCCGACCATCGGCAGGCGCGATCCGGGATCGATCGCGATCTGGCAGCCCGCCGCCGCCAGACCGCACAGCAGGTAGAACAGCAGGAAGCGGGCATGGCCGAAGGTGTCCTCGAGGTTGTCGCCGAAGATCCACAGGAACAGCATGTTGCCCAACAGATGCAGCCAGCCTGCATGCAGGAACATCGAGGTGAAGAAGGTCTGCAGCCCATGTCCGGCGGTGACGCGCGCGGGGATCAGCGCCCAGTCGGCGTAGAACCGGGCCAGCGCCGCATCGCTCTGGAAGGCGGGCAGGCCCAGCAGGAAGATCGCGACATTGGCCACGATCAGCGCCCGCGTGGCGACGGGCGTGGTGGCCGAGGGGTTGTGATCGCGGATCGGGAACATGGGCGAAGCGTTCCCGATCCGGTCGGGGGCGTCAAGCATGTGGCCTTGGGCAGGCCGGGCTCAGGCGTCCGAGACCTCGGCCAGAAGCCGCGCGTTGCCGCCCGAGGCCGTGGTGTCGATGCAGACGTGCCGTTCCAGCAGCACGCGGGCCGCGTCGGGTTCCTCGGTCAGCAGCGGCAGGATCGGGCCGGGCCGGGCGGCCAGCGCCTGCGCGAGGGCGCGCGCCTCATCGGCCTCGCCCCACCAGAGCGCGGCGGAAAACCCGGCAAGGCCGGTCAGAGCCCCGGCCGCCAGCGCCCCGTCGGCCGCCACCGCGACGCCCCCGGCCGCCTGCACCAGGGCCACCTGCCGGGCCGCGGTCTGGGCACCGGGGCCAAGGCACAGCACCGGATCGCGGGGATAAAGCGACAGCCGGTTCGATTCGCCCGTGGGCCCCGGCAGTTCCAGCACCCGTACCGCGCCCCGTGTCGCCTGCGCCGCGGCTAGCTGCGCCTGCACACGGCCGGGATCGGCGGGTCTGTCCCAGGTGCCGCCCGCGGGGCAGGGGCCCTGCACGAAACGCCCAAGATAGTCCGGCCCCCCGGCCTTCGGCCCGGTGCCCGACAGCCCCTCGCCCCCGAAGGGCTGGCTGCCCACGACCGCGCCGATCTGGTTGCGGTTGACGTAGGTGTTGCCCACGCGGATGCGGTCCACCACCTGCTGCACCCGGTCGTCGATCCGTGTGTGCAGCCCGAAGGTCAGCCCGTAGCCGGTGGCGTTGACCGCGTCGATGACGGCGGCGATCTCGCCCGCCCGGAAGGTCGCGATGTGCAGGACCGGGCCGAAGATCTCGCGCGTCATCTGGTGGATGCCCTCGACCCGGATCACGGTCGGCGCGATGAAATGGCCCCGCGCGGGGGAAGCCAGTTCCTTCAGCACCCGCCCCTCGGCGCGCGCCTGCGCAATGTAGGCCGCGATCGCCCCCTGCGCCTCGGGGTCGATCACCGGACCCACATCGGTCGCCAGCGTCCAGGGGTCGCCCAGCGTCAGTTCGTCCATCGCGCCGAACAGCATCTCCTGCACCGTCTCGGCCACGTCCTCTTGCAGATAGAGGCAGCGCAGCGCCGAACAGCGTTGTCCGGCCGACTGGAAGGCGCTGGCCAGGATGTCGCGCACCGCCTGTTCGGGCAGCGCGGTCGAATCCACCACCATCGCGTTCAGCCCGCCGGTTTCGGCAATGAACGGAGCGGTGGGGTTGCCGGTCGCCGCCATGCTGCGGCGGATCGCCAGCGCGGTGTCGGTCGAGCCGGTGAAGGCCACCCCCGCCAGCCGCGGATCGCGCGTCAGCGCCGCGCCCACCGTGCCGTCGCCCGGCAGCAGGTGCAGCACCGTGCCGGGCACCCCGGCCTGATGCAGCAGCCGGACCGCCAGCGCCGCGATCAGCGGGGTCTGTTCGGCGGGCTTGGCGATCACGGCGTTCCCCGCCGCCAGCGCCGCCGCCACCTGCCCGGTGAAGATGGCCAGCGGAAAGTTCCAGGGCGAGATGCAGGCGAAGGTGCCGCGCGGGGGGGCGGTCAGCCGTTCCGCCCCTTCGGCATAGTAACGCAGGAAGTCGGTCGCCTCGCGCAACTCGCTGACCGCATCGGCCAGCGTCTTGCCCGCCTCGCGCGCCAGCAGCGTGAAAAGGGGGCCGAACTCCGCCTCGTAAAGCGCGGCCGCGCGGCGCAGCACGGCGGCCCGTTCCGCGGGGGGGGCCTGCCAGACCTCGGCGCCTTCCAGCGCCGCCTCGACCTCCTCGGGGCCCGCGGGAACCACGCGGCCCACGATGTCGTCCGGGGCGGCCGGGTTCGGCACCGCCGCGCCATCGCCCGCCACCAGAACGCCGCAGACCAGCGGCGCCGCGTGGAATGTCTCGTGTCGGCAGGGCGCCCGCGCGGCCTCGATCGCGGCAAGGTCGGCCTCTGCCGTCAGGTCGAAGCCGCGCGAATTGCCGCGCGTGCCGAACAGGTCGGGGCCGCGCCGGATCGCGGGGCTCGCGGGCGCGGGCAGCACCGCCTCCACCGCCGCGAAGGGGCAGGCCGCGACCGCCTCGGGCGGCACCTCGTCGTTGACGATCTGGTTCACGAAGGAACTGTTCGCCCCGTTTTCCAGAAGCCGCCGCACCAGATAGGCCAGCAGGTCGCGATGCGCCCCCACCGGCGCGTAGATGCGGCAGCGGGTGCCGTGGTCGGCGTGCACGATGTCGTGCAGCCGTTCGCCCATCCCGTGCAGGCGCTGGAATTCGAAGGCGCCCTTGTCCCCCGCCATCTCGAGGATTGCCGCAACCGTATGGGCATTGTGGGTGGCGAACTGGGGATAGATCCGGTCGGTCATGCCCAGAAGCGTCTTTGCATTGGCGATGTAGCTGACGTCGGTCGCAGCCTTGCGGGTGAAGACGGGGAAGCTGTCCAGTCCCAGCACCTGCGCGCGCTTCACCTCGGCATCCCAATAGGCGCCCTTCACCAGCCGGACCATGATCCGCCGGTCAAGGCGGGCCGCCAGCGCGTAAAGCCAGTCGATCACCCCGCCCGCGCGCCGCCCGTAGGCCTGCACCACCACGCCGAACCCGTCCCATCCGGCCAGCGCCGGGTCGGCCAGCACCGCCTCGATCACCTCGAGCGACAGCGTCAGGCGGTCGGCCTCTTCCGCGTCAATGTTGAAGCCGAGGCCCGCCGCCTTGGCCAGCCCGGCCAGCGCCCGCACCCGCGGCACCAGTTCGGCCATCACACGGTCGCGCTTGGCCACCTCGTAGCGCGGATGCAGCGCCGAGAGCTTGACCGAGATGCCGGGGTTTTCGCGGATGTCGCGGCTTTTGCAGGCCCCCGCGATCGCCCCGATCGCACGGGAATAGGCCAGGTGGTAGCGCCGCGCGTCGGCTTCGGTCCGGGCAGCCTCGCCCAGCATGTCGTAGCTGTAGGTGAAGCCGCGCGATTCCATCGCCTGCGCCCGCTCCATCGCGGCCCCGATGGTCTCGCCCAGCACGAACTGGCGGCCCATCTCCTTCATCGCGCGCGCCACCGCGCCCCGGATCACCGGCTCGCCCAGCCGCTTCACGGCGGCGCGCAGGTGCCCCACGATGCCGGGCTCGCGGTCCTCGAGCACCTTGCCGGTCAGCATCAAGGCCCAGGTCGAGGCATTCACCAGCGACGAGGCCGACCGGCCCAGATGCCGCCCCCAGTCCGACGGCGCGATCTTGTCCTCGATCAGCGCATCCATCGTTTCGGCGTCGGGCACCCGCAAGAGCGCCTCGGCCAGGCACATCAGCGCGATGCCCTCTTCGGTCGACAGCCCGTATTCCGCCAGGAACACTTCCATCAGCCCGGGCTTCACGCTGGCGCGGATGCGGGCGACCAGATCGGCGCCCGAGGCCGTGATGCGCGCGCGCGTGGCCCCGTCCAGCGCGGCGGTCTCGATCAGGCGGGCCAGCACCGCGCCTTCGGGCGCCAGGGTTCCGGCGGCGATGCGGGCCTTGAGGTCGTCGAGCGTGCTGTCCATCGGCTGAGTCTCCCGTTTCGCCCATCATATCGCGCTGGACGCAGGCGGGTTTCCCGAAGATGATCGACATGCAGGCCAGATGGCCTGCAAAGGGGCGCCATGACAGAGCTTGATTCCTTTGATCGCGCGATCCTGCGGGAGCTGTCGGCCGATGGCCGGATCAGCGTCATGGAACTGGCCCGCCGCATCGGGCTGTCGAAATCGCCCACCCAGGCCCGGGTCAAGCGGCTGGAGGAGGCGGGGGTGATCCTGGGCTACCGCGCGCTGCTGGACCCGATCCGCATGGGGCAGGCGCATGTGGCCTTCGTCCAGTTGCGGCTGAGCGACACGCGCGAGGCGGCCTTGCAGGCCTTCAACCGCGCGGTGGCGGCGATCCCCGAGATCGAGCAGTGCCACATGATCGCGGGCGGGTTCGACTATCTGCTGAAGGTGCGCACCGCCGACATCGCGGATTACCGCCGCGTGCTGGCCGAACGGCTCTCGGCGCTGCCCCATGTGGCGGCGACCTCGACCTATGTGGCGATGGAGGCGGTGAAGGAGAGCCCGCTCTGACCCCGCCGCGCCCCTTGCCAGCCATCGGCCCCCATGCTTAACCGACGCCGGGCCCGCGTGGTGGAACGGTAGACACAGGGGACTTAAAATCCCTAGCCGTCAGGCGTGCCGGTTCAAATCCGGCCGCGGGCACCAGTGGGCGATGGCCTGCGGGCGGGGCCTTGCGCTGAAGCACAGACCTTCGCCGTCGCAGCGCCCACCCGCGGTCGGGCGCGGGCCCTGTGGTGCGAGAGACGGCGTGGGCAGGCGCCGCGCCTTCCCCCGTTTCGCCCAACAGCCGCCGCGGTGCACTCCCCCTCAGGTGCGCACACCTGCGAAGCGGGTCTGCCAGTCGGCGCGTTCCTCGTCGGTGATCTTGCGGAACAGCACGTCGGGCACGGTGAACGCATGGCCCGCGGGCAGCACCTCGAGCGCGGCGGCGATGTCGCCCGGCCAGCTCCAGTCCTCGCAGCCCATCGCGGCCATCATGGCGGCGGCGGCGTCCGGGATGAAGGGCGCCGAGAGCACGGCGTAAAGCCGCGTCAGGTTCAGTGACAGCCGCACCTGCGCCGCGGCGGTCGCGGCATCGGTCTTGACCACAGTCCAGGGCGCGGCGGATTGCAGGTATTCGTTGCCCGCGACCCAGATCGCGCGCAGTTCCGCCGCGGCCTTGCGGACCTCCATCGCCTCCATGAACCCTTCATAGGCGCGCACGCGGGCGGTCAGTTCGCCGATCAGGATTTCTTCGCGCGGGCCGGTCGCGCCGCCCTCGGGGACGACCTCGCCGAATTTCGAGCGGCAGAACTTGGTGATGCGCGACACGAAGTTGCCCAGCACGTCGGCCAGGTCCTTGTTCACGCTGGCCTGGAAATTCTCCCAGGTGAATTCGCTGTCGCTGCTTTCGGGGGCGTGGGACAGCAGCCACCAGCGCCAGTAATCGGCGGGCAGGATCGACAGCGCCTGATCCATGAACACGCCGCGGCCCTGGCTGGTCGAGAACTGGCCGCCGTCGTAGTTCAGGTAGTTGAACGACTTGATGTAGTCGACCAGCTTCCACTGCGCCCCGCCCGCCCGGTTCGCGCCGATGATCGTGGCGGGGAAGCTCAGCGTGTGGAAGGGCACGTTGTCCTTGCCCATGAACTCGATGTAGCGCACGTCATCCGCGCCCTTGTCGGTGCGCCACCAGCGCTGCCAGGCCTCGTCGCCCAGCCCCTGCGCGTCGGCCCATTCGGCGGTGGCGGCGATGTATTCGATGGGGGCATCGAACCAGACGTAGAAGACCTTGCCCTCCATGCCCTTCCAGGGCGCGCCGTCGAACTGTGCGGGCACGCCCCAGTACAGGTCGCGGGTGATGCCGCGGTCTTGCAACCCCTCGCCGTCGTCCAGCCATTTCAGCGCGATCGAGGTGGTCAGCACCGGCCAGTCGGTCTTCGACGTGATCCAGTCCCGCAGGTTGCCACGAAGGGATTTCTGCTTGAGGTACAGGTGCTTGGTCTCGCGCACCTCAAGCCGGGTAGACCCCGATACCGCCGAGCGCGGGTTGATGAGGTCGGTCGGGTCAAGCTGCTTTGTGCAGTTCTCGCACTGGTCGCCGCGCGCCTTGTCATAGCCGCAGTTGGGGCAGGTGCCCTCGATGTAGCGGTCGGGCAGGAAGCGGTTGTCGTCGATGGAAAAGACCTGCTGCTCGGTCACTTCCTCGATCAGGCCCTGTTCGCCCAGCGTCCTTGCGAAATACTGGGTCAGCCCGCGGTTCCGCGCACTCGACGAGCGGCCGAAATGATCGAACGACAGGCGGAAGCCTTCGCCCAGCTTCTTCTGCACCTCGTGCATCTCGGCGCAATAGGCCTCGACCGGCTTGCCCGCCTTGGCGGCGGCGAGTTCCGCAGGCGTGCCGTGTTCGTCGGTCGCGCAGATGAACATCACCTCGTGCCCGCGGGCACGCAGGTAGCGTGCGGTCAGGTCGGCCGGCAACTGGCTGCCCACAAGGTTGCCCAGATGCTTGATGCCGTTGATGTAGGGGATCGCCGAGGTAATCAGAATCCGTGCCATGCGTCCGCGCCTTTCATCCCGTTCGCGCGGTGTTTAGCGCCCATGCGACAGAAGGGCCAGAGCCT
>DAIEJF010000015.1 GCA_027351005.1 Paracoccaceae bacterium | reverse complement strand
CATCGGCGTGCCGATCGGCATCTACGCAGGACACCGGCCCGGATTCTACGCCGCCATCGCCCCGGTCCTTGACCTCATGCAGACATTGCCGACCTTCGTCTACCTCGTGCCCACCATCGTCTTCTTCGGGCTAGGCATGGTGCCCGGATTGATCGCCACGGCGGTCTTCGTGCTGCCCGCCCCCATCCGCATGACCCAGCTTGGCATCTCGGAGGCGCCGACCGCCCTGACCGAGGCGGCCGAGGCCTTCGGCGCCACCCCCACGCAGAAGCTGTGGAAGGTGGAACTGCCCTACGCTTTCCCCCAGATCATGGTCGGCCTGAACCAGACCATCATGCTGTCATTGTCGATGGTAGTGATTGCCGCGCTGGTGGGCGCGGACGGGCTGGGCGTTCGGGTGGTGCGCGCGCTTGGTTCGGTGAACACGGCGCTTGGATTTGAATCGGGGTTCATCATCGTGGTCGTCGCGATCCTGCTGGACCGGATGCTGCGGGTGGCACGCAAATGACCCATCAGACACCCCCCGCGGCGGTCGAGTTCGACAAGGTTTCCATCGTTTTCGGCGAACGTCCACAGTCCGCCCTGCCGCTGATGGATCAGGGCCAGAGCCGGTCCGAGGTGCAGCAGGCCACCGGCCAGGTGCTGGGCGTACATGATTGCAGCCTGACCGTGGGCACCGGCGAAATCCTTGTGCTGATGGGCCTGTCAGGGTCGGGCAAGTCCACGCTGCTGCGCGCGGTGAACGGGCTGAACCCCGTGGTCCGCGGCGAGGTCCGCGTGCGCGAGGATGACCGCATGGTCAGCGTGACCAAGGCCGACCCCGGTACGCTGCGGCGCCTGCGGTTGACCCGCATCGCCATGGTGTTCCAGCAATTCGGCCTGCTGCCCTGGCGGAGCGTGCGGGAAAACGTGGGCCTGGGGCTGGAACTGGCCGGGATGAAGGCCAAGGACCGCCGCGACCGCGTGGAATCGCAACTGTCGCTGGTGGGCCTGTCGCAATGGGCCGACCGGCGGGTGGGCGAGCTGTCGGGCGGCATGCAGCAGCGCGTGGGCCTGGCGCGCGCCTTTGCCACCCAGGCGCCGATCCTCTTGATGGACGAACCCTTCTCGGCGCTTGACCCGCTGATCCGCACCAAGCTGCAGGATGAACTGCTGGACCTTCAGGCGAAGCTTCAGCGCACCATCGTCTTCGTCAGCCACGACCTGGACGAGGCATTCAAGATCGGCAACCGCATCGCGCTGATGGAGGGCGGGCGGATCGTGCAATGCGGAACCGCACGGGAAATCTTCCAGAACCCGTCGTCCGATTATGTGGCGGATTTCGTGGCACACATGAACCCGCTGGGCGTGCTGACCGCGCGTGACGCGATGCAGCCGCTGAGCTGCAGCCCCGACACCGCGGTGGGGGCCGAAGAAACGATCCAGTCGGTGATGGCGCGCGTCTGCGCCACGCCGGGCCCGATCGGCGTGCAAGAAGATGGCCGCCTGATCGGCCAGGTCACACGCGACACGGTGCTTGCCCGCCTGCTCGACCCTACCGGCGGGCGAGGCGGCTAAGCGCGCGGCGGCCAGCCTCAGACCTCGGTCGCACCGACTGGCGGGGTGACGCCCCGCCGGTTCAGCACCGCCTCGCGCCAGGTGATGAAGCCGATGGCGGCGATGATGAGCAGGCCGCCCGCGATCACCCAGACGTCCAGCGGCTCGCCGAAGAACAGCACGCCCAGAAGCGTGGCCCACAGCAGTTGCAGGAAGGTCACCGGCTGCGTCACCGTCACGGGCGCCAGCCGGAATGCCTGCGTCATGCAAAGGTGGCCCAGCGTCGCGAACCCAGCGGTAATGAACAGCCAAAGCACCTGATGCCAGGCCGGTGTCACCCAGACCGCCAGTGCAAACGGCGTAAGGCCAACCGTGACCCAGATCGACAGCATCGCCACGATCAGCGTGGGCGGGGCCGCCGCCGTCAGCCGCTTGGCCATCAGGTAGGATGCGGCGAAGAGCACCGCCGCCATCAGCATGGCGACATGTCCGGGCTCGATCGCCCGAACGCCGGGACGCAGCACGATCAGCACGCCGATCAGGGCGACGATCACCGCGGCGATCCGGCGGAAGGCCAGACGCTCGCCCAGGAAGATCGCGGCGCCGAGGGTCACGCAGACGGGCGAGATGTAGTTGATTGCCGTCACCTCGGCGATCGGAATCCGCGCCATCGCGAAGAACCACAGGATGACCGCAAGCGCGTGCATCAACCCGCGGCCGACAAAGACGGCCCAGACCCGCGGCGTTGGCCGCGCCCGGCGCAGAACACCCGCCATCGGCAGAAGGAACACCAGCCCCAGCGAATAGCGCAGGAACGCGGCCTCGGCCGCGGGCAATGCCGTGCCCAGGTATTTGACGATGCCGTTGACCGCAACGAAGGCCAAGCCAGAGGCCAGCATCCAGAGGGCGCCGGCAACCGGCCGATTCTGTTTCGATGTCATGCCGCGGAGGTGACCCGAAGACGGCGGCGGGCGCAAGCCGAAGGCTCAGTCCGTACCCCGCCGGAAACGAAACGCCAGCATCAGAAGAAGCATGAGCAGGATCAGCCTCGCAGTGTCGGCAGCGAGGTAGGACAACTGCTCGACCGGTGTGGCGGCCTGCATCCCGCAAAACTGCATCAGCAGGCAGGCGCCGAACAGTTTCAGGACAGAGGCGACCAGCCCCACCAGCGTGATCCCCTGCCACCGTACCCGGTGCCCGCCATTGCGCCGCAGGTCGAAGCCCGCCCAGAGGAACAGGTCGAAGGCCACCGGCCCGGCAAGGGCACCCAGCACCGAAACCACCGCATCGGCCCGCGTCAGGTGCCCATCCTGCATCACCAGTTTCATCAGGATCGCGACGGGCAGGACCACTGCGACCGAGGCCCAGCCCATCATCCAGGCAATCAGGATCTTGGCGCCATGCGGGAACGCGATCAGCGGGTGCCAGCCGGGCGACCCGAGCAGGGCGCCCCTATCCGGCAGAACGGGATACGACAGGACATACGTCACAATCAGAAGCCCCGTCAGCGCCCCTCCCAACCTGAGGGTCGCGCCCGGGAAATGGACCGGCATGGGCCCTCCAAACCACTCAGCCAACGATTGTAATTATGGCACGGCTTTTCAGGCCATGCCAGTATCTTGGTGCAATCTGCTGCCTGCCTTGCGCGGCGAATCTGCGATCATGTAGAGACCGGCCCGAGAATCGGGTGCCCTGGTGATGAATCCCTGCTCCATCAGCGTGCGCAGGGCGCGATGATAGGTTGCCTGCGGAATCACGGCAGCGAGCGCATGCGCGCGGATCGCCTCGGATCGCGCCAGAGGCGGATTGCCCGTCGCCACCTCGGAAATCGCGTAGAAGACATCCTTCTCTGCGGTCGACAGATCCAGAAGGCCCAACTCGGCCTCGAGATCGACGAGCAAGGCCCTTAACTGAGCTATGGTTCGCAAACTCGCCAAGACCCCACCCCACGAACACGAACACTGCCCCGATGCACAGAATAACGCCGGATTGCAGCCGTTCAACACCGGTTTTCGGCGACAGGGATTAAAATACTTTCAACAGGATAGGCGCCCCGGCCAGATCGGATCGGCGCCATAAACTCTCAAAATGATAACTTTCTATTGACATCCTGGCAGCACGAACATCAATCTAAAGTAGAAATAACTAAGCCTATAGTTGTATTTATCTGGTCCAAACGGGAGGTTCCCGCCATGATGCCCCTTTTTCACGGCCCGATGTCGCGGCAGGCGATCGCCCGTCCGACACGGCCAGACCGGGCGGCGCTGCAAAGCACCCCCACCCTGCAGGGCGAGGCGGTCGAACTGGGTTGGACAGGCAGGCAATTCCTGCTTCTCGGGCCGTTCGCCGACGTGCAGGACGATCTTTGCGCCTGGATCATGGACGTGGGCGCGCAGGCGTCGATGACAGGTGCGGTGATGCCTTCGGTTCACTGGATCGCGCGCCGGGCCGACCGGTTCAGCGCGGCGCTGCTGGATGCCGATCACATCGAGCCGGTGGCGCGGCTGGTCGAGACGGGCCTCGCCCTTCGCCGGGTCGCGCCACGGCTTCCGGTCGTCATCCTGTCAAGCAAGGTGTCGCGCCATGACTTCGGCAAGGAACGGCTGCCGATCTGCGACGCCACCCTGCGTCGGCCGCTGTCGCGTTCGGCGTTCTTTCTGGGCGTCTGTGCCGCAGAAATGAACCGGGCCGAAGCGCAGCGGACAGAGCCGACAGCCTGACAGAACCCCCTGGCAGTCCCCCAAGACGCTGCCCCAACAGTGTCCGACCAACCTGTCAGGGAATGGCGCGTCCGCTTGCCCGAGCGGGCGCGCCACCTGTTTGCTAGAGCGCCGCGGCCACGTCGTCGGGGATGTCGTAATTGCCGGTGACGCTTTGAACGTCGTCATCATCTTCCAGCAGATCCAGAAGCTTCATCAGCTTCTGCGCCCCGTCGAGGTCCAGCGCGGTGCGGTTCTGCGGCTTCCAGATCAGCTTTGCCGTTTCGCTTTCGCCAAGGCTCGCTTCCAGCGCCGCCGACACCTCGCCCAGCGCCGTGTCGGCGCAATAGATCCAGTGACCCTCCTCGTCGCTTTCGACGTCATCGGCGCCGGCGTCCAGCGCCGCCATCATCACCGTGTCGGCATCGCCGATCGACGCCTTGTAGACGATCTCGCCCACCCGGTCGAACATGAACGACACCGAGCCCGTCTCGCCCAGGTTGCCGCCGGCCTTGGTGAAGTAGCTGCGCACGTTCGAAGCGGTGCGGTTGCGATTGTCGGTCATCGCTTCGACGATCACCGCGATCCCGCCGGGAGCATAGCCCTCGTAGCGGATTTCCTCGTAGGTGTCCGCATCGCCCGCCTGCGACTTCTTGATCGCGCGGTCGATCACATCCTTGGGCATCGAATTCGACTTGGCTTCCTTCACCGCCAGCCGCAGGCGGGCGTTCTTGTCGGGGTCGGGGTCGCCCAGCTTGGCGGCAACGGTGATTTCCTTTGCCAGCTTCGAGAACAGCTTGGAACGCGCCGCATCCTGCTTGCCCTTGCGGTGCTGGATGTTCGCCCACTTAGAATGGCCTGCCATGACCCTCTCCGTATCACTTGTCCGGGATGGGGGCCTCTATATGCCAGTCCCCCCCGTCGCCGCAAGCCTGCCCGCGTGACCGGCCCTGCTAGCGGCGCGAGATCGGGTCAACCTGCGGCGAGACGAAAAGGCGCGGCGTGCCGTCGGCGCCCTGGATGCGCACCTGGCCGTTCGGCGCAAGCGCGCCGTCAAGACCGATCAGCTTGAACAGATCGCCAACGAAGCCCTGGATCAGGTTGCGGTGCGGATCCAGCGAGACCTCGTAGGCCAGCGCCTGCGAACAGCCGGTCAGATGCCCCGTCCAGCCGGTCGCCGTGGGCGTGCCCGTCGCCCGGTCGCCGCGGCAGATCTCGCCGTTCGACAGCGACACCTGCAGGCTTTCGGTCGACAGCCGCGCCTGCACCGGCTCGGGCGGGCCGAAGGCGGCACAGGCGGCAATGGCAAGTGGCAGGGCGAACAGCAGGCGTTTCATCTTATCCTTTCAGCGGCCAGAAGACCGGCACAAGCAGGCTGACCACCACCGCCATCACAAGGCTGAGCGGCAGGCCAAAGCGGGTATAGTCGGTGAACTTGTAGCCCCCGGGGCCGTAGACAAGCGTGTTCGTCTGATAGCCGATCGGGGTGGCGAAACTGGCGGACGAGGCGAACATCACCGTCACCACCAGCGCTCTTGGATCAATGCCCAAGCCCTTGCCCAACCCGATGGCGATCGGGGTCAGGATCAAGGCCACGGCGTTGTTTGTCACGACCTCTGTCAGAAGCCATGCGGTGAAGAAGATCGCGAAGATCAGCGCCTGTGGTGGCAGTTCGCGCAGCGTGGGCAAAAGCGCGTTCACGATCAGTTCGGCCGCGCCCGAATGCTCGAGGCCCGCGCCCGCGCCCAGCATGCCGAAGATCATCGCCAGAAGCCGCCCGTCGACCGCGGCAAAGGCTTCATCGGCGTCGATGCAGCGCGTGAGCAGCACGACCGCCACCCCAATCGCCGCCAGGATGACGATCGGTGCCACGCTTAGCGCCGACAGGATGACGATGGCCGCAAGCACCGCGATCACGATGGGCGCGTGCTTGCGGCGATAGGCGCGGTCGCTGGGGTGGCTGATGTCGACCATCTGCATGTCGGCCGCAAGTTTCTGGATGTCTTCCATCCGGCCTTCCAGCAGAAGGGTATCGCCCACCCGCACCACAAGGTCATCCAGTTGCCGCCCGATGTTCTGGTTCCGCCGGTGCGCAGCCAGGATGTAGATGCCGTATCGCCGCCGCAGCCGCATCGAGCCCAGCGAACGCCCGATCATCAGACAGCCGGGCGAGATCAGCACTTCGACCGTGGATGTCTGCACCGAGGACAGCTTGTCCACCAGCCGCACGTCCTTGTTGGATTGCAAGCCCAGGACCTCGCTCATCGGTGTGCGCAGCACGACCCGGTCGCCCGGCTCCAGCGTCACCGCCGCCATGTCGCGGCGCAACGACAGATCACCCCGCAGCACGTCGATGACCCGCAGCGAGTCACGCTTGAACAGATCCACCTCGTCGACCCGGCGGCCGACCAGCGCCGAGTCCTCGGGCACCGCAACCTCGGTGAAGAACTTGGCCTTGCTCCGCTCGCCCAGGAGCGACGCCATCGACTCGCGCGCGGGCAGAAGGCGCGCGAAAAGACCCATGTAGGCCATGCCCACAGCCGCATAGATCAGCCCCAGCGGGGTGATCGAAAAGACGCCGAAGGGCGGGAGCCCCGCCTGCTTCATGACCCCGTCCACCAGCAGGTTGGTCGAGGTGCCCAGCAGTGTGACCGTACCGCCCAGAATGGTCAGGAAGCTGAGCGGGATCATCACCTTCGAGGGCGGCAGCCCCAGTTGGCGGGCCAGTTGCATGTAGATCGGGATCATCACGACGACGACCGGGGTGTTGTTGACGAAGGCCGACACCGCGACCACCCCCACCGACAGCACGATCAGCGTGGTCTTGGGCCGCTCTTCCACCCGCGCCGCGGCCGCCTGCGACACCCAGTCAAGCGCCCCCGTCCGTTCCAGCGCGCCGACCACGATGAACAGCGCCGCGATGGTCCACGGGGCCTCGTTCGACAGCGCCCTCAGCGCATCTTTCTGCGGAAGGATCCCCAGCACGATCATCAGCATCGCGCCCGAAAGCGCCACCACCTCGACCGGATAGACCTCGCGCACGAACAGCGCCAGCATTCCCAAGAGGATCAGAAGCGCGACGATCGCCTGCGTCGTGGACGAAAGCTCGATACCGAACATGGGCCCTCCGGGGCGTTCAAACGCCCCCTTTTACCCCAGGGCGGCCGTTTCGCAACCCGGTTGCCGCGCCGCCGCATCGCGCGGGCGTACAAGTGCCACGCCGACGAGCATGACCACCAGCGCTGCCCAGATCCAGGGCGAAAACCGCTCGCCCAGCAACAGCATCGCCCAGATGACGCCCGACCCGGTGACGACATAGGATGTCTGCGTGGCAAAGACCGACCCCGCCCGCGAGGCCAGCCAGACATAGCCCGCATAGATCAGCGCATGGCTGGACGACATCGCCAGCACCGCCCAATCCGGCCCGGCCCAGGGATGAAACGGGTTGATGAAGGCTCCGGTGCCCAGCGCCAGCGGCCCCGCGATCAGCATGCCGGCCAATGACGCGCCGAACATCGCCTGCACCGCATCCATCCCCGCCATGCCCCAGCGCGCGACATAGTTGCCCTCGATGGCATAGAAGAAGGGGCCCACCAGCGCCACGGGCAGCCAGACCGCCATGGCCGGATCGGGCAGGCTCGACCGCGGCAACGCGATCATCGCCACGCCCAGCAGCCCGCAGCCGATCCCCGCCACCCGGGGCAGGCTGAACCGGTCCTGCCCGAGAGCCAGCGCCATCGGAAAAGCCATCAGCGGCACGGTGGAAATGACGATCGACATGATCCCCGCGGGCAGATGCGCCACCGAGGTGTAGAAGGTGAAGTTCGGGATGATCGTGCCGACCAGCGCAACCACCAGGTAGAACCGCAGCGCGGGCCACGTCAGCCGCAGCCCCTGCCCCCGCACCAGCGTCAGCCCGCCCAGCACCAGCGTGCAGATCGTCACCTGCCAGAAGATCACGCCAAAGCCGTGATAGCCGCCCGAGACGGCGATTTTCCCCAGTGACTGCGACGCCCCCCAGCCGGTCCCCAGCACAAGAAGCATGGCCACCAGGCCAAGGCGCTGGTTCACGGATGCTGCTCCGCCAGCCGCCCGCCGACGCGCACAGGCACCACCCGCCGCGCCTTGCCGGTACGGTCGTCGGTCTCGACGAAGACCCCCGACAGCGTGGCCTCGCCACCCGCGGGTTCGAACCGGCCCTTGGCCATCCCGGTGATGAAGCGGCGCAGGGGTTCGGCCTTGTCCATCCCGATCACCGAGTCATAGTCGCCGCACATGCCCGCATCGGTCTGGTAGGCGGTGCCGCCGTTCAGCACCATCGCATCGGCCGTCGGCACATGGGTATGGGTGCCCACCACCAGGCTGGCCCGCCCGTCGCACCAGTGCCCCATCGCCATCTTCTCGCTGGTCGCCTCGGCATGCATGTCGACCACGATGGCCTGCGCCAGCCCGCCCAGCGGATGCGATTTCAGCACCGTCTCCACCGACGAGAAGGGGTCGTCGAACGGCCGCTTCATGAAGACCTGGCCCAGCACCTGCGCGACCAGAACCTTGCGCCCGCGCGCATCGGTAAACAGCCGCGCCCCCCGCCCCGGAGCGGTCTTGGCGAAGTTCAGCGGCCGCAGGATGCGCGATTCCGTCTCGATGAAGCCCAGCATGTCCTTCTGGTCGAAGGCATGATCGCCCAGCGTGATGCAATCCGCCCCGGCCTGCAGGATCAACCGCGCGTGCTCGGGCGTCAGACCCGCGCCCGAGGACGCGTTCTCGCCGTTGACCACCACGAAATCCAGCCCCCAGTCGGCGCGCAACTTCGCCAGCCGCTCGGCCACCGCCGTGCGGCCAGACCGGCCCATCACATCGCCCAGAAACAGAAGCTTCATGGCCCGAAGCAGTAGGGGGCGGCCCCGCCCTCGGCAAGGGGAAACGCAGGGGCGGCGGGGGTCGGCACCACAGGCGCCATCTCAGCCCCCCGGGCGGATCACGCCCGCCTCGGTCACGATCAGGTCCAGCGGCTGGTCCGTCGACTCGCGCGGGACGGACGGCACCTCCTGGGCGGCGAAGGCGAACCCCACTGCCAGCGTCGGCCGCCGCGCCCGCAGCGCCTCCAGCGTGCGGTCGTAGAAGCCGCCGCCATAGCCCAGCCGGAACCCTGCCCGGTCAAAGGCCACCAGCGGCACGATCAGCACCTCGGGCTCCAGCCAGTCGCCCGTCTCGGGGATCAGCGCCCCGAATTCGCCTGCCACCATCCTGGCTGCCGGGCTCCAGGCGCGAAAGGCCAGCGGGCGCGCGGGGCCCAGGATCACAGGCACGCAGACCGGCCCGGCATGGGCCGCCATCGCCGCCAGCGGATCGATCTCGGTCCGCATCGGCATGTAGCCCGCAAGCACCCGCCCGGCGTGGGGCGCCAGCGCCGCCGCCAGATGCGCCGCCGCCGCCCCCTGCCCCGCGGCAAAAGCCGCCTTGCGCGCCGCGAAGGCCGCCTTGCGCGCCGCCGTCTTGTCGTCCGGGGTCATCTGCCGCACTGCCTTTCGTCCAAGCGTCTTCCGCAGCATTGCCCCAAACCGCGCGAAGGAGTTTCTGGGAAACGGCAGGAATGGCCCGATTTACGACGCGGGCAAAGCCCCCTAGGCTTGGCGCCGTTTGCGTTGACGGAGGCCGGAATGCGCGATCTGATCCTGGGCCAGACCCTGAGCTTTGCCGCCGATCCCTTCGTCGAGGGGCCGGGCGCGGCCCGCCACGAGACGCATGGCGCCATCCTGGTGGAAGACGGCCTCATTCGCGCCGTAGGCCCCGCCGACACACTGCGCGCCGCCGCCCCCGACGCCCGGGTGACGGATTATGGCCGCGCGCTGATCTCGGCCGGGTTCATCGATGCGCATGTGCACTACCCGCAGACGGCCATCATCGCGAGCTGGGGCAAGCGGCTGATCGACTGGCTGAACGCCTACACCTTCCCCGAAGAGATGCGCTTTGCCGACGCAGGCTATGCCCGCAGCATCGCCGCGCGTTACTTCGACCTGACGCTGGCGCAGGGCACCACGACCGTGTGCAGCTACGCCACCATCCATCCCGAAAGCGTCACCGCCTTTTTCGAAGAGGCAGAGGCCCGCGGGCTGCGGGCGCTGACCGGCAAGACCTGCATGGACCGCGACACCGCGCCCGCGGGCCTGCGCGACACCGCGCAATCGGCCTATGACGACAGTCGCCGCCTGCTGGAACGCTGGCATGGCCGCGGGCGGTTGTCCTATGTCATCACGCCGCGCTTCTCGCCCACCTCGACGCCCGAACAGCTTGCGGCACTGGGGGCGCTCTGGGCCGAGCATCCCGATTGCCTGATGCAGACGCATCTTTCGGAACAGGTGGATGAAATCGCCTGGGTGAAAGGCCTCTACCCTGCCGCACGCGATTATCTGGATACCTACGAGGCGCATGGGCTGCTGGGCCCCGGCGGGCTATACGGCCACGCGATCCACCTCGAGCCGCGCGAAATCGACCGGCTGAAAGAGGTGGACGCCAGCCTGATCCATTGCCCCACCTCGAACACCTTCATCGGCTCGGGCCTGTTCGACATGGGCGGGCTGACCGCGGCGCGCCACCGGGTGGGGCTGGCCACCGATACCGGCGGGGGGTCGTCGTTCTCGATGCTGCGGACGATGGCCGCGGCCTACGAGGTGGGACAGCTGCGCCACCGCGCGCTGCACCCGGCGGAACTGTGGTGGCTGGCGACCCAGGGGTCCGCCCGCGCGCTGCGGCTGGATGACCGCATCGGCAACCTCGCCCCGGGGATGGAGGCCGATCTGGTGGTGCTCGACCTGGCCTCTACCCCCGCCATCGCACAGGCGACGGCGCGGGCCGACGACATCTGGCAGGCGCTGTTCCCCACGATCATGATGGGCGATGACCGGGCCGTGACGTCGGTCTGGGTGGGCGGCAAGCCGGTGGCCCGCTGAGCGCGGCGAAGGCGGGGGCGGGGCCGACGCAGGCGGGGGGCTGTCTGCCCCCCGCACCACCCGAGGATATTTGCGGACCGAAAATGGGAAGCGCGCGTCAGCGGCGCAGGCCCTGAACGAGCCGGTTCGCCCGCGCCACCACCTGCGGCAGGTCGATCGTGGCAAGCTGCCCCCCCCGCACCACCGCGCGCCCCTCGACGTAGAGGTCGCGGACCCGCGTCGGCCCGGCCAGCAGCAGCGCGGCGGGGTCCCAGCTTCCGGCGCTTTCGACGCCCGAGACATCCCAGATCGCCAGATCGGCCCGCATCCCCGGCGCCAGCGCGCCGCAGTCGTCGCGCCCGAGCACCCGCGCGCCGCCCAGCGTCGCGATCTCCAGCGCCTCGCGCGGGCTCATCGCATCGGCACCGTTCGCCACCCGTTGCAAAAGCATTGCCTGCCGCGCCTCGGCCACAAGGTTGCCCGCGTCATTCGAGGCCGAGCCATCGACGCCAAGGCCGACCTTCACCCCCGCATCCCGCATCGCCCGCACCGGCGCGATGCCCGAGCCCAGGCGGCAGTTCGAGCAGGGGCAATGCGCGATCCCCGTCCGCGAGCGGGCGAAGAGGTCGATCTCGGCCCCGTCGAGCTTCACGCAATGGGCGTGCCAGACATCGGCACCGGTCCAGCCCAGGTCTTCGGCATATTGTCCCGGCCGACAGCCGAACTGCGCGAGGCTGTAGGCAATGTCCTCGTCGTTCTCGGCCAGGTGGGTGTGCAGCATCACGCCCTTGTCGCGCGCGAGCAGCGCCGCATCGCGCATCAGCCCGCGGCTGACCGAGAAGGGCGAACAGGGTGCGACACCCACCCGTACCATCGCCCCCGGCCGCGGGTCGTGGAACGTGTCGATCACCCGAATGCAGTCGTTCAGGATCGCCTCTTCCCGTTCCACCAGGCTGTCGGGCGGCAGGCCGCCCGCGCTTTCGCCGATCGACATCGCGCCGCGCGTGGGGTGGAACCGCAGCCCCACCTCGGCCGCCGCGGCGATCGTGTCGTCGAGCCGCGCGCCGTTCGGGAAGAGGTAGAGGTGATCCGAGGTCAGCGTGCAGCCGGACAGTGCCAGTTCCGCCAGCCCGATCTGGGCCGAGACGAACATTTCGTCCGGGCCGAAGCCCGCCCAGATCGGATAGAGCGTCTTGAGCCAGCCGAACAGAAGCGCATCCTGCCCCCCCGGCACCGCCCGCGTCAGTGTCTGGTAGAGGTGGTGATGGGTGTTCACCAGGCCCGGCGTCACCACGCAGCCGCGAGCCGAGACCACCTCGCCCGTGGTGGAAAGCCCGGGGCCCACGGCGGCGATCACCCCGTCGCGGATCAGCACGTCGCCCCCCGCGATCTCGGCGCGGGTCTCGTTCATCGTCACGACACTCTCGGCGCCGCGGATCAGAATCTCGGTCAAGGCAGGTCTCCCACAAGGCCACACCCCCTTCGGCGCTGTGGGCGGCGGCCGACAGAAGGGAGCGGAAGGACTCGGCCAGCCGCGACCATAGCAGAGCCGCGCCAGCGGGCAACGAACGCCCGAGGCGGCATTTTCAGGCCTGGACGAAAGGAGTTTCGGCCGTCGCGCGAAGATCTCAGGGCGCGCGCGACAGGATGGCAAGCGCCGCTGCGTGAATGTCGCGGTTGGCCGCGGCCAGGACGCGGCCGCCGGCCACCGCCGGGCGGCCCTGCCAGTCGGTGACGACACCGCCTGCGGCCTCGATCACGGCGATGGGCGCGTGGATGTCGTAGGGCTGCAACCCCGCCTCGACCACCAGGTCGATCTGCCCGGCCGCGACCAATGCGTAGGCGTAGCAATCCATCCCGTAGCGGGTCAGACGCACCTGTGCCGACAGCGTCCGGAAGGCCGCCTCTTCGTCGGCGGTGCCGACCTCGGGGAAGGTGGAGAACAGGATCGCCTCGGACAGGGGCCGGGGCGGGCGGCACCGCAGCGCCCGGGTGCCGTGCGGCCCGCGGACCTCGGCCAGGCCAAGCCCGCCAAGGAACCGCTCACCGATATGCGGCTGGTCGATCACGCCCAGCACCGGCCCCGCAGGATCAGAGAGGGCGATCAGAACGCCCCAGGTGGGCGTCCCGCTCAGATAACCGCGGGTGCCGTCGATCGGGTCCAGAACCCAGGTCAGACCGCTGGTTCCGGCAGCCGCGCCCAGTTCTTCGCCCAGGATCGCGTCCTGCGGGCGGCGCGCGGCGATCAGCCGACGCATCGCGGCCTCTGCGGCGCGGTCGGCGACCGTGACCGGATCGAAGCGCCCGGTCTCCTTGCTGTCGGCTGTCAGGGTGTCGCTGCGGAAATGGCGCAGGGTCTCTGCCCGCGCCACATCCGCCAGATCATGCACAAGGCCCAGAACCTCGCGCCGGTCGTCCTGCGAAAGCCCGCTCATCTTTGCCCCCACACCCGTCAGCCCGCGGTAACGGGCCGAGGGGCGGGGGTCAAGCACTCACACCAGGGCGGCGCCAGGCGCCGCGGAGTCACACGTCACACAGGGGCCATAACCCCGGCCAACTCGTATCCCGGGGCAGCCGCCCCAACCGTTACATACACCACGCGAGGCGCGCTCAGGCCGCGTCACTCAGCACGCGGGCCAGGTCGAACAGACGGCGGCGCTGATGCTCCGGGATCGCGTAATACGACCGGACCAGTTCCAGCGCCTCCTTGTCGGCAAGAATATCGCCTTCCACCGCCGGCTGGCTTTCCCGCGCGGCATCGAGCCCCTCGAAGAAGAAGCTGATCGGAACGCCCAGCACATCGGCAATATCCCACAGGCGCGATGCGCTGACGCGGTTCATGCCGGTTTCGTACTTCTGAATCTGCTGAAATTTGATCCCAACCCGATCGGCAAGCTGCTGCTGCGTCATGCCGATCATCCAGCGGCGATGACGGATGCGCTTGCCGACGTGGGCGTCTACCGGGTGCTTCATCTAAACCTCACAAAATTGGCTAATCGCCAGAGCTACGTGATACTCATAAAAGCAATTTCCGTGCCAAACTAGCCGCACCTGTCCTTAGAGACAGGTATTCTGTCAGGCAGAGCAAAGACTTGTCCTTTTAGACATGTCCGCCCAGACAAGCTCCCGTAGGGTGAGGTACGGGAATCCGTACTCACCCTAACGGCGAGCGTTGCATTTCGCGCGACGGGCTTTGTCTACCTTTGCGCGCATTCGCAAAATGCAAAGACACCCCGTGATAGCCTGCGCGTTTTGCAACGATGCATGCCGAGGCTGGCGAAAATCGCCCCCGGCTTCTATCTGGACGGAGAGAAACGGAGGAAACCATGCGCGCCTATCAGCTCGACCGGATCGGGGACTCGGCCCGCTTGCGCGAGATTTCCCTGCCAGAACCGGGGCCTGGCGAGATCAGGGTCCGCATAGCCGCCTGTGGGCTGAATTTCGCCGATCTGCTGATGCTGAAAGGCGAGTACCAGGAACGCCCCGCCCTGCCGCTGGTTCCGGGGCTGGAAGTCGCGGGGACGGTCGAGACGCTGGGGCCAGGCGTCACCGGCCCCGCGCCGGGAACCCGCGTCGCGGTCTTCGCGGGTCATGGCGGGCTGGCCGAGGCGGGGAACTTCCCCGCCGACCGCTGCGTGCCGATCCCGGCGGGGATGGACATGACCACGGCCGCCGCGTTCCAGATCGCCTATTCCACCAGCCATGTCGCGCTGGCGCATCGCGCACGGCTGCAACCGGGGGAAACGCTGGTGGTGCTTGGCGCGGCGGGGGGTGTCGGGCTGACAGCGGTCGAAATCGGCCACCTGATGGGCGCGCGGGTGATCGCGGTGGCGAACGGGCCGGAAAAGCTTGCCGCCGCGCGGGCCGCAGGGGCCGACCACCTGATCGACGCGGGCGCCGACCTCAGGGCGGAACTTCGTGCCCTTGGCGGCGCCGATGTCGTCTATGACCCTGTTGGCGGCCCGGCCTTCATGGCCGCCCTCCGCGCCACCCGGCCCGAAGGCCGCCTGCTTGCCATTGGCTTTGCCTCGGGCGAGGTGCCGCAGATTCCCGCAAACCTGTTGCTGGTGAAGAACCTGACAGTGATCGGCCTCTACTGGGGGGGCTACCTGACATTCCGCCCGGACGTGCTGCGTGACAGCCTGTCGACACTGTTCGGCTGGCACGCCGAAGGGCGGCTGTCGCCCCATGTCAGTCACATCCTGCCGCTTGATCGTGTTGCAGAGGCACTCGACCTGTTGCGCCGCCGGGCGTCGACCGGCAAGGTTGTGGTGACGATGGGCTGAAGCGCTTGCGCGTCAGGCCCATGTCAGTCCGCCGTCAGCCGAAAGGTGCGAAACCCGCCTCATGCGCCGTCCCCTTCCCCTGATCCTTCTCTGCCTCACGCTGGCGACCGCCCAGGCCGCGCGCGCCGACAGCGATGACCAGAACAGGGCCAGCGAGGCGCTGGAACGCCATGAGATCCTGCCGCTGGCAGGGATTCTGGCCAAGGTGAAACGGACCTACGGCGATAACGTGGTAAACATCGAGTACGAAGAAACCGGCACCCGCCGCATCTATGACTTCGAGATCGTGGAGCAGTCTGGCCAGGTGATCGAGATTCATGTCGACGCGGCCACCGGCAAGGTCATTCAGGGCG
>DAIEJF010000204.1 GCA_027351005.1 Paracoccaceae bacterium | reverse complement strand
CCCCGCCCCCGCGCCCGAGTGGAACTTCGCCCTCCTCCCGCAGGTCGAGGACCGCGACGATTTCACCAGGATGAAGGAGACCGGGCGGCTCGACCCCGAGACCCCGAGCTATGAGGACATCGAACTGCCGCAGAACAGCGTGCAGGGGATGGGCTATGCGGTTTTCGGCACGATGCTGGGCTTCGGCCTCGTCTGGCACATCTGGTGGCTGGCGGCGGCATCGCTTGTCGCCTGTATCGTCCTCATGATCGGGCGCAGCTTCCAGACCGGGACCACGCGCCTCGTCCCGGCCAAGGAAATCGCCCGCGCCGACCGCGCCTTCCGCGCCCTGCGCCGGGCCACGCCGCCCGTCGGCCGGCTGGAGGAAACGGGGCCGCAGAACCGCGGACGCGCGCTGGTGGAGGCCGAGGCATGACCGACCGCGCTCCACTGCATCCCGGCCTCAACCTCGGCCCGCGCCACGGCGCGGCGCACGAACAGGCGGAAACCGTCCTGTTCGGCTTCTGGGTCTTCCTGATGTCGGACCTGATCCTGTTCGGACTGTTCCTCGGCACTTATGCCTCGATGGCCAATCCGATGGGCCGGGCGGGCGGATCGGGCCCGCAGGAACTGTTCAGCCTCGCCTCCGTCGCCGCGCAGACCGGGCTGCTTCTGGCGTCGAGCTACGCGATGGGCATGGCGGGCATCGCGCTGAAGCACCGCCCTTCGCGGCTGGTGCCGTGGACCCTTGCGGCCCTGGGGCTGGCGGTGGGCTTCCTCGCGCTGGAGCTGCGCGATCTGTCGGGCATGGTCGTAGCCGGCGCCGGGCCCGGGCGCAGCGGCTGGCTGTCGTCCTTCTTCGCGCTGGTCGGCCTGCACGGGCTGCATGTAGCCGCGGCCTGCCTCTGGGCTGTCGTGATGCTGGCGCAGCTGCGCATCTTCGGGCCCTCGGATGCCGTCAAGACCCGGTTCCTGCGGCTGGCGCTATTCTGGCACTTTCTCGACATCGTCTGGATCGGGATCTTCTCGGTCGTCTTCCTGGGAGGCCTCGCATGATCCGGGACAACATGGCGAACGGGGACGAGGAACGCCGCGAGGCGCGATCCTACCGCAAGGGCTTCAGTCTTGCGGTGCTGCTGTCGGCGGTGCCCTTCGCCCTCGTCTGGACCCAGGCGTTCGGCAGAGGGGTGATCCTCGCGGTGATCGGGGTCGCGGCGCTGGTGCAGGTGGTGGCGCAATTCCGGTATTTCCTGCACATCGACCTCAGCCGGCAGAAGCGCGAGGATCTGCAGCTGATCCTGTTCTCGGCTCTGGTCCTTCTGATTGTCGTCGGGGGCACCGTCTGGGTGATGGCCGATCTCGGCCACCGGATGATGCCGGGGATGACGGGGCCATGAACTGTCGCCTCCCGCTCTGCCGGCCGGGCGCGAACCGGGCCTGCTAGCTTGCGGGACCCAGGAAGACGGTCCTGTCGCCCGACGTCGCCCGGATCAGTTGCGGGATTGCCAGGGCTGCCGATCCGGCGGTCCCATCCTCGGCGACCGCAATGGTCAGCAGGCCCAGCGGCCGCTGGAGGCTTTCGCCCTCGACCGCGACGAGCAGGATCTGGCCCGTCTTGCCGGCCGTTTCGACCGCATGGCCCGAGGCAAAGACGCGCAGAACCTCGCGCGAAGCACCGTCCCGGGCGGGCCGGATCAGGGTCAGCACCGGATAGGCGCCGTCGTTCAGCCGAGGCAGGACCGGCAGCGCCTCGGGGCCGGAGGCGGGCGACAGGATGCTGCCGATGGACGAGAAAAACGGCGGCGGGGCTCGCCAGCCCTCGGCCGCCAGCAGATCCCGCAAGGCCACCGGATCGTCGGCCCATTGCAGGACGACGGGTTCTTCGGTCTCGCCCATGAGGTCGATGCGCCCTGCGGGCAGCGTCGCCCAGCCTGCCGCCAGCCAGTCGGCGCGCGGGATCGCCTGCACCGGGGCGGCGACCGGCGCATAGCGGGCCAGAGCCTCGGGCAGGGTCGCGGCGGCATGCCACAGGCCGAAGCCCGCGAAGACGGCCAGCGCCGCGCCAAGCGTGCTGCCGGCCACCGGCGTCGGGTCGGTACGGCGGAAGGCCAGCGCGAAGATCAGCGTCAGCCCCGCCCCCAGAAGCACCCCCCCTGCCACATCCGATGGCCAGTGCGCAGCAAGATAGACGCGCGAGGCCGCGATCAGCGCGACCAGCACCGCCAGAAGCCCCGCCAGCCGCCCGCCCCATGGCTGTGGCAACCCGCGCCATGCAAACCAGATCAAAAGGCCGAACAGCGTCGCCGCGCCGGTCGCGTGCCCGCTGGGAAAGCCGAAGACCTGGGCACCCTCGTAAAGCGCGGTCGGACGCGGGATGGCGAAGGCGACTTTCATTGCCGTGGCGAAGGCGGTGGACAGCCCCATCGCCACCGCGACACCCGCTGCCAGATGCCATCGGCGGCGGATGAGAAGCCACAGCACCGCAGCCGCCGTCGCGGCCATGATCACCGGCGCATCGCCCAGGTTGGTGACGAAGGCCATCGCCTCGTCCCCCGGTTCGCTGCGCAGGCCTGTCACCGCCCGGCTCAATGCCGCATCGGCCCGGGCGAGGCCTGCGCGATCGGCGACCTCTTCGGCCAGGCCCGCCAGCGCCAGCGCGACCAGGACCAGCGGCAGACCCAGAAGGATCAGCGGACGCAGATCGTCGTCGGGGCTCAGAACCGCCAGTGCCGCGCGCCGCCAGGGCGTGGCCGGCAGGGTGCGCAGCCGCGCGGCGGTGCGGGCCCGCAGCCCATCCGCCGCGGGCAAGAGCCAGCGCAACAGAAGCCGCAGGAAAACCAGCGCCGCCACGACTGCGACGATCAGGCCCAAGGCAAGCACCAGCAGCCGCGCGCTGAGATGTCCGGCCAGCCCCAGCCCCAGGCCGGCCAGCGCCCCAGGCAGCACATGCGCCGGCGCCCAGACCAGGGCCGAGCCGATGTTGGCCGCAAAGAAGCGCCCGGCGGGCATACCCGAGGCGCCCGCGACCACAGGCACGATCGCCCGCACCCCCGGCGTGAAGCGCGCGATCAGGATGCTCTTGCCACCATGGCGGGCAAAGAAGCTCTGCCCGTCCGCGATCAGCCGGGGGTGTCGGCTGAAGGGCCAGAGGCCGGCGATCCTGTCGCGCCAGCGATGGCCCACCCACCACGAGAAGGCATCCCCCGCGATCGCCCCCAGGGCCGCCGCGATCAGCACCGACCAGAGCGGCAGATGCCCCATGCCGATCATCGCGCTCAGCCCCAGAAGGATCGCCGTGCCGGGGATGAAGGCGCCGACGACGACCAGGGATTCCGAGGCGGCAAGAAGAAAGACGATCAGGGCCGCTAGATTGGCGTGCTGTTCGATGAAAGCCGTGAAGGCCGGGGCGATCTGGCTCATGCCGTCGCGGCCCCGGTTGGTCGCGCCCCGGTGAAGGCGTCCGGCCGCGCCGGCGTCAGGGCTCCGAGCGAGACGTATGCGCGCAACGGGTCGTCGGCGCTCATGCCCGGCACGGTGGCGACGCTGTCCTCGGGCACAAGCACCAGACTGCCGGACATGGGCAGGGGCGAGGTCGGCAGATAGACCATCACCCGCCGATCGCCGCTGGGCATGTCGTAGACCTGCGCGCTGGCCTGCAGCGCCATGACATCGGCCCCCCTGGCGCGTCCGAACCGCACTACGACCACGCGCATCGCCTTGATCTCGTCGCCGCTGCCGCACGCCATCAGGCGAAAGACCTGCGCCACCGGGGGATAGACCAGCCGCAGAAGTCGCACGCGAGAGAACACCGCATCACGCCAGGCCTCGATCCCCTTGCGCGCACGCCCCCTGACCAGGACACCAAGCGCCCAGATTTCGGCCAGCACAGCCAGAAGGCCCAGCAGAAAGGCAACAGCCCCGTGATTCTTCCCGACCAGGGCCGAGCCGACACGGGCCAACATTTCGCCTGCCCAGGTGTCAGGTCCGAAAGTCCCCGCAAGTCGCGCCATGATCCATTGCAGGATCATCAGCGTGAGGATTAGTGGGGCCAGAACCGCCAATCCGGTCAGGAAGCTGCCGATGACCCCGCTGTGCCAGATCCCATTCAGAAAGCCCATCCCTGCGAATTCCATTTCCGTTGCGAATTGTTCATTCGCCCAGCATAAACATCGGCGACGGGCTTGCCGACGGAAAACGCACCACGCATGACCATCGACCCCGAGAATTCTGCCGACACTCCGGTATCTTGGCCCCGCGTGCGGGCGGCACTGCCCTAT
>DAIEJF010000011.1 GCA_027351005.1 Paracoccaceae bacterium | reverse complement strand
CTGGCCCGCGCGCTGGGCCTGCCGCAGGATCAGGTCTATGTGGCGCCGAAGGGAACGCCTGCCGACCCGCTGATCCTGCGCGGGGCCCGGATGCTGTCGGCCCGCGTGGTCACGAACGACCGCTACCGCGACTGGACCGGGGCGCATCCCGAAGTGACCGCGCCCGGCTTCCTGATCCGCGGGCGAATGGAAGGGGACGGGGTGCGGCTGGAGGGGGTGTGAGGCGTTCGGGGGGGAATGACGGCGGGGTGGTGCGCAATGCACCCCATGCATCCCGCGGGCGCCGGATGACCGCCTAACCCCGCCCCCGCCGCTTGTTGCCGCCCCGTTGCCCCGCCCGCCCGGCCGTGCTGCGCCCGCGCGCCTTCACGGCTTCGTCCACCGCCTCCTCCACCGCCTCCTGACGGGCCATCGGGTCGTCGGCCACGGCCAGCTCCACCGCCTCCAGCCGCTTGATCTCGTCGCGCAGCCGCGCGGCTTCCTCGAATTCCAGGTTCTCGGCCGCCTTGCGCATCTGCCCCCGCAGGGCGTCGAGATGGGCGGCAAGGTTCTGGCCCACCATCGGCTTGTCGACCTTCGCGGTGACGCGGCTCTGGTCGGTGTCGCCTTGCCACAGGCCCGCCAGCACGTCCTCGACGTTCTTCTTCACGGTCTGCGGCGTGATCCCGTGGGCCTCGTTATAGGCCATCTGCTTGGCACGGCCGCGGTCGGTTTCGCGCAGCGCGCGTTCCATGCTGCCGGTGATGCGGTCGGCATACATGATGACCCGCCCCTCGGCGTTGCGCGCGGCGCGCCCGATGGTCTGGATCAGCGAGGTCTCGGAGCGCAGGAAGCCTTCCTTGTCCGCGTCGAGGATCGCCACCAGCCCGCATTCGGGAATATCCAGCCCCTCGCGCAGAAGGTTGATGCCCACCAGCACGTCGAACGCGCCAAGGCGCAGGTCGCGCAGGATCTCGATGCGTTCCAGCGTGTCGATGTCGGAATGCATGTAGCGCACGCGGATGCCCTGTTCGTGCAGGTATTCGGTCAGATCCTCGGCCATCCGCTTGGTCAGCGTGGTGCAAAGCGTGCGCATGCCCGCCGCGGCCACGCGGCGCACCTCGTCCAGCAGGTCATCGACCTGCATCGACACGGGCCGTATCTCTACCACCGGGTCCAGCAGGCCGGTGGGGCGGATCACCTGTTCGGTGAAGACGCCGCCGGTCTGCTCCATCTCCCAGGCCGCGGGGGTGGCCGAGACGAAGACGGATTGCGGCCGCATCGCATCCCATTCCTCGAACTTCAGCGGCCGGTTGTCCATGCAGGACGGCAGGCGGAAGCCGTGTTCGGCCAGCGTGAACTTGCGCCGGTAGTCGCCGCGATACATGCCGCCGATCTGCGGCACGGTGACGTGGGATTCGTCGGCAAAGACGATCGCGTTGTCGGGGATGAATTCGAACAGCGTGGGCGGCGGTTCGCCCGGCGCGCGGCCGGTGAGATAGCGCGAGTAGTTCTCGATCCCGTTGCAGACGCCGGTGGCCTCCAGCATCTCGAGATCGAAGTTCGTGCGCTGTTCCAGCCGCTGCGCCTCCAGCAGCTTGCCCTCGTCGGTCAACTGTTTCAGCCGCTGGGCCAGTTCCAGCCGGATCCCCTTGACCGCCTGTTGCAGCGTGGGCCGCGGGGTGACGTAGTGCGAATTCGCATAGATGCGGATCTGCTTGAACGTGTCGGTTCTGGCCCCGGTCAGGGGGTCGAACTCGGTGATCGATTCCAGTTCCGGCCCGAAGAACGAAAACCGCCAGGCCCGGTCCTCGAGGTGGGCGGGCCAGACCTCCAGCACGTCGCCGCGCACGCGGAAGCTGCCGCGGGCAAAGGCCGCATCGTTGCGGCGATACTGCTGGGCCACCAGTTCCGACATGATCGCGCGCTGGTCATACATCTGGCCCACGACCAGATCCTGCGTCATCGCCGAATAGGTCTCGACCGAACCGATGCCGTAGATGCAGGACACAGAGGCCACGATGATGACATCGTCGCGTTCCAGCAGCGCCCGGGTGGCCGAGTGGCGCATCCGGTCGATCTGTTCGTTGATCTGGGATTCCTTCTCGATATAGGTGTCCGAGCGCGGCACATAGGCCTCGGGCTGGTAGTAGTCGTAGTAGCTGACGAAGTATTCCACCGAATTGTCGGGAAAGAAGCCTTTGAATTCCCCATACAATTGCGCGGCCAGCGTCTTGTTGGGCGCCAGGATGATCGCCGGCCGCTGGGTCGCCTCGATCACCTTGGCCATGGTGAAGGTCTTGCCGGTGCCGGTCGCGCCCAGCAGCACCTGGTCATGCTCGCCGGCCAGCACGCCCCGGCTCAGTTCTGCGATCGCGGTCGGCTGGTCGCCTGCGGGCTGGAACGGCGTCTGCATCACGAACCGGCGCCCGCCTTCAAGCTTCGGGCGGGTCAGCACCTCGGGGCGGGGGGTGGGGGCGTTGGTGATGTTGTGGGGCATGGCGATTCCTGCTGCGGCAGGACAGAGTTGATCCGTTCTTCGTCCGGTTCAAGCGGCTAGACGCGGCCGGGGCGGCGGTGAACTCTGCGTGAACATCTTGCAAAGCTTTTGTGAAGGCCCGACACCGGGCGCGGCATCACCACGGAGCGCGCGATGGAGCAGGCCTTTCCGGGCAATCTTCTGCTGGTTCACCTGTTCAACGGGCTGGCCGGGTTTGCGCCCGTGCAGGCGCTGGCCGTGTTTGTGGCGCGCGACCTTGTCTATCTGCTGGTGCTGGCCTTGCTTCTGGCCTGGGTCCGGGGCGGCGTCGAGGCGCGGCGCTGGGTCCTGCTGGCCGGGCTGAGCGTCGTTCTGGGGCTGGCCGTCAATCAGGTGCTGGGGGCCCTGCTGCAAACGCCGCGGCCCTTCGTGGCGGGGGATGCGGTGCAACGGATCGCACACCGGGTGAACCCGTCGTTTCCCAGCGACCATGGCGTGATCTTCTGGGCGGTGGGGTTCTGCCTGGGGCTGCGCGGGCCGCTGCTGCGGCTGGGCATGGCTGCCCGCTGGGCGGGGCTTGCGGTGGCCTGGGCGCGGGTGTCGCTGGGGGTGCACTATCCGCTGGATTTCCTGGGGGCGGCGCTGGTCGCGCTGGCCGCCGTGGTGCTTGTCCTGCGGCACGAGGGGCGCATCGCGCCCTGGGCCGCGCGGCTCGAGTCTCTGCATGCGGGGATCGCGGCGCACCTGCCGCGGCGGGCGGGTTAGCCGGGGCGGGTTAACGGGGCCTTACCAGAACCTGTACAACTTTAGGCAGTTTCCCGTGGCGTCGGTTCGCGCCTCTCTTGTCGCGCCGCAAGAGTTCACCTTAATGTCAAAGGGCAAGCAGCAGAAGGTTGCCGGCGGGGGGTTGCACCCACCTCACCCAACGCTCCCACACCCTCGGTCGGCAACCCGCTGCGCATCTTGTCCCCGCGCGATCCGCCCCGGACATGGGGCCATCCGTTGCACCTTCGTCTTCCCTTTCGCACCAAATGCGCCGCTTGCGGCACCGCAGCCTCTTGCCTCTGCCCGGCGGTTTCGCGATAACGGGGCCGCTTCTGACGGAGGTTGCCATGCCCGCCCGCATCTACCAGCCCGCCCGCACCGCCATGCAGTCCGGCGTGGCCAAGACCCATCAATGGGTGCTGGAATACGACCCCGCCAGCCCGCGCGAACTTGATCCGCTGATGGGATGGACAAGCTCGTCCGACACCCAGGGCCAGGTGCGCCTGCGCTTCGAAACCCGCGACGAGGCCGAGTCCTACGCCCGCGAGAAGGGGATCGAATACATCGTGCTGGACCCCAAGGCCCGCAAGCCGAACATCCGCGCGCGCGGCTATGGCGAGAACTTCGCCACCGACCGCCGGGGTGCCTGGACGCATTGACCGCCGCGCCCCGCTGCCGGGGCGACAGGCTGAATGGGGGGCGCCCGGGCGGCGCCCCTTTGCATGCGCGGCCGTTCCTGTCTGGGCATCGTGACAAGGTGCCCGGCAGGTGAATCGAGTAGGTTTGCAATTTGCATGGCCATGCTGCGGAAAGATTTGCAAATTTACCCAAATCCGCTTGGGGCCATGCCGCGCTGCGGCTATGCTGCGGCAAACCGGGCGGAGGAGGCTGAGGTGAAGGACATCCTTGGAGAGCTGGAGGCCCGTCGCGCGGCGGCACGGCAGGGGGGCGGCGCGCGGCGGATCGCGGCGCAGCATTCCAAGGGCAAGCTGACCGCGCGCGAGCGGATCGAGCTTCTGCTCGACGAAGGCTCGTTCGAGGAATTCGACATGTTCGTCCGCCACCGCTGCACCGACTTCGGGATGGAGGCCGACCGGCCCGCGGGCGACGGCGTGGTGACCGGCTGGGGCACGATCAACGGCCGCATGGTCTATGTGTTCAGCCAGGATTTCACCGTCTTTGGCGGCTCGCTGTCCGAGACGCACGCCCAGAAGATCTGCAAGATCATGGACATGGCGGTTCAGAACGGGGCCCCGGTGATCGGGCTGAACGATTCCGGCGGCGCACGCATCCAGGAAGGCGTGGCCAGTCTTGCGGGCTATGCCGAGGTGTTCCAGCGCAACATCATGGCCTCGGGTGTGGTGCCGCAGATCTCGGTCATCATGGGCCCCTGCGCGGGCGGTGCGGTCTATTCGCCCGCCATGACCGACTTCATCTTCATGGTGCGCGATTCGTCCTACATGTTCGTCACCGGCCCCGACGTGGTGAAGACGGTGACGAACGAGATCGTCACGGCCGAGGAACTGGGCGGCGCCAAGACCCATACCACCAAATCCTCGGTGGCCGACGGCGCCTTTGAGGACGACGTGGAAGCGATGATGGAGGTGCGGCGGCTTGTCGATTTCCTGCCCGCCTCGAACCGCGAAAAGCCCCCCGTCCGGCCCTTCTTCGACGATCCGGCGCGGGTCGAGATGAGCCTTGATACGCTGATCCCGGACAACCCGAACCAGCCCTACGACATGAAGGAGCTGATCCTGAAGCTCGCCGACGAGGGCGACTTCTTCGAGATCCAGGAAGACTTCGCGAAGAACATCATCACCGGCTTCGTGCGGCTGGAGGGCTCGACAGTTGGCGTCGTCGCCAATCAGCCAATGGTGCTGGCGGGCTGTCTGGACATCGATTCCAGCCGCAAGGCGGCACGCTTCGTGCGCTTTTGCGACGCGTTCGAGATCCCGATCCTGACGCTCGTCGATGTGCCGGGCTTCCTGCCTGGTACGGCTCAGGAATACGGGGGCGTCATCAAGCACGGGGCGAAGCTTCTCTTTGCCTATGGCGAGGCCACCGTGCCCAAGGTGACCGTCATCACCCGCAAGGCCTATGGCGGGGCCTATGACGTGATGGCCAGCAAGCACCTGCGCGGCGATTTCAACTATGCCTGGCCCACCGCCGAAATCGCGGTGATGGGCGCGAAGGGCGCGACCGAGATCCTCTATCGCAGCGAACTGGCCGACAAGGACAAGATCGCCCAGCGCACGAAAGAGTACGAAGACCGCTTTGCCAACCCCTTCGTGGCCGCCGAAAAGGGCTTCATCGACGAGGTGATCATGCCCCATTCGACCCGGCGGCGGGTGGCGCGGGCCTTTGCAAGCCTGCGCGGCAAGAAGCTCCAGAACCCCTGGAAGAAGCACGACAACATTCCGCTGTGAGGGCCAGATGCGCGCGCTGCTGCTGGGTGCGGTTCTTCTGCTGACGGCGGCGGCCGGGGCGGCGCCACGGGTGCCCTCTGGCCAGCCGGTCAGCCTGCAGGAGGTGATCTGGCCGGGGTCGGGCGGGGGCGGCCAGAAGATCGCCCGCTTCCGCTTCGTGGCGCCCGACCTGCGCAAGGGTGCCGGGAACGAGAACGACATGAAGGCGCTGTGCGAGGCCGTGGCCCGGCCCGCCGTGGTGCAGAAGGGATTGAAGGTGGACCAGATCGTGATTTCGCTGGCACGCAAGGCGGTGCCCTTCGGGGAACAGCACCCCGACGTGCCGCAGGTCTTCGAGGCCTATGTGATCGATGACGGGCGCTGTGCCCTTGCGGGGTTCTGAGATGCTGAAGCACCGCGGCTTTCCGGGGCGGCTGACCGGGACGGATTTCCAGTTCACCATCCGCCGGGCGAATGTGAAAGAGGGCGCGACGCGGCTTGTCGCACGCGAACGCTACGCCGACCGCAAGGCCCCCGACCGCGAGGCCGACGAGGGCTTCATGCGCGCGCTGTGGGAGCATTTCGGCGAAGAGCCGTTCGAGCGCGGCAACCTCGACGCCGGGCGGCTGTCGTGGCTCTTCGGGCGCGAGGTCATCGCCGCCGAAGACCCGTTCGACCCCTGCAGCTACGAGGCGCTGCTGCAGATCGATGTGGCGCGGGCGCGTGCGGCCTTTCCGACCGTGTTCGACGACGCCGTGGATCAGGACTAGGCATGAACCCGCTGATACCGAAGGCATTCCGGCAAACTCTTGCGCAGGGCGCGCGCACCGCGCGAATGGGGTTTGACCTTGGCCGTGCAGGCGGCATCCTTCGGTTCGGGGCGCATGTCAGAGCGGCCGCGCCCTCGACGATCCACGACGGTTCCCCGATCCCGTCCCTCCGGTCCGGCAACCTGATCGCCGGGCCGGCCTTTTGCGGGGAACGGGCGCAGGATTCATCGGCCGCGGCGGGCGGACCCGCCGATGGCGCAGGCAAACGCCGCATGGAAGGCAGGACAGGATGCAAAAACTCACGACTCTCTCGGCGGCCGTCGCGCTGGTGCTGGCGCTTGGCGGATGTCTTCAGAACGACGCGCAGCGGGGCGCAGCCGGTGCGCTGGGCGGTGCGGCCATTGCCGGGGCAACCGGCGGCAGCATGGCCACGGGTGCCATCATCGGCGGCGCGGCGGGGGTCTTCTGCCGCGATCTCAACGTTCCGGGCTGCCGCAACTAGCGCGCCCCCGACACTCTGCACACCGGCCGCCGGGGTTTGCCGCCCCGGTGGCCTTTTTGTTGCCGCGGCCGGGGCCGACGCCCCCGTTGCGGGTGGGAAGGGATGGAGATGTTCGACAAGATCCTGATCGCCAACCGGGGCGAGATCGCCTGCCGGGTCATCAAGACCGCCCGCAGGATGGGCATCAAGACGGTGGCGATCTATTCCGATGCCGACCGCAACGCGCTGCATGTGTCGATGGCCGACGAGGCCGTGCACATCGGCCCGGCCCCCGCGAACCAGAGCTATATCGTGATCGACAAGGTGATGGCCGCGATCCGGGCGACGGGGGCGCAGGCCGTGCATCCGGGCTATGGCTTCCTGTCGGAAAACCGCGCCTTTGCCGCCGCCCTCGAGGCGGAAGGCGTGGTCTTCATCGGCCCGCCGTCGCCCGCGATCGAAGCGATGGGCGACAAGATCACCTCGAAGAAGATCGCGGCCAAGGCGGGGGTTTCGACCGTGCCGGGCTACATGGGTCTGATCGCCGATGCAGAAGAGGCGGTGACCATCAGCCGGCAGATCGGCTACCCGGTGATGATCAAGGCCAGCGCCGGCGGCGGCGGCAAGGGGATGCGCATCGCCTCGAACGACACCGAGGCGCGCGAGGGCTTTCAGGCCTCGAAGAACGAGGCGGCGGCCAGTTTCGGCGACGACCGCATCTTCATCGAGAAATTCGTGACCCACCCGCGCCACATCGAGATTCAGGTTCTGGCCGACAAGCACGGCAACTGCGTCTATCTGCATGAACGCGAATGCTCGATCCAGCGTCGCAACCAGAAGGTCATCGAAGAGGCGCCCTCGCCCTTCCTCGACCCTGCCACCCGCAAGGCGATGGGCGAACAGGCCTGCGCGCTGGCAAAGGCCGTGGGCTACACCAGCGCGGGCACGGTGGAATTCATCGTGGACGGCGATCGGAACTTCTACTTCCTGGAAATGAACACCCGCCTGCAGGTGGAACACCCGGTGACCGAACTCATCACCGGCGTTGACCTCGTGGAACAGATGATCCGCGTGGCCAACGGCGAGCCGCTGCCCTTTGCGCAGGCCGACCTGAAGATCAACGGCTGGGCGATGGAAAGCCGCCTTTACGCCGAGGACCCGTTCCGCAAGTTCCTGCCCTCGATCGGCCGGCTCAGCCGCTATCGCCCCCCGGCGGAAGTCGCCAGCCCCACACATGCCGTGCGAAATGATACCGGCGTCTTCGAGGGCGGCGAGATCAGCATGTATTACGACCCCATGATCGCCAAGCTCTGCACCTGGGGGCCCGACCGCGGGGCGGCGATCGAAGGCATGCGCCGCGCGCTCGATGCCTTCGAGGTGGAAGGGATCGGGCACAACCTGCCGTTCCTGTCGGCGGTGATGGATCATCCGCGCTTTGTCGCGGGCGCCATGACCACCGCCTTCATCGCAGAAGAATGGCCCGATGGCTTCAAGGGGGTCACCCCGGACGATGGCGCCATGCGCCGCCTTGCCGCGGTGGCCGCCCACATGAAGATGTGGAAGGAAGCGCGCGCCGCGCAGATCTCGGGCGCCATGCCGCACCACGCCCGCCGGGTAGAACCCGATTATGTCATCGCGCTGGGCAGGCAGAGCTTCCCGGTGCACATCGTGGAAACCGCCGCGGGCACCGATGTGACCTTTGCCGATGACGGCACGCTGGCCGTGCGGTCCGACTGGCGCCCGGGCATGCCGTTGTTCGTGGGCACGGTGGGCGGCGAAGAGATGATCGTGAAGGTCGCCTATGTCCGCGGGGGCGCGCGCCTGCGCTGGCGCGGGGCTGAACTGAAGGCGGTGGTGCGCACCCCGCGGCAGGCGGAACTGGCGGCGCTGAT
>DAIEJF010000006.1 GCA_027351005.1 Paracoccaceae bacterium | reverse complement strand
GGTCGTCCTCGTGGGCAAGCGGCAAGGCAAGCCAGGTCTGCACCCCGAACATCCGCTGCGGGGCCTGCCGCGCCGGGCCGTCTGTCCGTTCGGAATGGGTGATGCCGATCCCCGCCGTCATCAGGTTCACGGCCCCCGGCTCGATCCACTGGTCGGTGCCCAGCGAGTCGCGGTGATGCAGCCGCCCCTGAAACAGGTAGGTCACCGTCGAAAGCCCGATGTGCGGATGCGGCCGCACGTCGATGCCCTGCCCGGTCAGGAATTCGGCCGGGCCCATCTGGTCGAAGAAGATGAACGGCCCCACCATCTGCCGCGCCTGCGAGGGCAGCGCGCGGCGCACCTCGAAGCCGCCCAGATCGCGCGCGCGCGGCACGATCACGGCCTCGATCGCATCCACCGCGTCGCCCAGCGGAATGCCGGGATCAAGCAAGGGGTTCCAGCTCATGCGCGCCTCCTGTGCGTTACCCGTCCAACATAGCGCAGGCGGGGGCCGTTGCCTTCCCCCGCCCGCTGCGCAGGGCAGGTGCAGCGGCGCACAGGCGTGGCAACCCGATGCCCTCCACGCCGCCTGCTTAAGCTCTTGTTGGGGTTTCATTCCCATTCTGTTCTTCTGGCCGAAGCCGACAAGGTCGTTGACTTGGCCCCGACCGATGCGCGATATGTTGTTGGAAAATCGGGATAAGCCACTAGATGCCGAACGAACTGTCATCCATCGAGCTTTGCGCGGGCGGCGGCGGGCAGGCGCTGGGGCTGGAACGGGCAGGATTCGGGCACCAGGCCCTTGTCGAGATCGACGACTGGTCGCGCGCCAGCCTGCGCCTGAACCGCCCGGCGTGGAATGTCATCGACGGGGCACAGGCCGACCTGACGAAGTTTGACGCGCGCCCCTATCACGGTGTCGATCTGGTGGCAGGCGGGGTCCCCTGCCCGCCCTTTTCGGTTGCGGGAAAGCAGCTTGGCCCCGCCGACGAACGCGACCTGTTTCCCGAGGCCATCCGCGTGGTCGACGAGGTGCGCCCCAAGGCGGTCATGCTGGAAAACGTCCGTGGCTTCCTTGACGCCGTCTTTGCCGATTATCGCCACAGGCTGCGCGATGACCTGCGCAAGCTGGGCTATACCTTTGCCGATTGGCACCTTTACAACGCGTCCGACTTCGGCGTGCCGCAACTGCGGCCGCGCGTCGTGATCGTGGCGATCCACGAACGCTATGCAGACGGGTTCCAGTGGCCCACCGGCACCGGCCAGCGCGCCGCCACGGTGGGCGAGACGTTGCACGACCTGATGGCCGCGCGCGGCTGGAAAGGCGCCGACGCCTGGCGCAGCCGGGCCGACGAGATCGCCCCGACGATTGTCGGCGGCTCGAAGAAACACGGCGGCCCCGACCTTGGCCCGACGCGCGCGCGCCGCGCCTGGGCCAGCCTGGGGGTCAATGGCAGCAGCATCGCGGAAACCCCGCCCGATCCCGACTTCACGGGGATGCCGCGGCTGACCGTGCGCATGGTGGCGCGGTTGCAGGGCTTCCCCGATGACTGGCAGTTCGCCGGACGCAAGACCGCGGCCTATCGCCAGGTGGGCAACGCGTTCCCGCCGCCCGTGGCGGCTGCGGTCGCCGGTCAGATCAAGGCCGCGATTACCGCCCGCCGCCTTCACGCGGTGGCCTGATGGAGGCCTGGCTGACCGCCGCACGCCGTCGGTTCCACGCGGCGTGTCTGGCGGGGCCCATCACGCTCACGAACGGGGTTCCCAGCATCGCCGATGTCTCGAACCGGCCAAGCCGCGAGATCTCGGCCGCCCTGGTGGCCAGAATCGGGCAATCCAAGACCGTGGTGACGAAACCCGCGGGCCAG
>DAIEJF010000003.1 GCA_027351005.1 Paracoccaceae bacterium | reverse complement strand
GCCGCGCCCGCGGCGATGACCGGCGGCAGCGAGGTGGTGAAGATGAAGCCGGGCGCATAGCTGCGGACCGCGTCCACCATCCGGGCCGAGGCCGCGATATAGCCGCCGAACACGCCGAAGGCCTTGCCCAGCGTGCCGTTGATGATGTCAAGCCGGTGCATCTGCCCGTCGCGCTCGGCCACGCCCGCGCCGCGGGGGCCGTACATGCCTACGGCATGCACCTCGTCCAGGTAAGTCAGTGCGCCGAATTCCTCGGCCAGATCGCAGATCTCCTTGATCGGGCCAAAGTCGCCATCCATCGAATAGATCGATTCAAAGGCGATCAGCTTCGGCGCCGCCGGATCGTCAGCCGCCAGCAATTCGCGCAGATGCGCCACGTCGTTGTGCCGGAAGATCCGCTTTTCGCCGCCGCCGCGGCGCACACCCTCGATCATGCTCGCGTGGTTGAGCTTGTCGGAATAGATGATGAGGCCCGGAAAGATGGTCTTGAGCGTGCTCAGCGTCGCATCATTGGCGATGTAGGCCGACGAAAAGACCAGCGCCGCTTCCTTGCCATGCAGGTCGGCAAGCTCTGCCTCCAGCCGCTTGTGATAGACGGTCGTGCCGGAAATGTTGCGCGTGCCGCCCGAACCCGCGCCGGTGGCATCCAGCGCCTCGTGCATCGCGGCCAGAACCACGGGGTGCTGGCCCATGCCCAGATAATCATTGCCGCACCAGACGGTGATGTCCTTTTCCGTCCCGTCGGGGCGGGTCCAGATCGCGTGCGGGAACTGCCCCTTGCGCCGCTCGATGTCGATGAAGGTTCGGTAGCGCCCCTCGTCGTGCAGACGTTTCAGGGCAGCATCGAGCATGGTGTCGTAGTTCATCGGAATGCCTTTCGCCGGGGGGCCTTGGGCCGCATCTAGGGCGATCCTTCGCGCGGCGCCTTGATACCGATCAAATGCATCTTTCGCAAAGGGGTCATTTTGCCACCCCGCCCTGCAATGACTTCAACCCTTCGCGATGGAACGGCGGTCTGGACGCGGGCGGCACGGGTGCTAGGCTCGCGCCGATCAGGAAGAAGGAGATGCCGATGTCACTGGACACGGTGCTGAGCAAGATCGACGAAACGCTGCCCGAGGCGACCGCGCGGCTGATGGACCTGCTGCGAATCCCCTCGATCTCGACCGACCCGGCCTTCAAGAGCGATTGCGACCGCGCCGCCGACTGGCTGGTGGCAGAGTTGCAGGGGCTGGGCTTCGAGGCGTCGAAGCGGCCGACACCCGGCCATCCGATGGTCGTGGCGCATTCCCGGGGCGCGGGCCCGCATCTGCTGTTCTACGGCCACTACGACGTGCAGCCGGTCGACCCCCTGTCGCTGTGGGACCGCGACCCGTTCGACCCCGAGATCCAGGACGGCCCGCGGGGCAAGCTGATCCGCGCCCGGGGGGCCAGCGACGACAAGGGCCAGTTGATGACCTTTGTCGAGGCCTGCCGCGCCTGGAAGGCGGTGCATGGCGCGCTGCCCGGCAAGCTGACCCTGTTCTTCGAGGGCGAGGAGGAATCGGGCTCGCCCTCGCTCATCCCGTTCATGAAAGAGAACGCGGCCGAGCTGACATCGGACATCGCGCTGATCTGCGACACCGGGCTGTTCGAATCGACCGTGCCCGCCATCGTCACCATGCTGCGCGGCCTGCTGGGCGAGGAACTGACGATCCGCGGCCCGAACAAGGACCTGCATTCCGGCATGTATGGCGGGGCGGCGATGAACCCGATCCGCGTGCTGTCGAAGATCATCGCCAGCCTGCACGATGAAAACGGGCGCATCACGGTGCCGCATTTCTATGACGGCGTGCCCGAGTTGCCCGATGCGGTGCGCGCGCAGTGGCAGAACCTGGCCTTCGACCACGCGAAGTTCCTGAACGACGTGGGACTGTCGGAGCCCGCGGGCGAAAAGGACCGCACCCCGCTGGAGATGATCTGGTCGCGGCCCACCTGCGAGGTGAATGGAATCTGGGGCGGCTACACGGGCGACGGGTTCAAGACCGTGCTGCCGTCCGAGGCCCATGCCAAGATCAGCTTCCGGCTGGTCGGCCAGCAGGACCCCCACGCGATCCGCGAGAATTTCCGCGCGCATGTCCGTTCCATGCTGCCGCCCGACTGCACGGTGGAATTCCATGGCCACGGCGCCAGCCCGGCAGGGATGATGGAAATCGCCGACCCCGCCTTCGAGAAGGCGCGCGGCGCGCTGACGGCGGAATGGGGGCGGCCCGCCTCTTACGTCGGCTGCGGCGGCTCGATCCCGATCGCGGGCTATTTCAAGTCGATCCTGGGGATGGATGCGATGCTGATCGGCTTTGGCCGGGATGACGACCAGATCCACTCGCCGAACGAGAAATATGACGTGGAAAGCTTCCACAAGGGCATCCGGTCCTGGGCGCGCATCCTCGCCGCCCTGGCCTGAGCCCGATGCCGGAGGCCCCGACGGGCCTCCGGTCGACACCGGCTCAGTGGATCACCGTGACCTTGCTGACCAGGTGGTGCTTGCCCGACATCGCCCAGGCGACGCGAACTTTGTCGCCCTTGTGCAGGTGTTGCCCGACCCCCTTCGGCAGCGTGAAGGCGCTGCCATCGGTCAGGCGCAGGATCATCCGATGGGTGTCGATGGCCTTGACCACCCCTTTCGACACATGGGCAAGCGCCGCCACCGGCGCCAGCATCAGCGTCACCGCAACCAGTCCCGTTGCAATCTTCTTGCGCATCTTTTCTGCTCCACTTGGCTGCCCAGACCACGGCGGCGGGCCCCAGCCCTGACCCGGGCGCCCGGCCTTCCGGCCCGCGCGCCCTGCCGCCTCGTTTCGATTATACCGCATCCCCTTGTTGCAGGCCATCACACCGACGCGACATGATGTTGCGAAGCAGAGTTCCGCTCAGACATGACAAGGGCCCCCGAAGGGGCCCTTGTGGTGCATGGTCGCGGACGGCGTGGTGCCGGTCGGCTCAGCTCGGCCGGAACGTGGTCAGGCGGCTGCCGCCGTTCACGTCGATCCAGTTGAACGCGATGTGCTGGCCCGGCTTCAGCTCGGTCGCCTGGGCCGCGTAGTTCAGCGCATAGGTGTTGCCGTCCTGCATGGTGACGGTCATCGCACTCGGGTTCACCGACTGCACCACGGCGTTGCTGAAATAACCCGAGGTCCGGGCCATCGAGGCCAGCGGTGCCGACACCAGAACGGCGGCGATCAGGGCGGGAACGAACTTGTTGCGCATTCTATACTCCATCGGAAGGGGCGGACCCGCATTCGGCATCCGCACACACTTGTCTTGGGCCTTCTCAGGCTGTCGCGTCGGTCCCGCCCGTCTGGCGAGGCCCGGCAACCCGCGGCCCGTGGCAGACAGATAGCCATCCCGGCCGCGGATGAAAGTGCACTAAACGGTTTAGTTAACTCCTGCGATCCGGGCGTGATCGGATGTCGGTTGAACGGGGCTGGGCAAAGCTTCCGTCGTGGGGTCTGCACTGCCCCTCATCCGCGCAAAGCATTGTAAAGCATCGACTTCCGAAGGAAGATCATCCGCGCCGAGCCCGTCTTCCACCCGACGCCGCGATGCCGGGGCGTTC
The DNA here is from genome assembly GCA_027351005.1 of Paracoccaceae bacterium. Taxonomy (GTDB): domain Bacteria; phylum Pseudomonadota; class Alphaproteobacteria; order Rhodobacterales; family Rhodobacteraceae; genus Solirhodobacter. Next base: position 2,179 of record DAIEJF010000003.1, on the reverse strand, counting down.
ACAGAACTGTTGAGCGACGGTTGCGGGCGGCCCAAACGTAAACGGAGGCCCCGAAGGGCCTCCGTGTGGCGCCGGATGTCCGGTGCGCGTGGCGATCAGCTCGGCCGGAACGTGGTCAGGCGGCTGCCGCCATTCACGTCGATCCAGTTGAACGCGATGTGCTGGCCCGGCTTCAGTTCGGTCGCCTGGGCCGCATAGTTCAGCGCGTAGGTGTTGCCGTCTTCCATCGTCACCGTCAGGGCGCTCGGGTTCACCGACTTCACCACGGCGTCGCTGAAATAGCCCGAGGTCCGTGCCATCGAGGCCAGCGGAGCCGACACCAGAACGGCGGCGAGCAGGGCGGGGACAAACTTGTTGCGCATGTCATTCTCCATCGTCATTCGGCGGACCCGCAATCGGCATCCGCCCACATCCGGGCCGTTCCGGGGTGTCGCGTCGGCCCCGCCCGTCTGGCGAGACCCGGCACCCCGCGGCCCGTGTCGGTGAGATAGACATCCTCACCGTCGGTAAAAGTAAACTAAACGGTTTAGTTATCTTCCGTGACATTCGCGTGATCAGCCCGCACCGGCGGTGACCATCCGCAGCAACTTGGCCACCAGCAGCAGCCAGGGCGCCGCGTGCAACATCAGGTCGAAAATGTCGATCGGCCGAGACAACTGCCCGGCCGTCAGCATCTTCAGCTTTTCCCACAGATGCGGTTCGGGGAAGAACGGTGCCAGCCCCAGCGTCAACGCCGCGATCACCAGCACGCTCAGCGGAAGTTGGTCAAGATTGGACAACATGCGTACCCCCCAGATCCGGAGGATAACATATTCCACGGTCGGCATGTTCGACAAGCCGGGGTGGAACAGGACTGGCGCGGTTGACGGGGCTCGAACCCGCGACCCCCGGCGTGACAGGCCGGTACTCTAACCAACTGAGCTACAACCGCCCATCCCCACCCGGCATCGCGTTCCGGGCGTGGGGCGTCTTTACGCATCCCCGCGGGCGGCGTCAAGCGGCGGCCAGAAAAATCCGCATGTCCCCCGCAAGGTCCCTGCCCGCCCCGCATCTTGGGGTGCTAGCCGTCGGTGCAATCCCACAACATCTTCAGCGCCTCGGCGGCGTGCGGCCCCAGATCGACCCGGCCGCCCCCGTTCGCGACCCCGGTCAGCAGGTAGGTAAAGCCCCCCGCCTTAGCGATGTCTTCCATCCGCACCGGATCGATTCCGTTGAACATCAGGCGCTGCCCGTCGCCGCTGACCGTCAACCGGTCGGCTGCCCCTGCGGCCGTCATCTCGCTTTCGGCCCAGGTCCCCGAAAATCCGGGGCCTGCGGCCGTGAAATAGCCCACCCCGCTGTCATCGGGGGTTGCCACGAAGCCCATCGCGGGTGCCTGCGCATCCGCCTGCAACGTCGCGCGGCAGTCCACGCTGCCGTCCTGCAACGTCTCGCGGGTAAAGCTCCAGCCTGCCAGGCCGCTGCCAAAGGCCGCCGGTGTCGTCTGCCCCGATTGCCCCGAAGCGATCAGCCCGGCCAGCGCGAGCGCGGTCACCCGCGCCCCTGTCGTTCCTGAAACTCTCATCCCGCCCCCGCCCCGTCCCACCCGAGGACCGGAAGCATATCCGCCCCGCCGCCCCGGGCAAGGGCCGGGGTGGCGCTCAGCGATCCGGCGCGGGGATGAATTCGCCGTCATCGCCCGGCGGCAGCCGGAACCGGCCATGCATCCAGTCGCCCGCGCGCCAGGCCTCCTTCGCCGCCTCGATCCGCTCTTTCGACGAGGCGACGAAGTTCCACCATATGTGCCGCGGCCCCTCCAGCGTGGCGCCGCCCAACACCAGCAGCCGCGCCCCCTGCGGGCCCGCCCGCACCCCAAGCCGATCGCCTGGCCGGAACACCAGCATCCGCCCCGCCTCGAAGCTCTGGCCCGCCACGCTCACCTCGCCCGACAGGACATAGATGCCGCGATCCTCCTGGTCGTCGGGCAGCGGCAGCACCGCCCCTGCCGCCAGCAGCGCGTCGGCATAGAAGGTTTCCGAAGGCGTCTCGACCGGCGCCTCGGCGCCCCAGGCGCGCCCCAGGATCACCCGCACCTCCTTGCCCTCGCCCTCCAGCACCGGCAGCGACCCGGCCGCGACATGGGTGAAGGCCGCGGGGTCGTCCTCGTGGGCAAGCGGCAGGGCAAGCCAGGTCTGCACCC
>DAIEJF010000289.1 GCA_027351005.1 Paracoccaceae bacterium | reverse complement strand
GGCAAGGTCATTCAGGGCGACGACGATCAGGACTGATGCGTGTGCTGGCGGTAGAAGACGATCCGCGCATCGCCGCGGATCTGGGGGCGGCGCTGAAAAAGGCGGGGTTTCTGGTGGAAACCTGCCGCGATGGCGAAGAGGCCTGGTTTCGTGGCGACACGGAATCCTATGACCTGATCGTGCTGGATCTGGGCCTGCCCAAGCTCGACGGGCTGACGGTGCTGAAACGCTGGCGGGCGGGCGGCTGCGAAACCCCGGTGCTGGTGCTGACCGCGCGGGGCGCCTGGACCGAACGGGTCGAAGGGATCGACGCGGGGGCCGATGACTATCTGCCGAAGCCCTTCCGGATGGAAGAGCTGGTGGCCCGCGCCCGCGCACTGATCCGCCGCTCGGTCGGGCGCGGGGCGCCGTTGCAGGCGCACGGGCGGCTGGCGCTTGATCCCGCGCGGATGGAAATCGCGGTCGATGGCGCGCCCGTCACCGTCTCTGCCCTGGAATACCGCCTGCTCAGCTATCTGATGCTGCACCGCGACCGGGTGCTGCCGCCAGGCGAGATCCTGGAGCATCTCTATGGTGACGAGGACTCGCGCGAGGCCAACGCACTCGAGGCGCTGGTGGCGCGTCTGCGCCGCAAGCTGGGCCCCGGCATCATCGGCACCCGGCGCGGTTTCGGCTATTTCCTTGAAGGCGGGGCGGGGTGAGACGCTGGTCGCTCCACTTCCGCCTGTTCGCGGCAGGGGCGGCCTCGGTCATCGCGGCACTGGCGCTGGCGGCGCTGGGGCTTTCGTTTCTGTTCAACGCACATATCGAGCGCGCCGCGGCAGCCGATCTGCAGGTGCAGCTTGACCAGGTGCTGTCCGGGCTTGAACTTGACCCCGGCGGGGCGCTGATCGTGGCAACCCCGCCCGGCGATCCGCGGTTCAAGCGGCCGCTTGGCGGGCTTTACTGGCAAGTGAACGCTGGCGCGACGGTCATCCGCTCGCGCAGCCTGTGGGATTATACCCTGCCGCTGCCCGCCACGGGCCCGGTGGATGGCATCGTGCGGCGGGTAGACCTGCCCGGCCCCGCGGGCGGGCGCCTTCTGGCGCTGGAGCGTCAGGTGCGTTTGCCGCCCCGGCTGGGCGGGCAGAGCGTGGCGCTGGCCGTGGCGCTGGATCGGGGCGACCTGACGGCCGAGGGGCAGTCCTTCGTGCGCGACATGACGCCCTATCTGGCATTGCTGGCGGGCTTTCTGATCGTCGCGGGCTGGCTGCAGGTGGCCGTGGGGCTGCGGCCGCTGGCTACGGTGGGGGCCCGGGTGGCCGCGATCCGGTCGGGTGAAACCGCCCGGCTGGGGGCGGATTTCCCCGCCGAAGTGCTGCCGCTGGCAGGCGAGGTCGATGCCCTGATCGCCATGCGCGAGGCCGATGTCGAGCGCGCCCGCGCCCGTGCGGCTGACCTTGCGCATGGGCTGAAAACCCCGTTGCAGGCGCTTTACGGCGAATCCGGGCGCCTGCGCGAGGCGGGCGAAGAGGCCGCGGCCGAAGCGATCGCCCAGATCGCCGACGTGATGCACCGCCACGTCGACCGCGAACTGACCCGCGCCCGCATCGCCGCCCGCGCGCCCAGCGCGCAGGCCGATCTGTCGACGGTCAGCGGGCGCATCCTGTCGGTCATCCGCCGCACGCCCGACGGGGCACGGATCGACTGGAACCAGACCGTTCCGGAAGGCCTGGCCGCCCGGCTTGACGCCGCGGATCTGACCGAGGCGCTGGGGGCGCTGGTGGAAAATGCCGCCCGCCACGCCCGCAGCCGGGTGACGCTGAACGGCCACCGCGGGCCGGACGGGGTGACGCTGACCATCTCGGACGACGGCCCCGGGATCCCCGAAGATCTGCTCGAGCATCTGATGGCCCGCGGCGCGCGGCTGGATACCGAGGGGCCGGGCACCGGACTGGGCCTCTCGATTGCCGCGGAAATCGCGACGGCGGCAGGCGGCACGCTGGTCTTGCGCAACCGCACGGTGGGCGGGCTTGATGCCGTTCTGACACTGCCCGAGGCCCCGCCCCACCGCAGCGCGGCGTCAGCGTAACGTCAGCCAGCATCGTTCAAATCAGCGGCCATGGGGTCTGACCTCATGCCTCGGGAACCAACCCCCGGGGTGGCCCGCCGGTACATCCCAGGCCTATCTCCGGCGGGCCATCCCCCGGCCCGGGCCCAGCGCACGCAGCGCGTTCAGGATCGCGGCGACATCGATCGCCTCTTGCAGCAATGCCCCCTCGACCGGCGTCAGGCCGCCCAGCGCCGCCGCCAGCATCCCCGCCACCGACAGGCCGATGCCCAGCGAAACGCTTTGCCAGGCGATGGCGCGCGCGCGGCGGGCGATCTGCAACGCGGGCAGGATCGGGTCCAGCCGGTCCACCAGCAGCACGACATCGGCCGCCTCGGCACTGGCCGCGGCACCACGCGCGCCCATTGCCACGCCCAGATCGGCTGCGGCAAGCGCGGGCGCGTCGTTCACCCCGTCGCCCACCATCATCACCGGGCCAAGGGCGCGCTCGGCCGCCACCACGGCGATCTTGCGTTCCGGCGTCAGCCCCGCATGCACCGCGTCAAAGTCAAGCCCGTCGACGACCGCGGCGGCCACGTCGGCGCGGTCGCCCGTCGCCAGCACCAGCCGCAGGATGCCCGCGGCCCGCAGGCCCGCGATCAGCGTCGCGATACCGTCGCGCAACTGGTCGGCAAGGATCAGCTCGCCCGCCCAGATCCCGTCGAGCGCAACGGCCACGGTCAACTGCCCCGGCCCGCCCAGCGCCTGCGGCGGCTCGGTCAGGCCGCAGTGGGTCGTCACGAAATGCCGACCGCCGACCGCCACGGTGCGCCCCTCGACCTGCCCCGTCAGCCCCTCGCCGGGAACCTCGACGACCGCCTCGGGCGGGGTCAACACCAGCCCCCGCGCCCGTGCCGCCGCGACGAGCGCGTGCGCGACACTGTGATGCGAGGCCTGGTCGAGTGAGGCCGCCAGCCGCAACAGGTCATCCGCCCCCATCCCGTCGGCCAACCGGATTTCCAGCAGCCCCGGCCGCCCGTCAGTCAGCGTGCCGGTCTTGTCGACCACCAGGCCCCGCACCGCCGCCAGCGCCTCGAGTGCCCGGCCCCCCTTGATGAGGATCCCCTGCGCCGCGGCCTGGCTGAGCCCCGCCACCAGCGCCACCGGAACCGCAAGGATCAGCGGACACGGGGTGGCCACCACCAGCACCGCAACCGCACGGATCGGGTCGCCTGACACAGCCCAGGCCCCGCCCGCCAGCACCAGCGTGACCGCCAGAAACCCCAGCGCCGCGCGATCGGCCATCCGGGTCATCGGCGCGCGGGCGGCCTGCGCCTGTCGCACCAGCCGCACGATTCCGGCGAAAGTGCTTTCGGCGGCAGGATAGGTCGCCTCGAGATCGAACGGGTCGCCCGCGTTGGATGCCCCGCTCATCACCGCATCGCCCAGCGCAAGGCGTTGAGGCAGCGACTCGCCCGTCAGCGCCGACAGATCCAGAACCGCGGTGCCCCCCGCGACCCGGCCATCGACGGGCACCACGTCACCGCGCCGGATCACCAGCAGGTCACCGGGGACGATCGCGTCCAGCGGCACCTCCTCCAGCCGATCGTCGCGCCGCCGCAACGCCTGCCGCGGCACCCGCGACAAAAGCGCCGTCATCTCGGATTTTGCGCGGCGTTCGGCAAAGGCCTCCAGCGCCTGCCCGCCCGCATACATCACCGCCACCACCGCTGCCGCCAGCGGCTCTCCCACCGCCAGCGCGGCCGACATCGACATTGCCGCGATCAGATCAAGCCCGATTTCCCCGGCATAAAGCGCGCGCACGATCTCGACCAGAAGCGCGACCAGCACGGGCAGTGTGGCGCCCACCCAGGCAACCTCGGCCAGGCCGCCCTGCCCCGCCGCCCGCAGGACAAGGCCTGCCACCAGACAGACCGAGGCCCATCCGATCAAGCCGGGGCGCAGCAATTGGGCGAATGGCATGACGGACCCTCCGGCGGACAGGATAGCGGCTGCCGCGCCCGCAGCCTTGAGGTGTATCAAGCGCGCCCGTCAATCCAGCGTGCGGCGGAACCGGCTGAGCGCAAGCAGTGCGAAGACCACGACAAAGGCCGCCAGCGCCGCCAGCGTGCTTTGCACATCCGCCAGCCCCGCCCCTTTCAGCATGACCGCCCGGACCAGCCGCAGGAAATGCGTCAGCGGCAGCGCCTCGCCCAGAACCTGTGCCCAGCCAGGCATCCCGCGATAGGGGAACATGAACCCCGACAGCAGCATCGAGGGCAGGAAGAAGAAGAACGCCAGTTGCATCGCCTGCATCTGGGTGCGCGCCAGCGTCGAGATGGTATATCCCAGCAGCACCAGCGCCAGCACGAAGACCAGCACCCCCGACATCAGAAGCACCAGCGAGCCCACGAAAGGCACGGCAAACAGCACCTTCGCCGCGACCAGGATCACCGTCATCTGCACCGCGCCCACCACCAGGAATGGCAGCACCTTGCCCAGCATGATCTCCAGCGGAGAGGCCGGCAGCGCCAGCAGGTTTTCCATCGTTCCGCGCTCGGTTTCGCGCGTCAGCGCCATCGAGGTCATCATCACCATGGTCATCTGCAGGATCACGCCCAGCAGGCCCGGCACGATGTTGTACTGGGTGATACCCTCCGGGTTGTAGCGCGCGTGGACGATCACCTGCAACTGGCTGGTGGCGGCAAGGGCCGCCTGCGCCTCGGTGCCCTGTTCGTGCAGCAGGGCCTGCGCCGCCACCGTGCCCAGGGTGGATATGGCCCCCGACGAGGCCGACGGGTCGGTGGCATCCGCCTCGATCAGAAGCGTCGGCGCGTCGCCCCTGTCGACCCGCCGGTCGAAATCGGAGGGGATGGTGACCACGAAGGACACATCACCCCGCGCCAGAAGCGCCTCGCCCTCGGCCGCGGACACGCCGACATGGGTGAAGTGATAGTAGCCTGTGGTTTCCAGCGCCGTGACGATGGCGCGCGAATAACGGTCTTGCGTGGGGGCGACGAGGGCGGCGGGCAGATGCTTGGGGTCGATGTTGATCGCATAGCCGAACAGCACCAGAAGCATCAGCGGCACGATCAGCATCATCGCGAAGGTCACCCTGTCGCGCCGCATCTGGATGAATTCCTTCACCAGCATGGCCCGCAGACGGCGGAGGGACAGGACCGTGTTCATGCCATGTTGTCCCGCGCGCCGCCCATCAACTGGATGAACGTATCCTCGAGGCTGGTCTGGGCCGGGCGCACACGGTAGCCCTGCGCCAGCGCCCGGACCGAGGTTTCCAGCGCCACGCCATCCTTGCCCACCACATGCAGTGTCAGACCGAAAGGCGCCACCTGATCCACCCCGGGCGCGGCGCGCAACCGAGCGGCCAGCGCGGCCATGCCTGCGCCGTCGTCGCCCTCGACCACGAAGGTGGTCAGCCCCGCGCCCGCCACCACCTCGGCGACGGTGCCCGCGGCGATGAGCCGTCCGTAGCTGATGTAGTTGATCCGGTGGCAGCGTTCGGCCTCGTCCATGTAATGGGTCGAAACCAGCACGGTGATCCCCTCGGCTGCCAGCCGGTGGATCTCGTCCCAGAACTCGCGCCGGGCCTTGGGGTCCACCCAGGCGGTCGGCTCGTCCAGCAGCAGAAGCTTCGGCCGGTGCATCGTGCAGGCGGCCAGCGCAAGCCGCTGTTTCCAGCCCCCCGACAGCCGACCGGCCAATTGGTTCCGCCGCGATGTCAGGCCCAGTTGGGCCAGCGTCTCGTCCACCACCTTGCGGCGCGGGGTCAGGCCGTAAAGCCCTGCCACGAAGGACAGGTTCTCGGCGATCGACAGGTCTTCGTAAAAGCTGAACCGCTGCGTCATGTAGCCGACCTCGCGCTTGATGCGCTGGCCGTCGCGCAGCAGGTCGTAGCCCAGCACGGTGCCCCGCCCGGCATCGGGGCGCAACAGGCCGCACATCACCCGGATCGTGGTGGTCTTGCCCGAGCCGTTGGGGCCAAGGAACCCCGCGATCTCGCCGGTCCGGACAGTCATCGACACATTGTCGACCACGGTCTTGTCGCCGTAGCGCTTGACCAACCCCGTCACGTCGATGGCGGGCGCGCTCATCCCCCCGCCCCCGGCAGATCCACGTCCACGATCTGGCCGGGCTTCAGCCGTGTCGCTGCGGCATCGGGGCGGGCCTCGATCAGGTAGACAAGCTTCTGCCGGTTATCGACCGAATAGATGACCGGCGGGGTGAACTCGGGCTGGTCAGAGACATAGGTGACGGTCGCGGTCTGGCCCGCGCCGCAGCCGTCGCAATGTACGTTCAGGCGGCTGCCGACATGGATCGACGCCAGCGCCGCCTCGGGGAGGTAAAGGCGCAGCTTCACCGCACCATCCGGCAGGAAGGTCAGCACCGGCGCCGCGGGGCCGCCGATTTCGCCCGGGTTGCGCAGCACCTCGGTCACCTGCCCTGCCGCGGGCGCGGTCAGGGTGCGCTGGCCCAGTTGCCAGACAGCCGCATCGCGCACAGCCTTCGCCTGCGACACCGCGGCCGTGGCCGCGGCGATCTGGTCGGGCCGTGCGGGCAGCCTGCCCACGGCAAGATTGGCCGTGGCCTGCGCGACCGCCGCCTGCGCCACATCAAGAGCGGTCCGCGCCGAGTCCAGATCGGCCTGCGGCAGGATCCCCCTCTCGGTCAGGCTTTGCTGCCGGGTCAGTTCCTTCCCGGCATTCGCCTCTTGCGCCCGGGCCGAGGCCAGCGCCGCCTCAAGCACGGCGATTTCCTCGGGCCGCCGCCCCAGTTGCAGGTCGGCAAGCTGGCTTTGCGCCTGCGCCAGCGCGGCATTGGCCTGCGCCACCGCGATCACCGCATCGCGCTGTTCCATCCGCACCAGCACCGCACCCGCCGCCACATGATCCCCCAGCGCCACGGCCAGCGACGCGACCGGCGCAACCGCGACCGGCGCGACAAGGTCGTAGTCGCCCTCGACATAGCCGGTGGCCAGGGGCGGCGGCGCGGCACAGCCCGAAATCAGCGACCCCAGCAGCGGCAGTGCGCACAGGATGCTCATGGCGTGGTCCTTTCGCTGCCGGTCAGCGCCGCATGGAGATTGCGCACGAGAAGGTCACCGATACGGCCGGCAGCGTCGGGCGAGACCGCCTGCCAGCCCATCCGGCGCAACACCACAGGTTGCCCGATGCGAAAGTAGAGCACCTGCCCCACCATCGCGAAGACGGCGAGCCGCGTCGCCTCGCTTTCCGGCGGGGTTCCGGTGGCCGCACCCCAGAGCGCACAGAGATGGCGGTGCCTTGGCTCGACCACGGTCGCAAAGATACGGTCCAGTTCCGGGCCATCCTCCGACACCTCGCGCAGCAGGAAGGCAACCATGTCACGCGCGGGAGCGGCCGTGGACAGGAACATCGCCGCGGCGCGCACCACCCGTTCCAGCAGCACGCGCGCCTCTGCACGGCCGACCGGCGCCGGAAGCGGCGGCCCCACGATGGCCGAGAGCCGGTCTCCGATGGCCTCGACGCAGGCGCGCCGCAGCCCCTCCTTGCCGCCGAAGTGATAGGCGATGGCGGCGATATTGGCGCCCGCCTCGGCGGCGATCTCGCGGGTCGAGGCCGCGTCATACCCTTTGCGGCCGAAAAGCCGCAGCGCGGCCTCGACCAGCGCGGTCCGGGTCGGCGTGCGATCGGCGGAAGACACGGTCACATCAGACATGAGGACAAATTAAATCAATCGTTTGATTTAATCAATCCTGGTCACAGGACGCAGAGCCCGCGTGACGGCGGCGATCCGCCGAGTGCGGTCGGCACCATTCTGCGCACCCGCGACGAGGATTTTGCCGCGCCGCAGCATAAGATGCGCCGACAGGCCGCAAAGACCCGCGCCGCAAGCCCTTCACGTTGCAGGAAAACCTCGCTTTCCGGGAAAATGCGCCACCCAATCCAGCCAGATTGCTGCATCCGCGACGGCATGCTATCGGCGCCGTGTCGCCGGAAAGGGCCTGCCAGACCTCGCGTTTTCGTCAAGTACCCATGCATGGGCCGCATAAGCGGACAGTAGCGAAACAGCGCGGAAAGTGGTTTCTATCGACGCGAAATAACCGCTGCGAATCAGACGCTTCCATGAACGACGAACCCTTGGTCAAGACGCGCCACCTGTCGCGCCGCCACTTGCTGGCGGCGCTGCCTGCGTCTGCGGCGCTTCTGGCCAGCACGGCGCTGCCCTTCGCGGCCTGGGCCGACGACGCCGCCGCCCCCGCGGATGGCGCGCAGGCCGCCGCTGCGCCGCAGAAGTTCAGCTTCGACATGCTGACGGAAGCGATGCGCGCCAAGGCCAAGCAGCCCTATGTGGCGCCGCAGAAGGTCACCAGCTTTCTCGGCCAACTGAGGTACGACGACTACCAGCGCATCCAGTACAATCCCGAACGCGCCCGCTGGGATTTCGATGGCAGCTTCTTCCGGGTGGATGCATTCCATCTGGGTTGGCTGTTCGACACGCCGGTGACGCTGGACGAGGTGGTGGACGGAACCGCGCAGGATTTCACCTTCACCACAGACGATTTCATCTATCACGGTGATCTGGCCGCGAAGGTGCCGCAGAACACGCCCCTGCCGGGCGTCGCGGGCTTCCGCCTGCGCTATCCGCTGAACCGCGCCGACATCTATGATGAACTTGTGGCCTTCATCGGCGCCTCGTATTTCCGCGCCCTGGGCGAAGGCAACACCTACGGCCTGTCGGCCCGCGGCCTGGCCATCAACACCGGGCTGTCCGGCGCCGAAGAATTCCCCCGGTTTTCGGCCTTCTACCTGGAACGCCCCGCCCCCGGCGCGCAGAGCGTGGTCATCAACGCAGAGCTTGACAGCCCCAGCGTGACGGGCGCCTACCGCTTTGTCATGACGCCGGGCAAGAACACCGTGATGGATGTGACCGCGCGGCTCTTCTTCCGCGCTGCGGTCCAGCAGCTTGGCATCGCGCCGCTGACCTCGATGTTCCTCTATTCGGCCAACAACCGCACCGGCTTCGATGACTATCGCCCCGAGGTGCATGACTCCGACGGCCTGATCATCCGCCGCGCCGATGGCGATACCATGTGGCGCGCACTGAACAACCCGCCGAAACTTGGCAGCTCGGTCTTCTCGCTGGACGCGGTCAAAAGCTTCGGCCTGCACCAGCGCGACCGGAACTTCGACAACTATCAGGATGCCGGGGCGCATTACGAAACCCGGCCTTCGATCGACGTGGAGCCGCTGGACGACTGGGGCCAGGGGGCCGTGCGTCTGGTCGAGATCCCGTCCGAACTGGAGGTCAACGACAACATCGTTGCCTTCTGGATCCCTGCCGCCCCGGTGCAGGCCGGGCAAGAGATGGAATTCCGCTACCGCCTGACCTGGGGCGATCTGCGCCCCGACGGGCGGGGGGAACGCGCCTATGTCAGCGACACGCGCACCGGCCACGGCGGCGTGTCGGGCAGCAAGGGCGACCCGAACACGCGTAAATTCGTTGTCGATTTCAAGGGCGGAATCCTCTCTCGGATGCCCGGAGATGCGGCAGTCAAACCCGTTGTGACGGTTTCGAATGGCAAGGTTGTTACACAGACCTTGTTTAAGATCACCGGAAGCGACATATGGCGACTCGTGCTGGATGTGTCAGCCGCCGACAACAGCGTTGTGGAACTTACCGCCCACATCGCCGGCTATGGGCGCAAGCTGACGGAAATCTGGCTCTATCAATGGATGAAGGACTGATGCCCAAAGACCTCTCCTCAATGACCGGTGCACCTGCCGATCTGGCGGACCGTCTGGGCGATTTGCCGCATGCGCCGCTGGCCATGCCGCGTCAGGCTCTTGAACACCCCATCGGGCTGCTTGCCCGACTGCGTCCGTTGTGGGATGGCTGGGTCAGGACGCACGTTTTCGGGAACTGATCCTTGGATGACACCGCGGGGGATGCGGCGCTGTATCGGCGCCGCTTTGTGGCGCTTGCGCTGAGCCTCGCATTGGCGGTGGGGGCCGGTCTGCTGTTTCTGCAGTTCGGCCTGGCCGATGGCCTCGACATCATGGATGTCGTCCGCTCGGCGCTGATCTTCGGGTCGACCTTCTGGCTGGCCTGGGGCGCGGTGCAGGGGCTTTGGGGCCTGCTGTGGCGCCAGCCCGAACTGCCGCGGGTGCAAGGCCCGATCCGTGGCCGAACCGCGATTCTGGTTCCGGTCTACAACGAAGACCCGGTTGTCACCTTCGCCCGGGTCGCCGCGATGGATGCGTCGCTGGCCGCACTGGGGATGACAGACCGCTTCGACTTCGCGATCCTGTCCGACACCCGCAACGACACGATCGCCGCCGCCGAAAAGAAGTGGTTCCTGCATCTTCTGGCCGAACGGGCGGGCACGGGGCGCATCTTCTATCGCCGCCGCGCGAACAACACCGGCAAGAAGGCAGGCAACGTCGAGGATTTCTTCACCCGCTCCGGCGCCGCCTATGACTACGCGCTGATCCTTGATGCCGACAGCCTGATGGAAGGTGCCACCATCGTCGAGATGGTCCGGCGGATGGAGGCGGTGCCCGACATGGGCCTGCTGCAATCGCTGCCGAAGATCATCCGCGCCACCTCGCGCTTCGGTCGCTCGCAGCAATTCTCGGCCAGCTTCTTTTCGCCCGTCTTCGCGCGCGGGCTGGCCCTGATGGCGGGGCGCACCGGCCCGTTCTGGGGGCACAATGCGCTGGTGCGGGTGCAGGCCTTCGCCGCCTCCTGCGGGTTGCCTGCGCTGTCGGGGCAGCCGCCCTTCGGCGGGCACATCCTGAGCCACGACTATGTCGAGGCCGCGCTTCTGGCCCGGAACAACTGGCTTGTCCGGCTCGATCCCGACCTTGAAGGCTCTTACGAGGAAGGGCCGGAAAACATCGTCGATTTCGCCAAGCGCGACCGGCGCTGGTGCCAGGGCAACCTGCAGCATTCTCGCCTGATCGGTGCGCCCGGGCTGAAACGCTGGAGCCGGTTCGTGTTCCTGCAGGGCATCCTCAGCTATGTCGCGCCGCTTCTGTGGATCCTGTTCATCCTGGCCAGCATCGTGGCCCCGCTGTTTGTGCCGGCGCCGGACTACTTTCCCGAACCCTACCTGCTCTTCCCGGTGTTCCCGTCCGACCAGGCGTCGAAGGCCATCGGGCTTGCCATCGGGGTCTTCGGCCTTCTTCTTCTGCCCAAGCTGATGATTGCGCTCGAAGCGGCGGTGACTGGCCGGGCGAAGCCCTTCGGCGGCAGCCTCGTCGGGCTTGTCTCGACGGTGTGGGAACTGGTGCTGTCGAGCCTGATCGCGCCGATCATGCTGATGTATACCACCCGGTCGGTGCTGCAGGTGCTGATGCGGCTGGATGCGGGCTGGCCACCGAACAATCGCGGCGACGGCACGCTGACGCTTGCCGACGCCTGGGCCAACGCGCGCTGGATCACGCTGGGCGGCGGCATCGGGCTGGCGGCGACGTGGTGGCTGGCGCCCGTGCTGGTACTGTGGATGCTGCCCGTGGCCCTGCCGATGATCCTGGCGCCTGTGCTGCTGTCCTGGACCTCGCGCCCCGGCTCGCGCCGGGTGCTGCGCACGGGCACCGAGGTGGAAACGCCCCCCGTGGTCGCCCGGCATGACGCCATCCTGGCAGACTGGCAGCGTCTTGCCGCGCTCGAGGCGAAGGGCCAGCCCGCGTGATCCGGCGCCGCCGCTTCACCCCCCGCCCCGCCTGACCCAGCCACGCCCCAGAAAGACCAAGGCCGGACGCGGTCGCCCGCCCCCGGCCTCGGATTGGTCTGTGCGCCTGCGTGCAGCCTATTCCGCCATCACCGGCACGCGGCCATCCGGCTGCCCACCGCGCTTGCGGCGGAACAGCCGCAGGACGAAGTTCGAGACCTTCTCGATCTGCACGAACACGACCGGGGTGATGAAAAGCGTCAGCGCCTGGCTCAGCACCAGCCCGCCGACGACCGCCACACCCAGCGGCTGGCGCAGTTCGGAACTGGCGCCCGTGCCAAGCGCGATGGGCAGCACCCCCAGCAGCGCGCAGAAGGTCGTCATCATGATCGGGCGGAACCGGCGCGCGGCGGCGATGCGGATCGCATCGACGGCGTTCATCCCCTCATCCCGTTTCAGGACAAGGGCCACGTCGATCATCATGATCGCGTTCTTCTTCACGATGCCGATCAGCATCAGAAGCCCGATCAGGGCGATGATCGACAGGTCGAACCCGCCCATCTCCAGCGCGATCAGCGACCCGAGCGCCGCCGAGGGCAGGCCCGACAGGATGGTCAGCGGGTGGATGAAGCTTTCATACAGCACCCCCAGAACGATGTAGATGGTCAGCACCGCGGCCCCGATCAGAAGCCCGGTGTTGCCGCTGGCCTGCTGGAACAGCGCCGCGGCGCCGGCATAGCTGGTGATGACCGACGAGGGCACCTGCAGCTCTTGCTTCAGCTCGTCGATCCGCTGGGTGGCGGCGCCCAGCGACACGCCCGCCGGCAGGTTGAACGACAGGGTCACGGCAGTGAGCTGCCCGGTCTGGTTCACCGTCACCGGCCCCGAGGTGCGGATGACCTTGGCAAAGGACGACATCGGCACCAGCGTGCCGCTGGTCGTCGGCACCTTCAGCGCAGCAATGGCGTTTTCGTCCCACTGGAAATTCGGATCGTATTCCAGGATCACGTCATAGCTTGACCCCGTGGTCTGGATCTGGGTCGCCACATAGCTGCCGAACCCCGCCTCCAGCGTCTGCCGCAGCGCCTGGGCGGTCACACCCAGACGGTTCGCCGCATCGCGGTCAACCACAACCTGCGCCTGCAACGCCTTGTCCTGCTCGTCGCTGGCCACGTCGACGAAATGCGCAGGGTCGGCCTGCATCGCGCGCTGCAACTTCTGCGCCCACTCGCGGCCGGTATCCGCGTTGATCGACTGCAGCACAAGTTGGTAGTTGGACGCGGTCGCCCGCCCGCCAAAGCGGCTGCTTTGCGCCGGGGTGATGAAGACGTGCAGACCGGCGATGCCGCCCATCGCGCGCCGCAACTCGCCAAGCGTGGTTTCCAGCGCCGGACGTTCGCTCTTGTCCTTCAACTGGACATACATCGCGCCCTCGTTGGTCTGCGATGACCGCAGGATCGAGGCCACATGCGCCACGGCCGGGTTCTTCTGGATCAGATCGGCGGCCTCGGTCTGCAGCGTGTACATCGCGTCGTAGGAGATGTCTTGCCGCGCCTCGGTCGACACGATCAGCGTGCCGATGTCTTCCGCCGGAAAGAAGCTGCGCTGGATGGTGGTGAACATGACGAAGGATGCGGCCGCGGTCGCAAAGAACAGCGTCATGATCCAGAACTGATGCCGCAGGCACCAGGCGACGGACCGCTCGTACCCGTCGGTGATGCGGTCCGACAGGCTGCGCTTGGGCGTGCCATGGTGATGCACGACCGGCAGGCGGGCCGACATCATCGGCGTTGCCGTCAGCGACACCACAGCCGAGGACAGGATCGCCAGCGTCACCACCACGCCGAATTCGTTCAGGATGCGGCCGACAACGCCACCCATCAGCAGGATCGGCAGGAACACCGCCACCAGCGACAGCGACATGGAAATGATCGTGCCCGTCACCTCTTTCGAGCCTTCAAGCGCGGCATGCATCGGGGGCTCGCCCAACTCGGTCCGCCGCACGATGTTTTCCAGCATGACGATGGCGTCATCGACGACCAGGCCGACCGACAGCGTCAGCCCCAGAAGCGAGATGTTGTCGATCGAATATCCCAGGAAATACATCAGCCCCACGGTCGCGATCAGCGACAGCGGCACGGCGATGGCCGGGATCATGGTCGCGGTGAAGCGGTTCAGGAACAGATAGATCACCAGCACGACAAGGCCGATGGTGATGGCCAGCGTCCCCTGCACATCATCAACGGCCGCCTTGATCGGCGCCGAGGAATCGTTGACGATACGCACATGCACGCCCTTGGGCAGTGCCGCCTCGATCTCGGGCAGCTTGGCCTTGATCGCAT
The DNA here is from genome assembly GCA_027351005.1 of Paracoccaceae bacterium. GTDB lineage: Bacteria > Pseudomonadota > Alphaproteobacteria > Rhodobacterales > Rhodobacteraceae > Solirhodobacter. Next base: position 208 of record DAIEJF010000289.1, on the reverse strand, counting down.
CCACCACGGCAACGGTATTCGCGTCGGGCTGGCGCTGCACGGCCAGGATGATTGACGGTTTGCCGTCGATCCAGCTTCCCTGGTTCAGCGCGCTGACGCTGTCGTAGACATTGGCGACATCGCCAAGACGCACGAAATTTCCGTTCGGCTGGGCGATGACCAGCGTACGGAAGTCGGCCGCGTTCTTTTGCTGGGTATCGGCCGCGAT
>DAIEJF010000288.1 GCA_027351005.1 Paracoccaceae bacterium | reverse complement strand
GCGCCGCGCGCGCCGCCAGCGCCAGCAGCACCCCCGCCGCCACCGCCGTCCGCCGCCACGGGCGCCCAGGGCGGTCGGCCCTGGCCCCAAGGGCCGTTTTCCCGAACATGCTTGCCATCCAGCCCTCGAACCCGCAATCGCCGCGTGAAATTCTCATGTGTGCAATTTACCTTGCGAAGTCCACTCCCGCCAGACGACTCTGCGTCGGCTGTCACAGGACGGCAACGCAAGCCCTGACATCGCGCGATCTCGTGAACGTCCGGGAAAACCTGCATCAGGCCGCCGATCCGATCGGCCACTTTCAGCAGATTTTTGCCGATCCCCCTTGAAAGCGCCCGAACCGCCAAGAACACAGTTGGGCAAGCCCCGATTTCATGGCACAACTGTTGCACCCTTGGGGGCAAACGAAACAATGGGGCGCCCGTAACGCCGCCTCAAGAAACAACGGGACAGGCACAGGCATGACGACACGACCCTCGGCGACCTTCTCGCGGCGCGGACTCCTGCGTGCCTTTGCAGCAACGACGGTCGCGGCCGCCCCCACCTATTCCAAGGCCTTCGGCTTCCTGAAAGGGGCCGGCAACTTCCGCAAGGTGCGGATGTATTCGGGCCGCAGCGGGGAAAGCCTGAACGTCGTCTACTGGATCGACGGACAGTACATTCCCGAGGCCCTGAAGGAAGTGAACTATTTCATGCGCGACTGGCGCGTGGACGAAGTGCGCACCATGGCGCCCGCCACGCTGGACATCATCGCCGCCACCCATGCCCTGCTCGACACGCCCGAACCCTACATGCTGCTGTCGGGATACCGTACCCCCCAGACCAACGCCATGCTGCGCATCGAATCGAGCGGCGTGGCCAAGCATTCGCTGCACATCCAGGGCGAAGCGGCCGACCTGCGGCTCGACTCGCGCTCCGTCAACCAGATCTACAACGCGGCCTGGTCCTGCCAGGCGGGGGGCGTGGGCAAGTACCCGCGTTCGGATTTTGTGCACATGGACTGCGGCGCGGTCCGCACCTGGCACGGCTGAGCCTGACGCCCAAGACCCAGGAGCCTTGGCGCCGGACCTCCGGCGCCTTTTTCTTTGCGCCTCGGGCCCGCCCGCTTGCCCCCGCCCCGGCGCGGCGGCACACTGCCCGCGCAGCGAAGGAGCCACGATGCCCGCCCCCGACTACGCCACCCTGATCGACGCCGAAACCTGGGCCTTCATCCGCGAGACCGAACGCTGGTATCCGCCGGAAACCGCCACCTTCACCGTGGCCCAGCAGCGCGAGGTCTACAACGCCATGTGCGCGGCCTTCCGCAAGGGCTACCCCGAGGGCGTCACGGCCGAAGACCGCGCCTTGGGCGGCGTGCCCTGCCGCCTCTACCGCGGCCCCGAGGCAGCGGCGACGCTGGTCTATTTCCACGGCGGCGGCTTCATCGTCGGCGGGCTCGACAGCCACGACGACGTCTGCGCCGAGCTTTGCAAGGGTGCGGGGCTGCGCGTGGTCTCCGCCGATTACCGGCTGGTGCCCGAACACCGCCACCCCGCCGCCTATGACGACGCGCTGGCCGTGGCGCGCGCGACGCTGGCGGCCTTTACCGGCCCGCTTCTGCTGGCGGGCGACAGCGCGGGCGGCACTCTGGCCGCGGCGGTGGCCTGGGCGCTGCGGGGCGAGCCGCGGCTTGCCGGGCAGATCCTCATCTACCCGGGCCTTGGCGGCGACCCGAACCGCGGCAGCTACCTGACCCATGCCCAGGCGCCGATGCTGACGCGGGACGACGTGCTCTACTACCACCGCGAACGCTATGAGGGCGGCGAAGAGCCGCCCGACGATCCCTCGGCCGCGCCGCTCTGGGCGCCCAGTTTCGCCGGCCTGCCACCGACCGTCGCCGTCTCGGCCGAATGCGACCCGCTGGCCGATGACGCCCGCGCCTATGTCGCGCTGGCCCAGGCCGAAGGGGTGACGGCGCACTGGATCCTGGAACCCGGGCTGGTGCACGGCTACCTGCGCGCCCGCCACAGCGTGACCCGCGCCCGCGACAGCTTCGCCCGCATCACCGCCGCCGCTGCCGCGCTCGCCCGCGGCCAGTGGCCTTACGGAGCCTGAGCCATGAACCACCCGCTGCCCAACATCGCCCATTGGCACGACCGCTGCGAACTGGCCGCCGCCTTCCGCTGGACCGTGAAGCTCGACATGCACGAGGCGGTCGCGAACCACTTCTCGCTTGCGGTCAATGCCGATGGCACACGCTTCCTGATGAACCCGAACGGGCGCCACTTCGCCCGCATCCGCGCCTCGGACCTGATCGAGATCGACGCGCATGACGCGGCCACCCTCGCCCGGCCCGACGCGCCCGACCCCACCGCCTGGGGCCTGCATGGCGCGATCCACCGCGCCTGCCCGCATGCGCGCTGTGTCATGCATGTGCATTCGATCCATGCAACCGTGCTGGCCAGCCTTGCCGACTCGCGCCTGCCGCCGATCGACCAGAACAGCGCGATGTTCTTCGGCCGCCATGTGGTCGACGACCACTACGGCGGCATGGCCTTTGCCGAAGAGGGGGCACGCTGCGCCACCCTGCTGGCCGATCCGAAGATCACCACGATGGTGATGGGCAATCATGGCGTTCTTGTCATCGGCCGCACGGTGGCCGAAACCTTCAACCGCCTCACCTATTTCGAGCGCGCCGCCGAAACCTACATCCGCGCGCTCCAGACCGGCCGACCGCTGCGGGTGCTGCCCGACGCCATCGCGGAAAAGACCGCGCAGGAATGGGAGGCCTACCCCGGTTTTGCCGAGGCGCATCTGCGCGAGATCCGCGCGATGCTGGACCACGAGGACCCGACCTACGCGACCTGAGCCGCGCGCCGTTCCTTTCTTTCTGGCGCAAATATCCCGGGGGTGCGGGGGCAGCGCCCCCGCCCCCTGCCCGGTCAGTTGCCCGCGCTTTCCATCCGGCGGCTCGCGATCACCTCTTCCAGCCAGCCCAGCCGCATCTCGGGCACCGAGGACAGCAGAAGGTCGGTGTAATCGTCATAGGGCGGGGCCAGAACGTCGGACTTGGCGCCATAGCGCACCACCGCGCCGCGATACATCACCGCGATGCTGTCCGCGATCGCCTTCACCGTCGCCAGGTCATGGGTGATGAAGAGATCGGCCACCCCTTCCACCTTCTGCAGGTCCAGCAGCAGCTTCAGGATGCCATCCGCCACCAGCGGGTCGAGTGCGCTCGTCACCTCGTCGCAGATGATGAGCCTGGGCTTCGCCGCCAGCGCCCGCGCGATGCAGACCCGCTGCTTCTGCCCGCCGGACAGTTCCGCCGGATAGCGGTCGGCAAAGCCCCGCCCCATCTCGATCTCGTCGAGCAGGGCCTGGATCCGCTTCTGCTTCGCCTCGCCCTTCAGACCGAAGTAGAACTCCAGCGGGCGGCCGATGATCTGGCCCACGGTATGGCGCGGGTTCATCGCCACATCGGCCATCTGGTAGATCATCTGCAATTCGCGCAGGTCGTCCTTGCTGCGCCCCGCAAGGTCGCGCGACAGCTCGCGCCCGGCAAAGCGGATCGTGCCCGAGCGCGGCGGCAGAAGGCCGGTGATCGCCCGCGCCAGCGTCGATTTGCCCGATCCGCTCTCGCCCACGACCGCCAGCGTCTGGCCCGAGCGCAGGTCCACCTAGACGTTCTTCAGCACGTCGAAGTGCGTGCCGCGATATCGGGCCGTCACCTGGCCCACCGACAGCACCACCGGCGCCTCGGCCGGTTTTTCCGGATGTTCCATCTGCCGCACAGAGATCAGCGCCCGCGTGTACGCCTCGCGCGGGGCGTTGATGATCTGGTCGACCGATCCGTATTCCACCATCTTGCCGTGGCGCAGCACCATGATGTCATCGCTGACCTGCGCCACCACCGCCAGGTCGTGCGTGATGTAGAGCGCGCCCACGCCGGTGTCGCGGATCGCCTCCTTGATGGCGGCCAGAACGTCGATCTGGGTCGTCACGTCCAGTGCGGTCGTGGGTTCGTCGAAGATCACCAGATCGGGTTTCGGGCAAAGCGCCATCGCCGTCATCGCCCGCTGCAACTGCCCGCCCGACACCTGATGCGGGAAGCGCTGGCCGAACGTTTCCGGGTTGGGCAGGCCAAGCTTGCCGAACAGCGCCACCGCGCGCGCCTCTGCCTCGGCGCGCGAGGCCAGGCCGTGCATCAGCGTGGTCTCGATCACCTGCTCCATCAGCTTCTTGGCCGGGTTGAAGGCCGCGGCCGCCGATTGCGCCACATAGGTCACCCGCTGGCCGCGGATCGCCCGCAGCCCGGCCGGCGAGGCCGTGCGGATCTCGTCGCCCCGCAGCCGGATGGTGCCACCGGTCAGCCGCACGCCGCCGCGACCATAGGCCATGGCCGACAGCCCGATGGTGGACTTGCCCGCGCCGGATTCGCCGATCAGCCCCAGCACGCGCCCCTTCTGCAGCGTCAGCGACACGCCATCCACCAGCACCACATCGCGCGGGCGTTCCCCCGGCGGATAGGAGGTGGCCTCGATCTTCAGATCGCGGATCTCGAGGAGCGCCTCAGCCATTGCGGCCCCCCTTCAGGCTGGTGGTGCGGTTCAGGATCCAGTCCGCCACAAGGTTCACCGAAATCGCCAGCGTGGCGATGGCGATGGCGGGGTAAAGCGCCGCCGGGATGCCGTAGACGATGCCATCCTTGTTCTCCTTCACGATCCCGCCCCAGTCCGCCAGCGGCGGCTGCACGCCCAGACCCAGGAACGATAGGGTCGAGATGAACAGCACCTGGAAGATGAAACGCATGCCCATCTCGGCCACCAGCGGGCTCAGCGCGTTGGGCAGGATCTCGCGGAAGATGATCCACCCCCGCCCTTCGCCCCGCAGCCGCGCGGCTTCCACATAGTCCATCACCGCGATGTCGACCGCCACCGCGCGGGCCAGCCGGAACACGCGGGTCGAGTCGAGAAGACCCATGACAAGGATCAGCGTCACCATCGTCACCGGCATGACCGACAGCACGACCAGCGCGAAGATCAGCGTGGGGATCGCCATCACCAGGTCGATGAACCGCGACAGAAGCTGGTCGACCCAGCCGCCCACCACCGCGGCGGTAAAGCCCAGGACCGAGCCGGTGGTGAAGCTGAGGATCGTCGCCGCCAGGGCCACCGCGATGGTGGTCTGGCCGCCATAGATCATCCGGGTCAGCACGTCGCGGCCGATGCCGTCGGTGCCCAGCCAGAATTGCGACGACGACGGCTCCCAGACCCCGCCCACCACATCGGCCATGCCATAGGGGGCGATCAGCGGGGCAAAGAGTGCGGCCAGCAGATAGGCCGCGGTGATGACAAGCCCGATCAGGGCGGACAGCGGTATGCGTCTCATTTCGGATGCCTCAGCCGCGGGTTGGCCAGGATCGAGATCACGTCCGCCAGCATGTTCAGCCCGATG
>DAIEJF010000286.1 GCA_027351005.1 Paracoccaceae bacterium | reverse complement strand
TTTTCATACCGGGATCATTCCCGGCACAACCGGCGGACCTTCGGGGATGTCTCCCCCTCGGGCCCAGGCCCTGCCTGTGAAGTGGCGCGCGTTTAGCGCGACCCGCGCGGATTTGCAAGGGTCGGCATGCGGCGGGCGGATATTTCGGCCCGAAACAGCCGCGGGGGCCGCGCCTTGCTGTCTCGTGCGGCCCCGCGCGCGGCGCGCGCGCGACAGCAAGGCGCGGCCCCCGCGGCTGTTTCGGGCCGAAATATTGGACCGACGCATGCCGACCCTTGCAAATCCGCGCGGGTCGCGCTAGACGCGCGCCACTTCACAGGCAGGGCCTGGGCCCGAGGGGGAGACATCCCCGAAGGTCCGCCGGTTGTGCCGGGAATGATCCCGGTATGAAAACCCTGCCGCGGCGCAAACCGGAAAGGACATATGATGGCGCTTCCCGATTTCTCGATGCGTCAGCTTCTCGAAGCTGGCGTTCACTACGGCCACCAGACCCAGCGCTGGAATCCGCGCATGGCCGAATACATCTACGGCGACCGCAACGGCATCCACATCATCGACCTGACCCAGACGGTCCCGATGCTGGACGCGGCGCTGAACGTGATCCGCGAGACGGTGGCCAAGGGCGGCCGCATCCTGTTCGTGGGCACCAAGCGTCAGGCGCAGAAGGCGATCGCCGAAGCCGCCGAGAAATGCGCGCAGTACTACATGAACCACCGCTGGCTGGGCGGCACGCTGACCAACTGGCAGACGGTGTCGAAGTCGATCCAGCGCCTGAAGCAGCTTGACGAGGTTCTTGGATCGGGCGCCGAAGGCCTGACCAAGAAGGAACGGCTGACGATGGAACGCGAGCAGGCCAAGCTGCAGGCCAGCCTCGGCGGCATCCGCGAAATGGGCGGCGTGCCGGACCTGCTGTTCATCATCGACGTTGGCAAGGAAGACCTGGCCATCCTCGAGGCGCAGAAGCTGGGCATCCCGGTCGTGGCCGTGGTCGATACCAACTGCTCGCCCAAGGGCGTGAACTACGTCATCCCGGGCAACGATGACGCCGCCCGCGCGATCGCGCTCTATTGCGACCTGGTCGCCCGCGCCGCGCTTGACGGCATGTCGGCCCAACTTGGCGCCGCCGGCGTCGATCTTGGCGCGCTGGAAGAAGCACCGGGGGAAGACGCGACCGCCGACGCATAAGGCGCGACCGTTACCGATCTGTTACCGGGCGGGGGTAAGCCCCGCCCGAATTCATGAATTCCAATCGAGGAGAGCCGCGATGGCTGTCACCGCCCAGATGGTGAAGGAACTGCGCGATTCGACCGGCGCAGGCATGATGGACGCGAAGCGCGCCCTGACCGAAACGAATGGCGACATGGAAGCCGCCGTGGACTGGCTGCGCACCAAGGGCCTGGCCAAGGCCGCCAAGAAGGCGGACCGCGTGGCCGCCGAGGGCCTGGTGGGTGTGGCCGTGGACAACGGCCGCGGCGTCGCGGTCGAGATCAACTCGGAAACCGACTTTGTGGCCAAGAACGAGGACTTCCAGGCCCTCGTGCGCGAGGTGACCAAGGTTGCGCTTCAGGTCGGCGAATCGGTCGAGGTGGTGAAGGCTGCGCATCTGAACGGCAAGACCGTCGAGACCGTGCTGACCGAAGCCATCGCGCGGATCGGCGAGAACATGACGCTGCGCCGCCTGCATGTGCTGGATGGCGACACGGTCGTGTCCTACGTCCACAACGCGGCGACCGACGGCATGGGCAAGATCGGTGTGCTGGTCGCGCTGAAGGGCCCGGCCGACAAGGCGCAGGCGATCGGCAAGCAGTTCGCGATGCACATCGCCGCCACCTCGCCGCTGTCGCTGAGCGAAGCCACGCTGGATCCCGCGATCCTCGAGCGTGAACTTGCGGTGCAGACCGCCAAGGCGCTGGAAGAAAACGCGACTTCGGCCAAGCCCAAGCCCGAGCAGGTGATCCACAACAACATCATCCCGGGCCGGATGAAGAAGTTCCTGGCGGAAAACACCCTGCTGGGCCAGCAATTCGTGATCAATCCGGACGTGACGGTCGAGCAGGCCGCCAAGGACGCCGGCGTCGAGATCACGGGCTTTGCCCGCCTGGCCGTGGGCGAGGGGATCGAGAAGAAGGAAGAGGACTTCGCCGCCGAAGTGGCGAAGACGCTTGCCGGCTGATCGGGGCGACCCGAGGCCGATGATCCAAGAACAGGGAAGGGGGTGGCCCGGTGGGCCGCCCCCTTTTCCATTGCTCTGACACGGGTGGCGGGGGGCGGGGCGCGGCGCCTGTGAAAACGGCGCAGGTCCAAGACCTGCGCCGTTCCCGCACCTGCGCCAGTCGTTTGGGGATGAAGACAGGGCGCCATATGACTTCCAGACGCCTTGGTTGACTATATGCCAAGAGCGTCTGGCACCATTAAACGTCCACCTGAAATTGCAGGGGCCGGTAATCGTTCCTCGTCATGAGCCACCACACTCGGAACCCGGCCAACGTGCCAAGGAATGGGCAAAGGCGGAAGTCGGGGAATCCTTACCCTAAGTCCGCGGCCTGCCGTTCACTCTTCGCGGATGAAAATCTGATTGAGACGCGAGGCCTTGGCGACCGCATGTGCAGTGGTTTCCACATCCAGCGCGTCGCGCGCCAGGCGCAGGTGCTTTTCCACCATCGCCGTGGAAATCCCCATCAGCAGCGCAATGTCCTGCATGGTCTTGCCATCGGCCACCCATTCCAGCGCCTCGCGCTGGCGTTGGGTCAGGGGTGTGCCCTTCCGCTGCGGCAGAGAGGTGACCTTGAGATGCAGCAGGGTCGAGATCATGCCCAGATGGCGGCCGTGCTCTTCCCAGATCGCGTCCACCTGATCCTGTGTCATGTCGCGCCGCGCGGCCAGCCCCAACGCACCCTTGGCGCGGATCGATACATCGCTGAAGGCAATGGAATAGCCTGCAAAAATGCCCATCGCGTGATTGAATTCCACCACCCGGCGTTCTTCCGGGCTCAGGCGGCCCTCGGCATAGGCGCGCCCGACCTCGCGCCAGCTTGCCTCGCCCACGTTCTCGATGGCCCAGCGGACCATCGGCGCGTGGCGGTAAAGCCCCTTGCCCAGGAACACGTCCAGATAGGCCTTGTCGTGGTTCGACAGGAACAGGACATTCTCCAGCGTGTCGGCGCTTTCGTCCTTGTCGGCGGTGAAGCCGTACATGACCCGGTCAAAGCCGAACTCAGCGACCTTGCCGATGTAGACGGACCAGACCTCTGAAATGGTGTCTGCCCCGATCATCTGCTCTACGGTGGTCAGCATCGCACCCCGTCCCCGGCCGCGGGTGGCGCGCGTCCGGCTTATCCCCATCAAAGAATGTGTTGCCATCCTTGGCGCGGCTTGTCGAGGGGCCGCGCTTTCATTCCGGGTCTCGCATGGTAGAAGGTTGCGACCGAGGAGGAAGAAGATGCCGGAACGCTGGGATGTGGTGATCGTGGGCGGTGCGGTGATGGGGTGTTCGGCGGCCTACTGGCTGACCCGGATGGACCCGTCGCTGAAGGTCGTGGTGGTCGAGATGGACCCGACCTATGCGCGGGCCGCCACGGCGCTGTCGGTCGCCTCGGTGCGCCAGCAGTTCTCCAACCCGGTCAACGTCGCCATCTCGCGCTTCGGGGTGGGGTTCATCCGCGATTTCCAGACGGCGCTTGGCCATGATGTCGGCGTGCCCTCGCTGGGGCTGCGGGAAAACGGCTATCTGTTCCTGTCGGGCAGCGCGGAAGGGGCGGCGCTGCTTGGCGAACTGGCGGCGATGCAGAACGGCCTTGGTGCCGCGACCGAGGTGCTGGACCCGGCGGGCGTGCAGGCGCGGTTTCCCTGGATGACGGTCGGGGATGTCACCGCGGGTTCGCTGGGCCTGCGGGACGAAGGCTGGTTCGACAACATGGGGCTCTTGAACGGCTTTCGTGCCGCCGCCCGTGCACAGGGCGTGGTGTTTCGCACCGATCGTGTCACCGGGGTCAGGCGCAGCGGCGCGCGGGTGACGGGGGTGGACCTGGCCTCGGGGGTGCAGATTGACGCAGGCGCCGTGCTGAACGCGGCCGGGACGCGGGGCGCCGAGGTGATGGCGATGGCAGGAGAGGT
>DAIEJF010000276.1 GCA_027351005.1 Paracoccaceae bacterium | reverse complement strand
GGCGGCTGTGAGGCGTTCCCCCCGCGACACCGAAGACAGCGCGCGCAAGATCAACCGCCGCACCCTGCTGCTGGGTGCAGGACAGGCCGCGCTGGTGGCCGGGCTGACGCTGCGGATGCGGCAGATGCAGGTGGTCGAGGCCGATCGCTATCGCCTGCTGTCGGATCAGAACCGCATCAGCATCCGCCTGATCCCCCCGGCCCGCGGCCTGATCTTCGACCGGAACGGCATCCTGTGCGCGGGCAACGAGCAGAACTTCAGCGCGGTCATCGTGCGCGAGGATGCGGGCGACGTGCCGGGCGTTCTGCACCGGCTGGCCGATCTGATCCCGCTGAGCGAGGACGACATCGCCCGCACCCTGCGCGACATCAAGCGGCACAGCGCCTTCGTGCCGATCACCGTCTCGGATCGGCTGAGCTGGGACGAGTTGTCGCGCGTGGCGGTCAACGGCCCGGCCCTGCCCGGCGTGACCCCGGAAGTCGGCCTGAGCCGCCATTACCCGCTGGTCGAGGATCTGGCGCATGTCGTGGGCTACGTCGGCCCGGTCAGCGAAAGCGATCTGGCAAAGATGAACAACCCGGACCCGCTTCTGCAGATCCCGAAATTCCAGATCGGCAAGGTCGGGGTCGAGGCCCAGATGGAAGACGCGCTGCGCGGGACGGCGGGCACCAAGCAGATCGAGGTGAACTCGGTCGGGCGGGTGATCCGCGAGCTGAGCCGCAGGGACGGTCAGCCGGGCGAGAACGTGCAGCTGACCATCGACGCGAAGCTGCAGAACTTCGCGCTGGCCCGCCTGTCGGGCGAAAGCGCCGCCGCGGTTGCGATGGACGTGACCAACGGCGACCTGCTGGCCTGCGTGTCGTCCCCCTCGTTCGACCCGAACAAGTTCGTGCGCGGCATCTCGAACGTCGACTACCAGGCCTACATGACGAACGACCACCGGCCGCTGTCGAACAAGGCGGTCACGGGGATCTATCCGCCGGGCTCGACCTTCAAGATCGTGACCGCGCTGGCCGCGCTGAAGGCCGGGCAACTGAAGCTGAACGAGACGATCCGCTGCCCCGGCTATATCGAGGTGTCGGGCCGCCGCTTCCACTGCTGGAAGGGGTCGGGCCATGGGGCGCTGAACCTGCAGGGGGCGCTGGAACAGAGCTGCGACGTGTTCTTCTACACCGTCGCACAACGCTGCGGGATCGACGCGATCCACGACATGGCGCAGACCATGGGCGTGGGCGTGCGCCCGGACCTGCCGATGTCGGCCGTCTCGGAAGGGGTGGCGCCCGACCGCGCCTGGAAGAAGAAGGTCCGCAAGCAGGACTGGCTGATCGGCGACACGATCAACGCTGCCATCGGCCAGGGCTTCGTGCTGGCCTCGCCGATCCAGCTGGCGCTGATGACGGCGCGGCTGGCCTCGGGCAAGGCCGTGCTGCCGCGGCTGATCAAATCGGTCAACGGGGTGGAAGCGCCGATCGTGCCGCCCGCGCCGCTGGATCTGCCCGAAGGCCACCTGAACGGGGTACGCGCCGGGGTCTGGAGCGTGGTGAACGGCACCCAGGGCACCGCGCGGGCCGCGCGGATCGTCGATGCCGGGATGGTCATGGCGGGAAAGACGGGCACCAGCCAAGTGCGCAACATCTCGGCCATGGAGCGCGAGACCGGCGTGATCGGGAACGACAAGGTACCCTGGGCGCAGCGCGACCACGCGCTGTTCGTCTGTTATGCGCCCTATGACGCGCCGAAGGTCGCCGTGGCGGTCATCGTGGAACATGGCGGGGCCGATCACCAGGCCGCCCCCATGGCCCGCGACATCATGCTTTACGCGCTGACCGGTGGAATGCCGCCGCTTGCGGCCTACCCCGCCAACATCCGCAGCACGGTGGATGCGCAGCTGAAGGCGCTTCAGCTGCGCGACTTCACCGTGCCGCCGCCGTCGAGGTCGCGCGCATGAGCTATCTGGAATACACCGTCAAGACCGTCCCCACCGGACTGCGCAAGGTGCTCTACCTCAACTGGGCGCTGGTGGTGCTGCTGGCGGCGGTCTCCTCGGTCGGCTTCCTGATGCTCTATTCGGTCGCCGGCGGATCGCTGCAACCCTGGGCCCAGCCGCAGATGATGCGTTTCGCTGCCGGGCTGGTGATCATGTTCACCTTCGCCTTCGTGCCGATCTGGTTCTGGCGCTCGATCTCGGGGGCGGCCTATCTCGTGTCGCTGGCGCTGCTGGTGCTGGTGGATGTGGCCGGGACGATCGGCATGGGCGCCCAGCGCTGGATCGATCTTGGCTTCATGCGGCTGCAGCCGTCTGAACTGGCCAAGGTCACGCTGGTGATGCTGCTGGCCGCCTATTACGACTGGCTGGACGTGAAGAAGGTCTCGCGGCCGGTCTGGGTCATCATTCCGGTCGTGCTGATCCTGATCCCCACGGCGCTGGTGATGAAGCAGCCGGACCTTGGCACGGCGATCCTGCTGCTTCTGGGCGGCGGGGTGGTGATGTTCGCGGCCGGGGTAAGCCTCTGGTATTTCGGCGCCGTCATCGCCCTGGGCGTCGGGCTGGTCACAGCGGTGATGGAATCGCGCGGCACGCCCTGGCAACTGCTGAAGGATTACCAGTTCCAGCGGATCGACATCTTCCTGGACCCCGGCAGCGACCCGCTGGGCGCGGGCTACCACATCAGCCAGGCCAAGATCGCGCTGGGATCGGGCGGCTGGTCGTGGCGGGGCTTCCTGCAGGGCACGCAGTCGCGGCTGAACTTCCTGCCGGAAAAGCACACCGACTTCATCTTCACCACGCTGGGCGAGGAATTCGGCTTCATCGGCACCGTCTCGCTGCTGGCGCTCTACACGCTCATCATCCTGTTCTGCCTGCATTCCGCGACGAACAACAAGGATCGCTTCGCCGCCCTGCTGACCATCGGCGTCGGGGCCACCTTCTTCTTCTACTTCGCGGTGAACATGTCGATGGTCATGGGGCTGGCGCCGGTGGTGGGGGTGCCCCTGCCGCTGGTGAGCTACGGCGGCTCGGCCATGCTGGTGCTGCTGGGCGCCTTCGGGCTGGTGCAGAGCGCCCATATCCACCGGCCCCGCGGGCGGTAACGAAGCGCGGGGGGCTGTCTGCCCCCCGGCGCCTGCGGCGCCCCCCCGAGGATATTTGCGGACCGAAAATGGGGGTGCCGACGCGGCGGGCGCCATGCTAGGCCCATGACAGGCTGCAGAAGAGGGATGCCATGCCGATCACCGTCCAGTTCGCTGCCGGGCCGAAGCTCTGGCCCGAGTATCAGGCGCCGCTTGCCACAGCCTTTGCCGAGGCGGGGCTGGACATCGCGATGACGCCCGAGGCCGACCCGGCCACGGTCGACTATGTGATCTTTGCGCCCGGCGGCACCATCACCGACTTCGCCCCCTATACCCGCTGCAAGGCGGTGCTGAACCTCTGGGCCGGGGTGGAGCGGATCGTGGGCCTGCCCGGGCTGACCCAGCCACTGTGCCGGATGGTGGACCCGGCGCTGACCGAAGGCATGGTCGAATATGTCGTGGGCAACGTCTTGCGCCATCACCTGGGGCTGGATCAGCACATCCGGCACCAGGACGGGGTCTGGCGCAACCATCTGGTGCCGCCCATCGCGCGCGAGCGGCCGGTGACGGTTCTGGGCCTTGGCGAACTTGGCGCAGCCTGCGGGCAGGCGCTGGGGCGGCTGAACTTCCCGGTGACGGGCTGGAGCCGGACGCCGAAGCAGGTGCCGGGGCTGCGCTGCCTTGCGGGGCCCGCGGGGCTCGAGGCCGCGCTTGACGGCGCGCAGGTGGTTGTGCTGCTGCTGCCCCTGACCGCCGAGACGGAGAACCTGCTGGACGCGGGGCGGATCGCACGGATGGCGCGGGGCGGATTTGTCATCAACCCCGGGCGCGGGCCGCTGATCGACGATGCCGCGCTGCTGGCCGCGCTTGACACCGGGCAGTTGGCCCATGCCACGCTGGACGTGTTCCGCACCGAGCCGCTGCCGCCCGCGCATCCGTTCTGGAGCCATCCCGGGGTGACCGTGACGCCGCATATCGCCGCCGACACCCGGGCCCCAAGCGCAAGCCGGGTGATCGCCGAGAACATCCGCCGCGGCGAGGTCGGCGAGCCATTCCTCTATCGCGTCGACCGCACCCTGGGCTACTGAGCCCGCCCCGAAAGCGGCACGGCCCGTCGCGAACCGGCGCGACGGCGGGCAGGCCTGCAGGCTTTCTCGCCGAAACGGGGGGCGCGATGCGGACAGGGATCGGATACGGCACGGGGATCGCGCTGGTACTGGCGGCCGGGGTGCTGTGGTCCTTCATGGGGCTCGCGATCCGGCTGATTCCGGCCGCGGGGACGTGGCAGGTGGTGCTGTGGCGGTCGGTGGGGATGGTGCCGGTGCTGGCGGCGGTGATCGCGCTGCGCTCTGGCGGGCGGTCGGCGGCCGCGCTGCGGGGTGCGGGCGCGGCAGGCGTTCTGGGCGGCGCGGGGCTGATCGCGGCCTTTCTGGGCGCAATCTATGCCATCCAGACCACCGGCGTCGCCAATGCCGTCTTCCTCTATTCGGCCTCGCCGCTCTTCTCGGCGCTTCTGGGGCGTCTGGTGCTGGGCGAGCGGGTGCGGCCTGCCACCTGGGGCGCCATCGCGCTGGCGGGCGTGGGGATCGGGGTGATGGTGCAGGACGGGCTGGCCCGCGGGGATGTCCTGGGCGATGCCGCGGCGCTGGCCTCGGCGCTGGGCTTTGCGGGCTTCACCGTGGCATTGCGCTGGGGCCGGGTGGGCGACATGTATCCGGCGGTTCTGCTGGGGGGGCTTTTCACCATCGCGCTTGCGGGGGCGGCGATCCTGGCCGCGGGCGGTACGATCCTGCTGCCGCCGCGCGATGCCGCCATCGCGATGGGCATGGGGGCGGTACTGCTGGCCATCGGCATGGTGATATATACGATCGGCAGCCGAGTGGTCCCTGCGGGAGAGCTTGCGCTCTTTTCGATGACCGAGGTTCTGCTTGGCCCCGTCTGGGTCTGGCTGTTTCTGGGCGAAACGGCGAGCCCGGCGGCCCTGACCGGCGGCGCGATCCTGCTGACCGCCATCGCGGGCAACGCGGTGACGGGGGCACGGGCCCGGGCGGTTACTTGAAACGGCGGAAGAAGCGGGCGCGGTCGTAAAGCCCTTCCAGCCGCTCCATCCGCGCCTCGGTCTCGGTCCACATCCGCGCCTCGACGCCCGCCATGAGGGTTTCCACCAGCACCATGATGGCGACGGTGGAATCCCAGGCCGAGGGCGCCTCGACATGGGCGGGAAAGACGTGGCGGGCATGGGCCGCGGCGGGGGAAAGCCACTGGTCGGTGAACAGGATCACCTCGGCCCCCTGCTCGACCGCCATTTCCACGATGCCAAGCACCGAGTTCTCGTAGCGACGGATGTCGAAGACCACCAGCACGTCGCCCCGGCTGACATCGATCAGCGCGGCAGGCCAAGCCCCCGAAAGCTCGGACATCAGCGACACGCCGGGGCGCACGACCTTCATGTGGGTCACGAAGTAGTCGGCGATGGCGTGGGTGATCCGCCCCCCCAGCGCCAGCACGCGCCGCTTCGTTTCGGCCAGCTTGTCGCAGGCGGCGTCAAACTCGGCCTGGTCCACCCGCGCCAGCGTCGCCTGCAGGTTGCCCATCACCGCATCGGCAAAGCGGTTCAGCATGTGGGTATCGGGCGCTCCGCCCGCCCAGCGGTCATGCTTGGCCAGCGGCGAGACGAGCATCTCTTCCACCTCGGTCCGCAGGTTGGCCTGGAAATCCGGGTAGCCGCGAAAGCCGAGCTTCTGCACCATGCGGACCACCGTGGGGGTGGAGACATCGGCCGCCTTGGCCAACGCCGTGATCGACCCCAGTGCCGCAACCGGGTAGTTCGACAGGATATGGGTAGCCAACTGACGTTCCGCCCGGGTGAAGGCGGTCAGGTTGCCGCGCAGGCGGTCCTCGATCGTGGTGCCGGATGCGGTCATGGGTTACTCTCTTCTGGGGCGGGGCCGTTTGCCGGTTCTGGAAACTTTGTAACAGAAATTTCAGGAAAGAAACAATCTTGACAGCGCCGGGGCGCAATGGTCACCCTTGCCGGTGAAGACAGTTTGGGCAGGGCGTGAATGACCGACCAGCGCGCAGGGGACACCTTCCCCGCAATAGTCGAACGGCGCGAGGCGCCGGGGCCTGCTCTGGTGGTTTGCGAACACGCCTCGAACCGGCTTCCGGCGGAATGGGGTACGCTGGGCCTGGCGCCCGGGCTTGCCGAGGCCCATATCGCCGGGGATCCGGGCGCGCTTGGGCTGGCGCGGGGACTGGCCGCGCGACTGGATGCGGGGCTTGTCCACGCACCGGTGTCGCGGCTGGTCTATGATTGCAACCGCCCTCCCCATGCGCCCGGTGCGATGGCGGTGAAATCCGAGATGCACGCGATCCCGGGGAACGCGGGGCTGAGCCCCGCCGCGCGGCAGCGCCGGGTCGAGGCGGTCTACCTGCCCTTCCATGCCACGCTGCACGCCGAGATCGCCCGCCGTCTGCTGATCGGCCTGCCACCTGTCATCATCACGGTGCACAGCTTCACCCCCACCTGGTTCGGCGCGCCGCGCGCGGTGGAATTCGGG
The DNA here is from genome assembly GCA_027351005.1 of Paracoccaceae bacterium. Lineage (GTDB taxonomy): Bacteria > Pseudomonadota > Alphaproteobacteria > Rhodobacterales > Rhodobacteraceae > Solirhodobacter. The sequence continues at coordinate 3,243 of DAIEJF010000276.1, read as the reverse complement.
GTGATCCACGATGCCGACCCGCGACTGGCGCTGGCCGTGGTGGGCGAAGCAGCAGGCTGCGGCCTGAACACACAGCTCAATCAGCCCTATTCGGCGGCCGATGACGTGACCCACACGCTGAAGCTGCAGGCCTTGCCCTATGGGCTGGCGAACGTGATGCTGGAAATCAGGAACGACCTGATCGCGACGCCCGAGGCCGAGGCTGCGATGGCCGACCGGCTTGCCCCGGTACTCGCCCGCGCCCTGGCACGGGTGAGCGGGCAAAGCCATGCGGCAGACTGAACGACACCGCCGGGCAACGACCCGGCCTGACACAACAGGGGAATGAGATGGCTGGAAATCTGACCTTCGAGGCGCTGAAGGACGAGGTGGAGGCGGGCCGCATCGACACCGTGGTGCTGGCGATGATCGACATGCAGGGCCGCCTGATGGGCAAGCGTTTCCATGCCCGCAACTTCATCGAAAGCAGTTACAACGAAACCCATTGCTGCAACTACCTGCTGACGGTGGACATGGACATGACCCCGGTGCCCGGCTACGCCTCGGCCAGTTGGGCGGGTGGCTATGGCGATTATGTGCTGAAACCCGACATGGCCACGCTGCACCGGGTGCCGTGGCTGGAAGGCACCGCGATGGTGCTGGGCGACGTGCTGGACCATCACACGCATGAAGAGGTGGCAATTTCGCCCCGCGCGATCCTGAAGAAGCAGGTGGCGCGCGCCAAGGCCATGGGCTTTGACGTGATGATGGCAACCGAACTGGAATTCTTCCTGTTCGAGCAGAGCTACGCCCAATTGCGCGACCAGAACTTCCGCGACCCCAAGACCTGGGGCGGCTACAACATCGACTATTCCATCTTCGGCACCACGAAGGAGGAAGAGGTGATGCGCGCCGTGCGCAACGGGCTTTTCGGCGCGGGCATTCCCGTCGAATGTTCCAAGGGCGAGGCCGAGGCCGGGCAGGAAGAGATCAACGCGAAGTATTCCGACGCGCTGGACGCCGCCGACAACCATGTGATCATCAAGAACGGCACCAAGGAAATCGCCTTCCAGAAGGGCCGCTCGGTCACGTTCATGGCCAAGTACGATCACCGCCGCGCCGGATCTTCGGCGCATATCCACCAGTCGTTGTGGAAGGATGGCCAGCCGGCGTTCCTGGACCCCAGGGGCACCCACGGCATGTCGGCCACGATGGAGCATTACCTGGCGGGCCTGCTGACCCATGCGCGCGAGATCACCTATTTCCTGGCGCCCTATGTGAACAGCTACAAGCGGTTCGTGGTGGGTATGTTCGCCCCCACGAAGGCGGTCTGGAGCTTTGACAACCGCACCGCGGGCTTCCGCATCTGCGGCGAGAATACCAAGGGCATCCGCATCGAATGCCGCATCGGCGGGGCCGACCTGAACCCCTATCTGGCGCTGGCCTCACAGCTTGCCGCAGGCCTCGACGGGATCGCACGGAAGCTGCCGCTGGAGCCGGTGTTCGGCGGCGACGCCTATCACGCCGCCGACGTGCGCGAGGTGCCGAAATCGCTGGGCGAGGCGGCCGCGCTGCTGCACGGCTCGGCCATGCTGCGCGCCGCGATGGGCGATGCAGTGGTGGATCACTACACCCGCGCCGCGACCTGGGAGATCGAGGAGCAGAACCGCGTCGTGACCGACTGGGAACTGCAACGCGGGCTGGAACGGGCCTAGGATGATCGACGCGATCGACCATGTCGTGCTGACCGTGCGCGATCCCGATCGCGCGGCGGAGTTCTACGCCCGCGTCCTGGACATGGAGCCGGTCACCTTCGGGGCGGGGCGCCGCGCGCTCTGCTTCGGGCGGCAGAAGATCAACCTGCAAACCCTGGGGCAAGAGACGCGCAACCACGCCTGCATTGGCTCGGGCGATCTTTGCCTTGTGACAACGTGGAGCAGCGCAGAGGTGCTGTCGCGGCTCGCGCGCGAGGGTATAAGGGTGGTCGAAGGCCCGGTAGCGAAAGCCGGCGCGCTGGGCCCGATCACGTCGATCTATTTCAATGACCCCGATGGCAACCTGATCGAGGTCAGTCGCTACGACTGACCGCCCATCGGACAGAGACGAGGATGTAATGACCAAGATGATCCAATGCATCTCGCCCGTGGACGGGCGGGTCTATGCCGAGCGTCCGGCCCTGACGCTGGAGGCGGCCGAAGCCTGCGCCGCCCGCGCGCGCGCGGCACAACACGGCTGGGCCGCCCTGCCGCTGGCCGAGCGCATCGCGAAGGTGAAGGCAGGCATCGCCGCGCTGAACGGCATGAAGGACCGGGTGGTCGAGGAGCTGGCCTGGCAGATGGGCCGCCCGACCCGCTTCGGCGGCGAATTCGGCGGCGTGAACGAGCGCACCACCTACATGGCCGACATTGCCGAAACCGCGCTGGCCCCGATGATCGCGGAAGCCTCGGACCGGTTCGAACGGCGTATCCAGCGCGAGCCCGTCGGCGTGGTCTTCGTGATGGCGCCGTGGAACTACCCCTACCTGACCGCAATCAACACCATCGTGCCCGCGCTGATCGCCGGGAACAGCGTGATCCTGAAGCACGCCAGCCAGACCCTGCTGGTGGGCGAACGTCTGGCCGAGGCGCTGCACGCGGGCGGCGTGCCTGCCGATGTGTTCCAGAACATCGTGATGGATCACGCAACGACCGAGGCGCTGATCGGCAAGCGGGCGTTCAACTTCATCAACTTCACCGGCTCGGTCGCCGGGGGCGCCAATATCGAACGCGCGGCCGCCGGCACCTTCACCGGGCTGGGGCTGGAACTGGGCGGCAAGGACCCGGGCTATGTCATGGACGACGCCGACCTGGACGCCGCGGTCGACAGCCTGATGGACGGCGCGATGTTCAATGCGGGCCAGTGCTGCTGTGGCATCGAGCGGATCTATGTGCACCACTCGCTTTACCACGCCTTCGTGGAAAAGGCGGTGGCCTGGGTGAAGGCGCTGAAGCTTGGCAACCCGTTCGACCCCGAAACCACGCTGGGGCCGATGGCCAACGTGCGCTTTGCCCATCTGGTGCGCAGCCAGATCGCCGATGCCATCGCCGAAGGCGCCAAGCCCCTGATCGACCCGGCGCTGTTTCCGGCAGATGACGGTGGCGCCTACCTCGCCCCGCAGATCCTGGTGAACGTGAACCACGAGATGCGGGTGATGCGCGAGGAAAGCTTCGGGCCCGTGGTCGGCATCATGTCGGTCCGGGACGACGAGGAAGCCATCGCCGCGAT
>DAIEJF010000274.1 GCA_027351005.1 Paracoccaceae bacterium | reverse complement strand
GCAGAGCCTGGATCAGCGGGCCGCCGTCCGGGCGGGGCGTGACGGCCTCGGTCGTCGGCGGGACGCGGGGCACGGCAGGAACAACCGGCGGCGCAGTCGGCCCCGCGGCAGCCTCGGTCGGGGTCAGCGCGGCGGTTTCGTCGGACGCCATATCCGCCGCGTCCGCTTCCAGTCCTTCGTGCGGGATCGAAACGGCCGGTTCCGGCGCGGCGGCCTCGACTGGCAACTGAAACAGGCCCGCCACGTCAGCCGCATCAAGCCGACGCAGCGCAAAGCCGCTCCCCTCCGGCGCCGCCTTTGCCTCGGGCGCGGGCGGCGCGTCTTCCAGTGGCGTGGCTTCGGCAGGGTCCCACCAGGCCGGCCGCGCCGATGGGGGGGGCGACGGGGGCGGCGGCGGCACGTGAACGGGCGGCGCGACCATCACTGCAGGTGGATCATCTTGGCGCGGCCGACGCGCCACCTGGGCGTCCTGCCGCAAAGGACCATCGTCGTCGGCCCGAGGCGGCAGAGGCGTTGGCGGCGGCGCCCGGGTCGGGGCCGCCTGCGCAACCTCTGCCGACGGACCCGAAGCGATGCCGCCCGGCGACCGCGCGTCAGGCAGGGGCGACGGCACTGGAGAAGGCGGGGGCGGCTGCGGGGCGGCCAAATCGCCAGGACGGGCCACTGTGCCAGCCGGGGCTGCAACGGCCGCCTGCTGGGCCGGTGGCGGTGGCGGGAATGCTTCGTCCATGAGGCGAAGGAAGCCGTTGTCAGCCTCTGCGGCGCGTGACGGCGAGGATACATCCTCCGCCGGGGCAGAGTCGGCCTGCGTGGCCCCCGTGGGCAGAGTATCGGCGATGCCCGCCCACGCCTGCCAGTCGGGCAGCGGCGGGGGCGGCACAGTCAGCGAAGCAGCCTGCCCGGAAATGGCTGCCGGTTGCACCATCAGCCCGTCTGGCTGCGGCGGTGCGTCGTCCATCACGCGGCGGAAGCCATCGTCATCCTCCCCATCGCGCGGAAGGGGTGGTGGCGAAGGCCTGGAAGACGGGAGCGCGGCAACGGGAATCATCGGCAGGCCTCGGTTCGGAACGTCGACCAGTTTCGCCGCAACGGGTTACCGTATGTTTACCGTCGCCCCCCATTCTGCCCACATGATCACACCGCTTCCCCAGGCCAGCCCGGCCCCCGACCGAACCGATGTCCTGCGCAAGACGGCGCAGGCGCTTGAGGCCACCTTCCTTGCCGAAATGCTGAAGCATGCAGGCGCCAACCGACCGCCCGACGCCTTCGGCGGCGGCGCGGGCGAGGCGCAGTTCGGATCATTCCTCGTGCAGGCCGAGGCCGAGGCGATCGTGCGGCATGGCGGGATCGGGCTGGCCCAGCACCTCTTCGAATCGCTCAAGGCGCGTGACGATGGACCCGGTTGAAGCGCTGCGGGCCCTTCTTGCGGCAGAGGCCGTGGCCCTGCAGCGGGGCGATCTTGCGGCGCTTGGCCCGCTTGCGGGGCAAAAGGCTGAGATTCTGGCCGCCCTGACCGCGACGGGCGCGCCCCCGGCCACAAGCCTCGCGCGGCTGCGCGCCGAGGCAGGGCGCAACGCGGGCCTGATCGCGGCTGCCCAGCGCGGTGTTGCCGCTGCCTGCCAGCGTCTTGCGGAACTGCAGCGGGCCGCGGCACCGCAGACCTACGACAACCAGGGGCGCCGCAGCCAGCTTGGGGGGGCGGGCGGAGCAATCGAACGGCGCGCCTGATCAATCAAATGCGCGCAAAATCGCTGCCTAGATTTAGGAAAGCATTAGCACTTCTCCCGCATCACTCGCCCTGCACCCTGTCTGAGGGTGGCGCGGCAGGGCGCAACCCACCGCATCGGTCAGAACGGCCCGTGGAGCACCCCCCGCGGTGCGATGAAACCCGGCGCAAAGCCGCCGACCTTTCCGAAGGAACTTCTCATGTCTTCGATTCTGACCAATACCAGTGCGATGGTTGCCCTGCAGACCCTGCAGAGCATCAACGACCAACTGAATACGGTGCAAAACCAGATCTCGACCGGCAAATCCGTGTCGAGCTCGACGGACAACGCCGCCGTCTGGGCGATTTCCGCCCAGATGAACTCGGATGTGACGGGCTTCAACGGCATCTCCGACAGCCTCACACTTGGGGCCTCGACCGTGGCCGTCGCCAACCAGGCGGCCAATTCGGTCACCGACTACCTGACCCAGATGAAAACGAAGATCATCGCGGCGCAGGACGGCAACGCCGATCGGGCAAGCCTGAATGATGACATCACCGCACTGAAGAATCAGATCAATCAGGTGGTCACTTCCGCGCAGTTCAACGGCGTGAACCTGGTCGACGGCTCGCAGGGCACCGCGGTCAACATCCTCTCGGCGCTCGACCGTGACACGTCCGGCAACGTCACCGCCTCCTTCATCGCGGTGACCACGCAGAACCTGGCATCGGGCGGCTACGCGGCGAAGGCGGTCTTCGATGCCACGAACACCACCGGTGTGTCGGGCGCGGGCGATACCGCGGCCTTCACGCTGGATGGGACCGCCGGGGGCGGCACGACAAACACCGGCACCATCCAGATCAAGAATACCGATCCGTTGGTGGCCGGGGACAAGGTCTCGGTGACGATCGGCGGCAAGATCGCGACCTACACGGTCACCGCGCAGGATGCCGCGGCCACCTCGGTCGAGGATATGGTGGCCGTCGGGCTGAAGAACTCCATCGACAAGCTGGGCATCACGGGGTTGACCGTCGACTTCTCGGATGACGGCACCAACCCGGGCACGCTGACCTTCACCAACACCGGTGCAAACGACCTGAACGTGGCGGCGCAGTTCGGCAATGCAGGG
>DAIEJF010000205.1 GCA_027351005.1 Paracoccaceae bacterium | reverse complement strand
CTGCTGACCGAATATTTCAGCTGGCGCGCGGTGTTCTACGTCAACCTGCCCGTCGCCGCCTTCGCGCTGATGATGATGGCGGGCGAACTGCCGCATGAGGACGTGCGGCGCGTCCATATCGACTGGCTCGGCCTTGCGCTGATGGTCACGGCGATCGGCGCGGTGCAGATGGTGCTGGACCTGGGCGAGACGCGCGACTGGTTCGCCTCGCGCCTGATCCAGGTTGCCGCGCTGGTCGCGCTGTTCGCGGGCACCGTCTTCGTCGCGCGCGGCTGGCGGATGCGGGACGGGATCATCGACTTCGCGCTTCTGCGCGACCGCAGTTTCGCCGCTGCGAACGCGACGATGCTGGGCTTCGGGCTCGCCATGTTCGGCACGATCGCGGTGCTGCCTCTCTTCGTGCAGGGGCTCTTGGGATATCCGGTGGTGGATGCGGGCCTTCTGTTCATGCCGCGGGGCCTTGCCGCCGGGGCCTCGATGGTGCTGACCGGGGCGGTGCTGATGGGCCGGGTCGATCCGCGCGTCCTTCTGGTGCTGGGGCTGTGCGCGCTGGGCCTTGGCAATCTGGGCCTTGCGCGGTTGAACCTCGACGCCGGCTTCTGGGACATCGCGCTGCCCGGCATGGTCTCGGGCCTTGGCATGGGACTCTTCTTCGTGCCCATGTCCACGCTGGCCTTCCAGAACGTAGGGCGCGACCGGCAGGACGAGGCCTCGGGCATCTACGGCGTCGCACGATCCATCGGGTCGTCGGTGGGCATCGCCGTGGTGGGCTGGCAGGTGGCCACCCGCACCCAGTTCCACTGGAGCGTCCTCGTGCAGGACATCACCCCCTTCCGTCCCGAGGTCGCGGCCTGGCTGGCGCCGCTGGGGCTATCCCCGACCGACCCGGCGGCGGCCGCGCAGCTGTCGGGCGTGATCGCCCGGCAGGCGCAGATGCTGGCCTTCCAGGACGCCTTCGCGTTGACAGGCTGGGCGGCCTTCGCCATGCTGCCCTTCGCGGCGCTGATGCAGAAGCCGAAGACCGGCGCCAAGGCAGGGATGGCGCATTGACCGCGACACAGGACTTCCGGGCGCGCGTGGTCGTGCCGCTGATCGTGGCGCTGGCCATGCTGATGGAGACGACGGACGCCACCGTGCTGGCCACCGCGCTGCCGGTCCTGTCGCAGGACCTGTCGGTCCCGGTCCTGTCCCTGAAACTGGCGCTGTCCACCTACCTGATCGCCTTCGCCGCGATGGTGCCGGTGTCGGGCTGGCTGGCCGACCGCTTCGGGGCGCGACGGGTCTTCGTCGCGGCGATGGTGGTGTTCCTGACCGGATCAGCCCTTTGCGCCGCGCAATCGACGCTCACGGGGCTGGTCCTGTCGCGCGCGGTGCAGGGCGCGGGCGGCGCGATGATGGTGCCGGTAGGCCGTCTGATCGTGCTGCGCGGCGTGGCCAAGGACGAGATGGTGCAGGCGCTGGCCTGGATCACGGTGCCTGCGCTGATGGGTCCGGCGCTGGGGCCGCTCGTGGGCGCGACCGTAACCCAGACGTTGGGCTGGCGCTGGATCTTCCTCGTCAACCTGCCAATCGGTCTGATCGCCATTGCGCTGGCCGTGGCGCTGATTCCGCGCCTGCCGCCCGAGCCGGTCGCGCCCCTCGACCGCACCGGCTTCGTCCTTTCCGCCCTCGGCCTCGGCGCCGGGCTGTTCGGCCTGTCCTGCCTCGGCGAACATCTGGTCTCGACGCCCGTCGCCCTCGGGGCCATGGCGGCGGGTCTGGCGGTGATGGCGCTCTACACGATCCGCGCGCGGGGGCGAAGCGATGCGCTGGTCGATCCGCGTCTGTTCCGGCATCACACCTTTACCGTCGGCATCGTCTCGGGCACGATCTTCCGCATGAGCGGCGGGGCGGCGGCCTTCCTCCTGCCGCTCCTGTTCCAGGTCGGGCTGGGGCTGTCGATCCTGGTCTCGGGCCTGCTCAGCGGGCTCTTCGCGCTGGGAGGGTTGACGATGCGCGCCCTTGCGCCGCGGATTCTCGACCGTTTCGGCTTTCGGCGCACGCTGATCGTGGGCACGCTGGTCAGCACGGTAGCCTTCCTCGGCCTCGGCACGATCCAGAGCGTAAACTACGCGGTCATCGTGCCGCTGGTGATCCTGGCGGGCTTCGCGCAAGCGCTGGTGTTCACGGGGCTGAACGGCATCGTCTTCGTCGATGCGACGGAGGAGGAGATGGGCCGCGCCACCGGCCTTTCCGCAGTCTCGCAGCAGGTGGGGCTGACGGCGGGCATCTCGCTCTCGGCCTTCGTGCTGCAGATGGGCGGCAATCCCGCCCCCGAAGCCCCGCCGCAACTGGCACATTTCCCGGCCGCCTTCTGGGCCATGGCGGCCGTCCTGATGATCGCCGCGCTCAGCCTGACCGCGCTGCGCAAGGGCGAGGCCGCGGCGCTGCGGCACCGGGCCGAGCATGCCCACCGCCAGCACGACAGGGTGTGATCCGATGGCCCGTCCTGCAACGACCACTTTGGTCATTCTGCTTCTGACGGGATGCGCGCCGCCGGGCGTGTCGTTCCTCGCCCCCGGCGGGCCGGCGGCGCAATCGGAACTGTCGCATTTCGTGACGATCACGCTGATTGCGCTGATCGCCATCCTGCCGGTCTTCGTCCTGGTCCCGGTCCTTCTGTGGCGCTACCGCTTTCGCGGCGGACGCGGGCGCTATGCGCCGCGCTGGGACGAATCCCGCGCGCTGGAACTGGTGATGTGGGGCATCCCCTTCGCAATCGTGGGCTTCCTCGGCTTCCAGCTGGTGCGCAACGCCTTCGACCTCGATCCCTACCGGCCGATCGATCCCGGCACCGCGCCGCTGCGCGTGCAGGCGGTCGCGCTGAACTGGAAATGGCTGTTCATCCTGCCCGATCAGGGCGTGGCAACGGTCGATCACCTGACGGTGCCACGGGGCGTGCCGGTCGAATTCCGCCTGACCTCGGACAGCGTGATGCAGTCCTTCATGGTCAGCGCGCTGGCCGGGCAGATCTACGCGATGCCGGGCATGGAGACGCGGCAATTCCTGCGCGCCGATGCGGCCGGCGACTACGTCGGGCGCAACACGCAATTCAACGGCCCAGGTTTCGCCGGACAGAGCTTCGTGCTGAGCGCCGTCGAACCCGCAGCCTTCGAGGCCTGGGTGGCCGATCTTCGCGCCGGCGGCGGCACCCTCGATGCGGCGGCCTATGCCGTCCTTGCCGCGCCATCGACCGGCGAGACAGCGGCTGCTGCACTGAACCAGCCGCTGCCCCTGGGCTTCGGAACGGTGGACCTGGGTCTCTACGAGGGGATTCTGCACCGCTACATGGCCCCCGGCGGAGTTCCCGAAGCAGAACAGCCCGGTGCTCCCGCCTTTGCCGGGACCACTGCCGGGCATGACCATGGAGGAGGCGCACCATGACCGATCTGCTCGGCCGCCTGTCCTGGGAGGTGCTGCCCTTCGCCAAGGCGCTGGCCGATCCCACGGCCAGTAACCTGATCGGCGCCGGTGCAGCGGGCCTTGTTGTCGTGGCAGGCATCGCCGTCGTCGCGCTGTTGACGGTCAACCGCAGCTGGACCCCGCTCTGGACCGGTTGGCTGACCAGCCTCGATCACAAGCGGATCGGTGTGATGTATGTGATCCTGGCGCTTGTGATGCTGGCGCGCGCGGTGATCGAGGGCGCGCTGATGCGGCTGCACCACGCCTTCGCGCTGGACGGCGGCGGATTTCTCAGCGCAAACCATTATGCCGAACTGTTCTCGACCCACGGCACGATCATGATCTTCTTCGTGGCGATGCCCTTCGTCACCGGGATCGCCAATATCGTGGTGCCGCTCCAGATCGGCGCGCGGGACGTAAGCTTTCCGCTGCTGAATTCCATCAGCCTCGGGCTGACAGCGGCGGGGGCGGCGCTGATGATGATCTCGCTGGTGGTGGGCGAATTCTCCACCGGCGGGTGGAGCGGCTATCCCCCCTATACCGGCATCGTCTTCAGCCCCGGCGTCGGGCCCGACTACTGGATCTGGGCCATCACCATCTCGTCGGTGGGCACCACGCTGACGGGGATCAATCTCGCGGTAACGATCTACAAGGAGCGCGCGCCCGGCATGACCTTCATGCGCATGCCGATGTTCGTCTGGACGGTCCTGTGCTCGGCAATCCTGATGATTTTCGCGCTGCCGCCGATCACGGCAGCCACGCTGATGCTGGCGCTGGACCGCTACGCCGGGTTCCATTTCTTCACCAACGATCTGGGCGGCAACATGATGAACTTCGCCAATCTGTTCTGGCTGTTCGGCCACCCGGAAGTCTATCTGCTGGTGCTGCCCGCCTATGGCGTATTCTCCGAGGTGTTCTCGACCTTCTCGGGCAAGCGGCTTTACGGCTATCGCTCACTGGTTTGGGCCACGATGGCGATTTCGGTGCTGGCCTTCACGGTCTGGGTGCATCACTTCTTCACGATGGGCGGCAGCCCCTTCCTGAACGCCGTCTTCGGGGCAGCGACTCTTCTGATCGCGGTGCCGACGGGGGTGAAGGTCTATGACTGGATGGCCACTCTTTTCCACGGCCGCATCCGGTTCGGCGTTCCGATGATCTACGGGATTGGCTTTCTGTTCCTTTTCGTCATCGGCGGGCTGACCGGGATCCAGCTCGCCAATCCGACGATCAGCTTTCAGGTGCACAACACCCTGTTCCTAGTCGCGCATTTCCACAACGTGCTGGTGCCGGGGGTGCTATTCGGGATGCTGGCGGGCTATACCTTCTGGTTCCCCAAGGTCTTCGGCTTCCGGCTGGACGAACGCTGGGGCACGATTGCCGCGCTGTGCTGGATCGTCGGTTTCTCGCTGGTGTTCTTGCCGCTTTATGCGGTGGGCCTGATGGGGATGATGCGGCGCAGCTATGCCTATGACATCGCCGCCTATCAGCCCTGGATGATCCTGTCGGCCATCGGCGGCGGGCTGGTGCTGGCGGCGGTGGCGTCGCTGGCGGTGCAGCTTGCCGTCTCGATCCGCAACCGCGCGGCGCTGGCGGTGCCGGCGGGCGACCCCTGGGACGGGCGGAGCCTAGAATGGTCCATCCCCGC
>DAIEJF010000200.1 GCA_027351005.1 Paracoccaceae bacterium | reverse complement strand
CAGTCGGCGGGCGCGATGTTCGAAACCGTCTGCCAGCAGTTTCTGGCCGACACGCTGGCCCAGCTTCGGCACATCCGCCCCGGCGCGCTGACCGTCGCGCGGGGCAAGACGATTTCGCAGTTCGATCAGTATCACCATCTTGACGATCTGCAGGCGCTGGCCGACGCGAGCCGCGAACTGAAGACCCTTCTGGGGGCGGACTATCTGATCAAGCCCGACGTCGTCGTGTTCCGAGAACCGGAGACGGATGCCACGATCAACCGCGATACCGTGGTCGTCGATGACTCGGTTGCCACCCGCACGCCGCTGCGGATGGCAAACGGGGCGCGGGCGACCCTGCATGCCTCGATCAGCTGCAAGCTGACGATCCGGTCGGATCGGGCGCAGAACACCCGGTCAGAGGCCCTGAACCTGATCCGCAACCGCAAGGGGCGGCTGCCGCATATCGCCGCCGTCACGGCCGAGCCCACGCCGTCGCGCATCGCCGCCATCGCGCTTGGAACCGGCGACATCGACTGCGTCTATCATTTCGCGCTGCCAGAACTGCTTGACGTGCTGCGCACGCAGGAACGCGAGACGCTGGAGCTTGTCGAAACGATGATCGAGGGCCAGCGCCTGCGCGACATCGCCGACCTGCCGCTGGACCTTGTGATCTGAGCCGCGTCCGCGTGGTGGGTGATGAGGGACTCGAACCCCCGACATCTTCGGTGTAAACGAAGCGCTCTACCAACTGAGCTAATCACCCGGCCGGGTCTGTCTAGCCCGTTCCGGGCGCCACGCGCAAGGCCGGCTCAGCGGACCCGGCACCCCGCAGGCAAGCGGTAAAGCGGCAGGGGCGCTTTCTGCCAGGTGCCCGGCGTGGCGGGCAATATGGCCACCGGAGGGTCGCTGACGCAGGCGGGCGCGGATGCGCCGACATACAGCGCGGGCCCCGGCAGCACCTGCGGTGCGGGATGCATCATCTGGTAGTGGTTGTGTGCGCAGTCATCGCCATCGTCCGCGCAGGCGCCGGGCGGCGCGGCATAGATCGGCATCCCCGCATCGCGCCCGGTATAGAACAGGTCGGCCAGCACGTCGCGATCGGCCGCGACGACAGCGGTCGCGCCGATGGCCCGCGCCTCGGACAGGATCGCATGCGAGGTTTCGGCGCGGCCCAGATAGCGGGCCAGCAGGGGCTGCCCCGTCGCATCGGTCAGCACCGCGGGGGCCAGCGTGGCCAGCGGCAGCGCCAGGCAGATCGCGGCATTCACGCCAAGCACCACCGCCCCCAGCCGCGGACGGCGCGGGAAGGCCGCAAAGACCATCAGCGTGCCGGGCAGCCAGGCCGCTGCCGCCCAATTGGCATAGGCCCGGTCGATCAGCGCCTCGGCCCCCACCAGCGCAAGGACCGGTAGCGCGAAGGCCGCCCACAGCCTGTCGGTGGCATCCGCCCCCCTCAGGCGCCCCAGAAACAGCGGAACGGCCAAAGGGCCAAAGACCGCCAGTTGCGCGGCAAGGAACCGCAAGAGGCTGCGCGGGTGCAGCCCCAGCCGCTCGTCGGGGCTGTTCACCCAGTCGATGTTGTCAAGCGTGTGCCGCAGCGTCGGAAATCCGTTCAGCGCATTCCAGATCACGTTGGGCGCCAGCACCAGCGCCGCCGCCGTCACCGCCAGCGCCGCCGCGCGCGCGGGGGGCCGGGCAGACGGCCGGAAAGCGGCCACCCCCGCCCCGAGGATCAGGTAAAGCGCGGCATATTTCGCCATCGCCCCCGCCCCCAGCGCGATGCCCGCGCAAAGCGCCATCCCCATCCCCTGCCCCGCCAGCACCCGCCGCCAGGCCCAGAGCGCCAGCGCAAGGAAAGGAAACATGATCGTATCCGTGCCGATCAGCAGGCTGCCCACGCCCACCATCGGCAGGGTGGAAAAGCCGGCCGCCACCCAGAGCGCCGCCGCCCGCCCCCGCGTTTCCGCCGCAATCCGCGCCAGGATCAGCGCGGTGGCCGCATTCGCCACCACGCCGGGCAGCCGCACCCAGAACCGACCATCGCCGCCGATGGCGGTGGACAGGCCCACGACCCAGCCCACCAGCGGCGGTTTGGAATAATAGCCGAAGGCAAGTTCACGCCCCCAGAGCCAGTATTGCGCCTCGTCGACAAAGAGGTCGAGCCGATCGAACGCCAGCAGCACGGCCCTCAGCGCGGCGATGCCAAGCGTGACGGCCAGCGCGGGCGCCAGCCAGCCGCGCTCAGCCGGCGGCGCGGCGCTCGGCACGGATCAGCCACAGATTGCGCGAGTAGACGATCACCCCGAAGGACTGGCCCAGCGTGAACACCAGATCGCCGCGATGGATGGCATAGGCCAGCAGGATCACAGCCCCGCCGATCGAGAAATACCAGAACGTGACCGGCACCACCGAGCGGCGCGCCTTTTCCGAGGCAAGCCATTGCAACACGAAGCGCCCGGTGAACAGCAACTGGCCCAGCAACCCGATCCCGACCCAGATGACATCGGCCATCGTGTCCATGTCGAACAGCCTGCTCAGCGCCTCATGCACGGGGCAACTCCTTTCCGGGGGACGAAAGTTCCTGCCCGCGCGCCTTCTTGCGGCGGTGGATCAGCCAGGCCACGCCCGCAAGATCGGCAATCCCGACCAGCGCGCGCTGGAAATTGGTGTATTTCGACCGCCCCGTCGTGCGCTCGCGATGCGCCACATCCACCAGCACGATCTCCCAGCCGTCGCGGCGGGCCAGCGCAGGCAGGTAGCGGTGCATGTGGTCGAAATAGGGAAATGCCAGAAACGCATCGCGGCGAAAGCCCTTGAGCCCGCAGCCCGTATCGCGGGTGCCGTCCTTCAGAAGCCAGCCCCGAAGACCGTTCGCCAGGCGCGAGGCAAGGCGCTTCGAGAACGTGTCCTGCCGGTGCACCCGCTGCCCGGCCACCAGCCCGATGCGCCCCGTGGCATCGGCCAAAAGCGGCCCCCAAAGCTTCGGCAGTTCTTCTGGCGGGTTCTGCCCGTCGCCATCCAGCGTGCAGATCACCGCGGCGTCTGCCGCAAGCACCCCGGAATGAACCGCCGCGCTCTGCCCGCCGGCCGTGGCATGCCGGATCACCCGAAGCGCGGGCACATCCGCCTGCAACGCCAGCAAGGCCGCCGCCGTGCCATCCGTCGAGCCGTCATCGACCGCCACGATCTCATACTCGGGCAGGCTGGCGCAGGCCGCAACGATCCCCCGGATCAGCGGCGCCGCGGCCTCGGCCTCGTTGTGCATCGGTATGACGATCGCGACCGCTTTCACCTCGACCCCGTCGGCGCTGGCGCCCCAGCCGAGGCGCGATCTGAACCCGTGTGTTTAGTTATTGCGGCTTTAGCTGTCAACCAAGGGTGCCCGATCGGCGCCGGAGCGGCAAGACCGCATCCCCCGAAAGCGAACGCGCCCGGCAAGAGCCGGGCGCGCAAGGAATAATGGTGGGTGATAACGGATTTGAACCGCTGACATCTTCGATGTGAACGAAGCGCTCTACCGCTGAGCTAATCACCCGTTGGCGGGGGTATTAGACTCACTCCGCGTCGTCCGCAAGGGGGGTTTGCGCGGTTTCCTTGCCCTCGCCGCCGCGCCGCAGCTTGACGATCAGCACCTCGCCCTGCGCGCTGTCGCGGGTCCGGTTCACCTTGGCTTTGCCCAGAGGCGGCAGGTTCAGGCCCTCGCCCCGCGCAAGCGCCGCGCCCAGTTCGGCCAGCACGGCCTCGACGATGTCGCGGGCCTCGCTTTTCTTGACGCCTGAGCGGGCGGCAACCCGGTCCAGCAAGTCCTTCTTCTTCAGCACGGCCCCCGGTGCCGCCGCGCATTCGGCCGCGTCTTCAGCCTCGGGTTCGGGCCCGGGGGCGCCGGGGCCAGCCGCGGGATCGATCTGCGCGTCCATGTCCGCCTTGGCCTGCGCGCTGCGTTTCTTTGCCATGTCCCTCTCGCGTGATGATCCTGCCCGCCCGAAGCATAGCCGAGCGCCGCCCCGGTTGTCACCGCGCTGCGCGGCAATCCGGCCCGGGTCGCCGCCGCAAGGGCGTAATCACGATTCGCACGGTGCGACGGACATGAAAAAGGGCGTGCCCGCTGCCGGGCACGCCCCCTGTCGATCCTCGCGCGCAGGCTCAGTGCGCGGTCTGCGCTGCCGCTTCGGGTGTCGGCGCGCTGCGGGCCGCGCGCGCGGCCTCTTCCGCGGCCTCGTCCCACTCCACAGGCTCGGGCATCCGCACCAGCGCGTTTTTCAGCACCTCGCGCACATGCGCGACGGGGATGATGGTCAGCCCCGCCTTCACATTGTCGGGGATCTCGGGCAGGTCGCGGGCGTTTTCTTCGGGGATCAGCACGGTGGTGATGCCGCCGCGATGCGCCGCCATCAGCTTTTCCTTCAGGCCCCCGATCGGCAGCACGTTGCCGCGCAGCGTCACCTCGCCCGTCATCGCCACGTCCTTGCGCACCGGGATGCCGGTCAGCACCGAGACGATCGAGGTCACCATGCCCACCCCGGCGCTCGGGCCGTCCTTGGGCGTCGCGCCTTCGGGAACGTGGACGTGGATGTCCACCGCCTCGAACTTCGGCGGCTTGATCCCCAGCTCGGGTGAGATCGAGCGCACGAAGCTGGACGCCGCGTCGATCGATTCCTTCATCACCTCGCCCAGCTTGCCGGTGGTCTTCATCCGGCCCTTGCCCGGCAGCTTCAGCGCCTCGATCGACAGAAGCTCGCCGCCCACGCTGGTCCAGGCAAGCCCGGTGACCACGCCGACCTGATCTTCCTTCTCGGCCAGGCCATAGCGGAACTTCTTGACTCCCAGGAACTCTTCTAGGGTGTCGGGCGTGATCGTCACGCTCTTGACCTTGCCCTTGACGATCTCGGTCACCGCCTTGCGGGCAAGCTTGGCGATCTCGCGCTCGAGGTTCCGCACCCCCGCTTCGCGGGTATAGGTGCGCACCATCTCCATCAGTGCGGCATCGGTGATCCCGAACTCGGAAGGCTTCAGCCCATGCGCCTTGATCTGCTTGTCCAGCAGGTGCTGCTTGGCGATCTCGCGCTTCTCGTCCTCGGTGTAGCCCGCCAGCGGGATGATCTCCATCCGGTCCAGCAACGGCCCCGGCATGTTGTAGGAGTTCGCCGTGGTGATGAACATCACGTTCGAGAGGTCGTATTCCACCTCAAGATAGTGGTCCATGAAGGTCGAGTTCTGTTCCGGGTCCAGCACCTCCAGCATCGCGCTGGCCGGGTCGCCCCGGAAATCCTGGCCCATCTTGTCGATCTCATCGAGCAGGATCAGCGGGTTGGTGGTCTTGGCCTTCTTCATCGCCTGGATGATCTTGCCGGGCATGGAGCCGATATAGGTCCGCCGGTGGCCGCGGATCTCGCTTTCGTCGCGCACCCCGCCCAGCGAGATGCGGATGAACTCGCGCCCGGTGGCCTTCGCCACCGACCGGCCAAGCGAGGTCTTGCCCACGCCGGGAGGCCCGACGAGGCAGAGGATCGGCCCCTTCATCTTCGTGGCCCGCGCCTGCACGGCAAGGTATTCCACGATGCGTTCCTTGACCTTTTCCAGCCCGTAGTGGTCGGCATCCAGCACCCGCTGCGCCGCTCCCAAGTCCTTCTTCACCCGCGACTTCTCGCCCCACGGGATCGACAGCATCCAGTCCAGGTAGTTGCGCACCACTGTGGCTTCGGCCGACATCGGCGACATCGATTTCAGCTTCTTCAGCTCGCCCTGCGCCTTTTCACGGGCCTCCTTGGACAGCTTGGTGTTCTTGATGCGCTCTTCCAGCTCGTTCAGCTCGTTCTGGCCGTCCTCGCCGTCGCCAAGTTCCTTCTGAATGGCCTTCATCTGCTCATTCAGGTAGTACTCGCGCTGGGTGCGCTCCATCTGCGTCTTGACGCGGCTCTTGATCTTCTTCTCGACCTGCAGAACCGACATCTCGCCCTGCATCAGGCCGTAGACCTTCTCCAGCCGCTCGGCCACGTCGAGCGTTTCCAGCAGTTCCTGCTTCTGCCCCACCTCGATGCCAAGATGCCCGGCCACAAGGTCGGCAAGCTTGTTCGGCTCGCGGGTTTCCGCGACGGCCGCAAGCGCCTCTTCGGGGATGTTCTTCTTGACCTTGGCGTAGCGCTCGAACTCTTCGCCGACCGAGCGCAAGAGCGCCGTGACCGCGGACTTGTCGCCCGGGGTTTCCGACAGAAGCTCGGCACGGGCCTCGAAGAAGCTTTCGTTGCGCAGATATTCCGTGATGCGGACGCGGGCGCGTCCCTCGACCAGCACCTTCACGGTGCCGTCGGGCAGCTTCAGCAACTGCAGCACATTGGCAAGGACCCCGGCGGTATAGATACCGTCGGTGGTCGGGTCGTCGACCGAAGGGTCGATCTGCGACGACAACAGGATCTGCTTGTCGTCCTTCATCACCTCTTCCAGCGCCCGCACCGATTTCTCGCGCCCGACGAACAGCGGCACGATCATGTGGGGGAAGACCACGATGTCACGCAGCGGCAACACCGGGTAGCTGTAGGCAAGAGCGTCTTTCATGCGTGGTCCTTTCTGGCAGGAAGGCGAAGGCCCCGATCGTCGGCAGCGTGCCGCCCTCCCCTGTTCGACACGATATCTGGGGCAGATGGCGGCGGCTTTCAACCACGCCTTTTCACGGCCATGTGACAGAAATACGACCAGCCCCGCGCAACGCAAGGGCGAAATCCACCCTGCAGGGCCGACCCCCTGTCTCATTCGGCGGCAAGCGGCACCCCCTTCGCCGCCGGCATCGCCAGAACCGCGTATTGCCGCCCGTCGCCGGTGTTGCGATAGGGCTCGCCGATCCGGTCCGCCTGCCAGCCAAGCGACCGCAGCGCCCGCACCAGCGTCAGCGGCGACAGGGACAGCAACTGGCTTGCGCCATGCGCCCGGGCCACATCGGCAAGACCATCGACGATCATCGCCAGACAAAGGCTCCGTTCGGACTGGCTGCGCACCGCATCCGAGATCACGAGCCGGGTGCATTCCCAGACCTCGGGGGTGCGGATGTCCTGCGGCATCACGCTTGCCGGGATGTCGGGCAGCTTTCCCGCAAGTGCATCGCGCAGCATGTAGGTATGCGCGCCCCAGCGGGCGGTGGTCGGCATCGTGCGCGCCCCCCCGATCACGATGCCATCACGCAGCACCAGCGAGTAGCGCGCCAGCGGATTGTCGTACTGGTCCATCTCGACCTTGTCGTCATGGGGAATGTCCCAGCCGAGACCGTCGACGAAGAAGCGTTTGCGCAGCCTGAGGTAGTCATAGAACGCAGGACCGTGGCGATGCAGATCAGAAAAGTCGAAAGTGATGCTATCCATTGGTGTGCCCTCCAGTTTCGGTAGGGCAATTAGATCATCAAGGCGACCGGATGATAATTACTAAACGGCGAGTCTTTCCCATGCTTTCCCGTATTACGGGTACGACGGGCAAGCCGGATCAGATCAATCCGGCCCCCACCGCCAATGACACCGCGTGACTGCCGTTCCGCGCGCCAAGCTTTTGGCGGGCATTCTTCAGCCGCTGCTTCACCGCGCCTTCGGTGATTTGCAGTTCGCCCGCGATTTCCTTCAGCTTCAGGCCGTCCTTCACCATGCGCAGCGCCTCAAGTTCCGCCCGCGTCAGGTTTGACGGCGGCGCCATCTGCGCGTGCAGCAATTGCAACTTGCCCGACAGCAAACGGATTTCCAGATCGGTATATTCGCGGTCGCTGCGCGCAAAGCTGCCAAAGCTGCGCTGCCCGCCCGGGCCCGGGTCGGCGCAGACAATCGCCACACCGAAGTTCAGACCGAAGGCGCGCGCCTGCGCCATGACCCCGCGCGGGTCCGGCGTGTCGATCGCGCTCCAGGCGCGGGCGCCGGTATGGTCATAGATCCAGCGCACCACGGGATCGTCCAGCATCAGCCCGTTGCGGGTGTAATACTCCACCCAAGGTTCAGGAAGCTCGTTGTACTCCGCCAGAGGAAAAGCAAAGCCGAGGCGCACCGCGATATAGTACCCGGCGGGGGCAAGCTCGGAAAAACCAATGCTGTCCAACGGGTGCGCCAAGGGTCCGCCTTCCGAGGATGCCGGAACCTCTTTGCGTTCCGTCACCGAACTGTGTCATCATTAATTTCTATGTCACGGAACCATCCGGGACGAAAGGGACGCGCACTCGGAATGGACAGTCAGACGACAATCAGCACGATACTTTCACAGTTCCGCCAAGATCACCCCGATGGCTTCGCGATCGCCCTCCACATCAAGTTTACCGCCCCGCGCTACCTTTTTCAGGCCTACGATTCCGAATGGATCGAGACCTACAGCCGCGAGGGGCTGGTGCTGCGGGACCCGACGGTGCGCTGGGGGTTCGCCAACACCGGAACCATCAGATGGAGTGTCCTGGCCGAAACCGACAGCGCGGGCGTGCTGGCCCGCGCGGCACAGCACGGGCTGCGCTATGGTGCCACGCTGGCGCTTGATTCGGACGACTCGCGCAGCGTCGCCAGCTTTGCCAACGCCGAGCGCGAACTGACCGACCCCGAAATCGCCACCCTTGCCAAACGGCTGGACGAGTTGCACCGGCTGACGCGGGGCATCGAAACCCTGACCCCACGGTTCCACGAGACGCTGAAGCAGTTGTCGATCTTCCTCACCCGTGGCTAGAGCGGAGGAATATCGCATTCTGCGCGGCGGGCGTGGAAATCGGCCACGAAGGCGTCAAGCCTCCCTGCCGCGATGGCGCCGCGCAGGCCCGCCATCAGTTCCTGGAAGTAATGCAGGTTGTGCCAGGTCATCAGCATGCTGCTGATGATCTCGCCGGCCCGGAACACATGGTGCAGATAGGCCCGCGAATAGCTGCGGCAGGCCGGGCAGGTGCAATCCTCGTCCAGCGGGCGCGGATCGTCCTGATGGCGGGCGTTCTTGATGTTCACGACGCCGCGCCGGGTGAAGGCCTGCCCCGTCCGCCCCGAACGTGACGGCAGCACGCAATCCATCATGTCAATCCCGCGCTGCACCGCACCCACGATGTCGTCGGGCTTGCCCACCCCCATCAGGTAGCGCGGCTTGTCGGCGGGCAGCATGCCCGGCGCATAGTCCAGCACGCTGAACATCGCCTCCTGCCCCTCGCCCACCGCAAGGCCGCCCACCGCGTAGCCGTCGAAGCCGATCCGCACCAGCGCCTCGGCCGATTCCGCGCGCAGCGCCTCGGTCACGCCGCCCTGCTGGATGCCGAACAGCGCATGCCCCGGCCGGTCGCCAAAGGCATCGCGCGAACGCTGCGCCCAGCGCATCGACAGCCGCATGGATTGCGCCACCCGGGCCTCGTCGGCAGGCAGCGCCGGGCATTCGTCAAAGCACATCACGATGTCGGACCCCAGCAGCTTCTGGATCTCCATGCTGCGTTCGGGGCTCAGCATGTGTTCCGACCCGTCGATATGCGATTTGAACCGCACGCCGTCCTCGGTCAGCTTGCGCAACTGGGCCAGGCTCATCACCTGGAAGCCGCCCGAATCGGTCAGGATCGGGCGTTCCCAGTTCATGAAGCGGTGCAGCCCGCCCATCCGCGCCACACGTTCTGCGGTGGGGCGCAGCATCAGGTGATAGGTGTTGCCCAGCAGGATGTCGGCGCCCGTCGCCCGCACGTTTTCGGGCAGCATCGCCTTGACCGTGCCCGCCGTGCCCACCGGCATGAACGCGGGCGTGCGCACCTCGCCGCGCGGGGTCTGGATCACCCCGGTCCGCGCCTTGCCGTCGGTCGCGTGAACGTGAAAGCTGAAGCGGTCTGCCATCCTTGGCCCCTTCCCCCGGAAACGCGCCCTTTTCGGGCGAATCCGCCCGCTTGCCAAGCCCAAGATGCGGGGGCAGCCCCGACCGCTCTGGACCCGCGCCGCATATTCCCTATATATTCGCTCAACAACCGCGCGAGAGATCCATGACCGCCCAGGCCCCGGAAAGACTGGAGGGAGAGCCCCTCATCCAAGCGTCGTCTGTCGACCACCCGCTTTACGAAGCCGTGGTGGGCGCCTGCCGCACGGTGTTTGACCCCGAGATCCCGGTCAACATCTATGACCTTGGCCTGGTCTATTCGATCGTGATCGACGCCGAAGGCACGGTCGAGATCGTGATGACCCTGACCGCCCCCGGATGCCCCGTGGCGGGCGAGATGCCCGGCTGGGTGTCGGATGCCGTGGGGCCCCTGCCGGGGGTGAAGTCGGTCGATGTGCGCATCACTTTCGATCCGCCCTGGGGTATGGACATGATGTCCGACGAGGCGCGGCTTGAACTCGGGTTCATGTGAGGAAACCATGTTCGGCATCCCCGGCAAGCAGGCCGTGACCCTGACCCCCGCCGCCACGCGGCAGATCACCCGGCTGATGGAGCGTGACGGCGCCAAGGGCCTGCGCATCGGCGTGAAGAAGGGCGGCTGTGCGGGCATGGAATACACCATGGATTTCGCGGCCGAGATCAACCCGATGGACGAAGTGGTCGAACAGGACGGCGCGCGGGTAATGATCGCCCCCATGGCGCAGATGTTCATGTTCGGGACCGAGATCGATTTTGAAACCACGCTGCTCGATTCCGGGTTCCGGTTCCGCAACCCCAACGTGGTCGAAACCTGCGGCTGCGGCGAGTCGGTGAAGTTCCGCGACGAGGACGCCACCTCCTGAGGGCGCGCGGATTTTCCGCATTCCTGTTTCCGCATCCGTGGGTTAAGCCTGTCCCGTGACAAAGGGAGGACCCCATGCGCCGCAAGCTTGCCGCCGGAAACTGGAAGATGAACGGGACCACCGCGTCCCTCTCGGAAATCGAAAAGCTGCTGGAAACGCATCCCGATCCGGCCTGCGACATGCTGATTTGCCCGCCTGCCACGCTGATTTCCCAGATGGCCTGGCGCTGTCGGACCAAGGCGCTGAAGATCGGCGGGCAGGATTGCCACTGGAACGCGTCGGGCGCGCACACGGGCGACATCTCGGCGCAGATGCTGGCCGATGCGGGGGCCACGCATGTCATCCTTGGCCATTCCGAGCGTCGCACCGATCACGGTGAAACCGACGCGATGGTGGCCGCCAAGACCGGCGCCGCCTGGGCGGCCGGGCTGGTCGCGGTGGTCTGCGTGGGCGAGACCGAACGCCAGCGCGACCTTGGCGCCACGCTCGCCGTGGTGGGGGCGCAGATCGACAGTTCCCTGCCCGAAGGGGCCACGCCCGAAAACACCGTGGTGGCCTATGAACCCGTCTGGGCCATCGGCACCGGCCGCACCCCGACGCTGGCCGAGATTGCCGAGGTGCACGATTTCATGCGTGCGACGCTGGTGGGCCGCTTCGGCGAGGCCGCCTACGGCATCCGCCTTCTCTATGGCGGCTCGGTGAAGCCGTCGAACGCGGCCGACATCTTCAAGACTTCAAACGTCGACGGCGCGCTGGTGGGCGGCGCCTCGCTCAAGGCCGCCGATTTCGGCGCGATCGTCGACGCGCTCGCGGCCGCCTGAGCCGCCTGCAAGACATGAAGAAGGGGCGCCAACAGCCTGGCGCCCCTTTTCTTTTCTACCGAATGCCTCAGGCCTTCGGCTCGCAGAACAGCACCAGCGCCCCGGCCTCCCAGGCGATCCGGGTGCGCGACCCGCGCAGCAACACGGGGCGGCCCACGACGTTGCGCATCGAGATCTGCACGGGCTTTTCCACGCCCTCCAGCCGGACCTCGTAATAGCTCATGTCGCCAAAGTAGACGACCTCTTCCACCGTGCCCTGCGCCACCTTTCCGCGCGATGGCTCGGGGTCACCCTCGTAAAGCACGGTCATGGTTTCCGGCCGGAACCCCACGCTCGCGTCGCCTGTGCGGGGGGTGCCGGGGCACTGCTCGGCATCGATCGCGATCTGCCCCAGCCCCGCCACGTCCAGCGCGATCTGCGGCCCGGTCGACAGAACCCGTGCGGGCAGGAAGTTCATGATGCCGATGAACTCGGCCACCTTGCGGCTGATCGGCCGACGGTACAACCGCTCGGGGCTGTCAAGCTGGGCGATCTCGCCCTCGAACATCACCGCGATCCGGTCCGACATGATCAGCGCCTCTTCCTGGTCATGGGTGACCAGGATGAAGGTGATGCCGACCTGCCGTTGCAGCTTGCGCAGTTCGCTCTGCATCTGCTCGCGCATCTTCTTGTCGAGCGCCGACAGCGGTTCGTCCAGCAAGAGCACCCGCGGCTTCAGGATCAGCGCACGCGCCAGCGCCACACGCTGCCGCTGGCCGCCCGACAGCGCATGCGCCGCCCGCTTGCCAAAGCCCTTCAGCCCGACCATCTCCAGCGCCTCGGCCACGCGCCGCGCCTTGTCCTCCTTGCTGGACGGGTCGCGCCGCAGGCCGAAGCCCACGTTCTCTTCCACCGTCAGATGCGGAAAGATCGCGTAGGACTGGAACACCATGTTGGTCGGCCGCTTGTTGGCGGGCACGTCCTCCATGTCCTTGCCGTCAATCGACAGATGGCCGCCCGAGATTTCCTCGAAGCCTGCGATGCAGCGCAACAGCGTGGTCTTGCCGCAGCCCGAGGGGCCGAGCAGCGAGAAGAACTCGCCCTCGCGGATGTCGGTGGTGATCTTCCGCAGCGCGTAATAGTCGCCGTAATACTTCTCGACCTCGCGCAGCTCGATGAGCGGGCGCGCAAGCCGTGCCGCGGGTGCGGGGGACGATGTCACAGGAAACCTCCGGTATCTTTACCTCCCGCCTTCGCGATGCCGCGGCGGCGGAAGTATTCGGCAATGGTCAGAAGCGTGATCGACAGGCACACCAGAATGGTGCCCAGCGCCATGATGACGGGCACTTTGTTCGGGAAGCGGAACTGCGCGAAGATATAGACGGGCAGCGTCGCCTCGGTGCCCGACAGGAAGGCCGCGATGATGTATTCATCCAGCGAAATCGAAAAGGCGATCAGCAGCGACGAAATGATGCCCGGCATCACCAGCGGCAGGATGATCAGCCGGAAGGTCGAGGCCGGGGTTTCGCCCAGGTCGATCGCCGCCTCTTCCAGAGACTTGTCAAGCGACTGGAAGGCCGAATTCAGGATCGCGATGGTAAAGGGCGTGGCGATCAGCGTGTGGCCCAGGATCACCGTCAGGATCGACAGCGACGCCCCCATCTGCATCAGCACCACCAACAGCGACACCGCGATGATGATGTCGGGCAGCACCAGCGGCAGCATGATCATGCCCATCAGCCCCTGCTTCATCGGGAAGGCATAACGAGTCGTGGCGCGCGCCGCGAAGACCCCGAAGCAGGTCGCCAGGATCGAGACCGAAACCGCAACGATCAGGCTGTGCTTCACGGCCAGAAGCAGCGAGGTATCTGTCCAGAGCTGGCTGAACCACTGCGTCGTGAACCCGCTGAGCGGGAAGGAAATGACCGTGGAGTTGTTGAAGGCAAAGATCGGCAGCAGCGCGATGGGCGCGTACAGGAAGATCAGGTAGCAGATCGCATAGATCTGGAAGCCGCGGCCCCTCATTTCGGCCCCCTCAGGAAGCGACGGTTGAGGAACACGAAAATCAGCGCCACGGCCGTCACGACCGCCATGGCCGTAATCGACACCGCCGATCCCATCGGATAGTCGCCCAGCTTGAAGTACTGCAACTGGATCACGTTGGCGATCATCTGCCCGTTGGCGCCCCCCACCAGCGTCGGTGTCACATAGTCGCCCGCCGTCGGGATGAACACGATCAGCACCGAGGCCACAACCCCGGACATCGCCAGCGGCAGCGTCACCCGGATGAAGGTCATGAACCGGCTTTCACCCAGATCCTGCCCGGCCTCCAGCAGCGACCGGTCGATCTTTTCCAGCGCCACGAAGATCGGCAGGATCGCGAAGGGCGCGTAGGAATGCGCCAGCGTGATGACCACCGAATTCATGTTGTACAGCAGGAACGTCATCGGCTCGTGGATGATCCCCAGCCCCAGGAAGGCCGAATTGATCACCCCGTTGTAGCCCAGGATCACCTTCCACAGGAACACGCGGATCAGATAGCTGGTCCAGAACGGGATCGTGATCAGGAACAGCCACAGCGACTTGCGCGCCGGCGAGACATAGAACGAGATGAAATAGGCGATCGGAAACGCCGTCAGCACGGTGACCGCCGTCACCACCCCCGATGTCAAGAGCGACCGGCCAAGCAGCGCCGTGTAGATCGGCGAGCTGAACACCTTTGCATAGTTGTTGAGCGTGAAGGTCCACACGACCTTCAGATAGCCCGGCGTCATGAAGCTGAAGACGAACACGGCCACGAGCGGCGCCGCCATCACGATGGTCGCATAAAGTGCGGTCGGGCTGAGCATGAGCAGCCCGTGCCCAGCCTCCGACCGGAGGAAAGATCGACGCTTCATTCGGCCCCCTGCCACCGACGCCCCTGTTCAGTTTTTCTCACGGGCCGCGCGGAGAGCAACCCGGTTCCCCCGAAAGTCGGCTGCGGCGGCGAAAAGCGCAAGGGGGTATGATGCGCAAAGCGGCAGGCCATCGGTTCTGCCGGAAACTTGGGCAGCGCCGAAAGACGGCCCGCCGCCAGGCAGGGGCCGGAAAGACAAAGCGCGCCGATCCCTCGGGACGGCGCGCCAGCGGTTGAGGCGCGTGACGCCTAGGGCAGAACGGCCTCGATCGCGATGGACCGTTTCTTCAACTCGGAATACAGCGCAGGCAGAACGCGGGCCTGATCGACCGCAACCTTCAGAGCCTCGCCGATGCGCGCTTCGTTGGCGGCGGATTTTACCCGCCACACCATCCGGTGAGCGGCCCCATCGTCGTACACGATCTCCATCGCGCCGCGATTCGTGCGCAGCCCCAGGAAGTTGTGCGTGCCGACAGAACTGTGAAAACTAGAAAGACTGGTCATGTCCCGGCCTCTTTAGCTGAAATCCTTTACGCAAGGATGAATCTGCGCCCCTGGGCCGTCAATCAGGATAATGCGCGGAATGTCGCCGAACCGGGGCCAGACCGTCACTCTACCGGAACAAAGAGTCTTTCATGCAACAGTCCGGCAGCGACGCTGCCAATGAAAAAGGCCCGCCAGAGCGGCGGGCCTTGAACAAACCGGACAATCCCGATCAGCGCTTCGAGAACTGGAAGCTGCGGCGGGCTTTCCGCTTGCCGTACTTCTTGCGTTCCACCACGCGGCTGTCGCGGGTCAGGAAGCCCGCGGCCTTCAGCGCGCCGCGCAGGCTGGGATCGTAAAGCTGGAGCGCCTTCGAGACGCCGTGCTTCACCGCACCGGCCTGCCCCGACAGCCCGCCACCCTTCACGGTGGCCATCACGTCGAACTGGCCATCGACGCCGGCAACGGTGAAGGCCTGCCGCAGGATCATCTGCAGCACCGGACGGGCGAAGTAGACCGACATCTCCTTGCCGTTCACGGTGACCTTGCCCTTGCCGGGCTTGATCCAGACGCGGGCAACCGCGTTCTTGCGCTTGCCGGTGGCATAGGAACGGCCCAGTGCGTCACGCACGGGTTCGCGCGGGGCGGCGACTTCGGGCGCGGCGGCAGACGTCGCGGCGGCGGCGCCGACCACGGCCGACTTCAGCCCCTCGAGGGTTTTGATTTCGTCGGCCATTCTCATGCGCTCCGGGTGTTCTTCTTGTTCAGCGGCTTGACGTCGAGCACTTCGGGCTGCTGCGCCTCATGCGGATGGGCCGCCCCCGCGTAGATACGCAGGTTTGTCATCTGCTGGCGCGAGAGCTTGCCGCCGGGCAGCATCCGCTCCACCGCCTTCATCACGACGCGCTCGGGGTGCGCACCTTCCAGCACCTGACGCGCGGTGCGGAACTTGATCCCGCCCGGATAGCCGGTGTGCCAGTAGTAGCGCTTGTCATCGCGCTTGGCGCCGGTCATCTGCACCTTGTCGGCGTTGATGATGATGACATTGTCGCCCATGTCCATGTGGGGGGTGAACGACGGCTTGTGCTTGCCACGCAGGCGCATGGCAACGATCGAGGCGAGACGGCCCAGAACGACGCCTTCGGCGTCGATCAGGATCCATTTCTTCTCGATGTCCGCCGGGGTAGCGGTGAAAGTCTTCATCGGAGGCCCTGTCTTGCAAAGGGTTGAGCCCGAGGCAGGGCTGCCCCGAGTCTCGGATTGCGCCGTTCTAAGCATTTTGCAGGGCCAGTCAAGCGCCGCGATGATAATTTAATTTAGCAAAAACAGTATCTTGCAATAACGGTATAAAGATACCCCATTATAGGTATCTATATACCCCACACAGAAGCCTTCCTGTGTTTCGACGAAAAATCGTTCTTCCACAACAACCTAGCGCAGGATCGGCGGGCGATCGGGGTCGCTGCCCGGTGCGCGCGGACCGGGCGCGGCGACTGGCGCGGGCGGGCTCAGGTCGATCCGCTCTGCCACGCGGGCAAGCCGCGCCACGGCGGGATCATCCTCGGCCAGGAAGGTCACGTCGAGCGACAGCGGCGCCGCATCGGCAAAGCCGACCGCCCCGCCCGCCGCACGCGCCAGCGCCTCTTGCGCGCCGGGTCTGGTGCCGGTGAAGGCCAGAAGGAAGCCCGCCCGCCCGTCGCCATAGCGTACCGCGGCCAGCCAGGCCGCCGCCGCGATCCCCCGCGCGCGCTCCAACGCGGCCAGCAGCGCCGCGCGCACCGCCTCGGGAAAACCGTCGGGCGGCCCGATCTCGTCGGGCCGCGCGGCCAGCTCTTCGGGCGCGGCCTCCACCATGCCTGCCAGCCAGGCCACCGCATCGGGCGCCAGCAGCATCGACGACGGCGCCACGCCAAGGTTCAGGCCAAGCCCCAGCCCCTGCCCCGCCAGCAACCCCGCCAGCACCCGCCCCGGCAGCGCGGCATAGGGCGCGGGCCCCTCGGCGAAGGCGGCAAGGCGGTCCTCGCTGTCGAAGGCCAGCACAACAGGCCCTTCGGCCAGCGGAAAGACCTGCGGCGACAGCGTCTCGCCCTCGGCCTCGCGCTCCAGCAGCACACAAAGCTCGGTATCGGCCAGAAGCCCGTAGAACCGCAGCCGCGCGGCATCGGCCTCGGCGGCCTCCATCGCGGCATGGGCGGCATCAAGCGGAGTGAATGCGGTCATGGGCCCTCCATCACGCGGCGCACCTCGGCCCGCAGCACGGGCAGCAGCTCTGCCTCGAACCACGGGTGGCGCCCGAGCCACGCCGTATTCCGCCACGAGGGATGCGGCAAGGGGATCGTCAGGGGCGCCCCTGCGGCCATGATGTCGCGCCAGCGCGCGACCGTCTCTGTCACCCCGCGCGCCCCGATGTGCCAGGCGAAGGCATGGCCGCCCACAAGCACCCGCAACCGCAGCCCCGGCAACGCCGCCATGACCCGCCCGTGCCAGGTGCGCGCGCAAAGCGGGGGCGGCGGCAGATCGGCGCCCTTTGCGTCATAGCCGGGAAAGCAGAAGGCCATCGGCACCACCGCGACCCGGCTCAGGTCGTAGAATTCGGCCTCGGTCATCCCCAGCCAGTCGCGCAGCCGCACCCCCGAGGCATCGGCAAAGGGCCGCCCGGCCTCGTGCACCCGAAGGCCGGGTGCCTGCCCCGCGATCAGCAGACGTGCACCGGGACGAAACCACACCACCGGGCGCGGCGCATGGCCCGTGGCCGTCGCGGCAAAGCGCGCGGCACACAGGCGGCAGGCGCCGATCTCGTCGCAGAGGTCCGCGGTCATGGCGGTCACGCTATCGCGACGAACCGCCCACCACAACCGGCGCCGGTTGCCCCGACCGCCCCGCTCGGCTATCCCGGCCAGACCGCACCCGCAGCCCTCGGCGGAGGTCGCCCATGTATCGCGTTTCGCGCTTCGTCCCCCGGTTCGCAGCCTGCCTGCTGGCAGGGGCGGCGCTGGCCCTGATCTGGGCCAACCTCGATCCGCAGTCCTATTCCGACTTCGTCGAATACCGGCTGGCCGACCATTCGTTGATCGGCTACCCCAACCCCGACGCGGCCTTTCCGCTGTTTGACCGGACGCTGACGCTTGCCTACCTGGTGGGCCAGGCGCTGATGGCACTGTTCTTCCTTTATATCGGCAAGGAGCTGTGGGAGGCGCTGGTGCTGCGCCACGGCGCCTTCCACGGCCGCCGCGCGCTGGGCCCGCTGGTGGCCGCGGCCGTCGCCGCCGCGGTGCCCGCGCTGGTCTACCTGGGGCTCTCGGGCTTCGTCGCCGATCCGCCGCTGCCCTATTCCGGGGCGGGCTGGCCGGTGCCGATGGCGGGCGACGTGGCGCTGTCTTACCTGGTCGGGCGCGCGGCGCTGGGGCGCGACCATCCGGCGCTGCGGTATCTGCTGCTGGTTGCCATCGCCGACGACATCGTGGCGCTTCTGATCACCGGCATCGCGGTGCCGATCGGATCGCTGCGGCCCGTCTGGCTGCTTCTGCCGATGGGGGCGTCACTTGCGGTCTGGCTGATGTTCAACGCAGGCCCCCGCTGGCGCGATGGCAACGACCCGCTGAAACCCGCGCAGCGCGCCGCCCTGCGCTTTGGCGCCTGGCCCTATGCGGTGGCAGGTGTGATAAGCTGGCTGGGCATGCAGCAGGCCGGGCTGATGCCCGCGCTGGGGCTCTTGCCGATCATTCCGGCGGTGCCCCATGCCGACCATTCCTTTGGCGTCTTCGCAGAAGCCGAAGCGGTGCTGAGCGATCTTCTGAACCGCATCGCGCGGCGGCTGGTCGCGCCGGTCTCGGTCATCCTCTTCGTCTTCGGCCTGACCCATGCCGGGGTGCCGCTGCATTCGGCGAACGGGGAAACCCTCGCCGTCGCGCTGGCGCTGCTGATCGGCAAGCCGCTGGGCGTCATTCTGGGTGCGGCGCTGGCCATGCGCCTGCTGCACCGACCGCTGCCACCGGGCATGGCCCCGGCCGACCTGATCCCGGTGGGCCTGGCCGCGGCCATCGGCTTCACCGTGCCGCTCTTTGCCATCGACGCCACCCTGCCCGGCGGGGTCTTGCGCGAAGGGGCGCGGCTGGGCCTTCTGGTCAGCCTGCTGGCCGCCCCGGGCGCCCTGCTGACAGGCCCGCGCCGCCGTGGGCGTTGACAGGGCCGCGCTTGCCCCCATGATGTCGCTGACGCGCGGGTTTGGACATAAATCAGCCCCAAACGCGGGCTAGGACGACCATTGACCCCGTAACGGTAATCGGTGAACGCGCCGCAAGGCCCGAGGCTAGGCCATGATCGAGTTCGAAAACGTCAGCAAGTCCTACTGGACGGGCAAGCAGCGCAAGATCATCCTGGACCAGGCATCGTTTCGTGTCGAGCTCGGCCGCTCTCTGGGGATTCTGGCGCCGAACGGCACCGGCAAGACCACGATCATCAACATGATGGCCGGTCTGGAAAAACCCGATGAAGGCAAGGTCCGCCGCACGTCGCGCATCTCGTTCCCGCTGGGGTTCATGGGCGGTGTGATCGGCCGCCATTCCGGCACCGAGAACGCCCGCTACATCGCGCGCCTCTACGGGCTTGATCCCGACTATGTCGAGGCCTTCTCGCGCTACGTCTGCGGGTTGGACGAATACTTCGACATGCCCGTCGGCACCTACAGCCAGGGGATGCGGGCGCGCTTCGCCTTCTCGCTGCTGCTGGCGCTGGAATTCGACATCTACCTGATCGACGAGGGGATGCCCTCGACCACCGATGTGGGCTTCAACAAGCGCGCGGGGTCGATCCTGCGAGACCGGCTGGAACATGCGACCGTGGTCGTCGTGTCGCACCAGCCCGCCACCATCGAAAAGTTCTGCCAGCAGGCCGCCGTCCTCAAGGATGGCAGGCTTTACATGTTCGACACCCTGGAAGAAGCGAAGCGGCTTTATGATTACCAAACCAAAGGCTAAGAAGTTCCGCATCCGGCGGAGCGTCCTGAGCGTCTTCGCATCTTCCCGCCCCGAAGCCGAGGCGCCGGAGGCGGCCGCTGCCGCCCCGGCCCCTGCCGCCGCTGCCAAGAAGCCCGCCCCCCGCCGCGCCGCGCCCGATCCCGATGCCATGCTCTTTGCCGATGGCGTCGAGGATGACGGCTTCGGCACCCGGAAATTCCCGACCGCCGGGCACAGTGGCGAGGTGACCTCGCCCGACGAGGTCGCGGCCGATGCCGACCTCGAGGCGATCCGCCGCGAGGGGCTGACCGGCCGCCAGCTTCGCACCGCCCGCCGCGTGGCCCAGCGCAACGGGATCGAGGCGACCTCGGATCTCGATGCCGTCCGTCTGCTGCGCCAGAAGGGGATCGACCCGTTACAGCGCGCCAGCATGCTGGAACTGGTCGTCAGCGACACCCAGGACCGCCTGCCCGCTGAACGCGAGCAGCGCGACACCCTTCCGCAGACGGTAAAGGCCCCCCCCGCCCCCTCGACCGAGGTGAAGGCCGAGGAAGCGCGGATGCGCGACATCATGCGCATCCAGCAGGATCTGG
>DAIEJF010000192.1 GCA_027351005.1 Paracoccaceae bacterium | reverse complement strand
CGATGTTCTGGCGCCCGGTCTTGCGGGCGTATCCGACCAGCCCCCGCGAACCTCGTGAAAGTGATGATGTCGAAACCCCTTGCCGTTCCCGCCGACCTTGCCCCCGAAACCCGCCTTGTGCATGCCGGTGCCAGCTATGGGGAGCATGGCTTTGTGAACCCGGCCGTCTATCATGGCTCGACCGTGCTGTTCCCGACGGCAGCCGCCTTTCACGCGCAGAACCAACCCTACCTTTACGGTCGGCGCGGCACCCCCACCTCGCGTGCCTTGGAAGAGGCGGTGGAGCTGGTCGAAGGGGGTTACAAGGCCAAGGTGACGCCGTCGGGAATGTCGGCCGTCTCGACCACGCTTCTGGCCTTTCTGAGGGCGGGCGACCATGTGCTTGTGACCGATTCGGTCTATCACCCGGTCCGCGCCTTCTGCGATGGCATGTTGCGGGGCCTCGGCATAGAGACGACCTACTACGCCCCCCTGATCGGCCATGGCATCCGCCATCTGATCCGGCCAGAAACGCGGATCGTCTATGCCGAATCCCCCGGATCGCAAACGATGGAGGTTCAAGACATCCCCGCGATTGCGGAGGCGACGCACAAGGCAGGCGCCCTGCTGATGATCGACAACACTTGGGGCGCGGGCCATTACTTCAAGGCCTTCCGGCATGGGGCGGATATTTCGGTTCAGGCGGCAACCAAGTATCTGGTCGGTCATTCCGATGCGATGATGGGCACGGTCACCTGCTCCGCCGAGACCTGGGATCGTTTCAGCGCCGCCTATGAGGAGATGGGCGTATTCGCAGGTCCCGACGACATGTTCCTGACGTTGCGGGGCATCCACACCCTTGATGTCCGGCTGGCACGGCACATGGCCAGCGCGATTGCGGTGGCGGAATGGCTGCGCACCCGGCCCGAGGTCGAGACGGTGCTGCACCCTGCATTGAGCAACGCTCCGGGCCATGACCTGTGGCGGCGCGACTTTACGGGCGCGTCGGGACTGTTCTCGGTCCTGCTGAAGCCTTGCGCCGATGCGGCGCTGGACGCGTTTCTGGATGGGCTGCGCCTGTTCGGGATGGGATTCAGCTGGGGCGGATGCGAAAGCCTGTGTATCCCCTTCCGCCCCCACCGCACCGCCACCCGCTGGCTGCCGGAAGGGCCTTGCCTGCGCCTGCATGTGGGTCTTGAACACCCCGAGGACCTGATCGCAGATCTGGCCGAAGGGTTCCGGAATCTGGCGCGCAGCTGACGGATGATTGACCCTTGGCCCTCGCTCCAATGATCATGAACGCCCGCAAGGTCAGGCGAACGGGCGTTCAAGGCGGCAGGCCGACGACGACGGCTTCATCGGTCTTCTCTCCATCCGGCCCATTGCCATCGGGGGGGTGTATGGACGCCCCTGCCCCGGGTGCCGGAGAGATCACGCTTGACGGCCGGCAGCACCGGCGATTGACGCCGGATCTCGCGCATAGATGCGGGATCGCGGTGATCTACCAGAACCTCAGTCTGATACGTTCGCTTTCGATCAGTGGCAACATCTTTCTCGACCGCGAGTTGCGGGCCGGTCCCTTTGTGCGGCAGGGCGAACAGGTCCGGCTGGCGCAGGCCGCGCTTGATACGTTGCTGGGCGATGACGACGGGCTGAACGTCCGTCAGATCGTCGAGGACCTTCCCATGAGCCTGCAATGCGCTCTTCCACACGTTCAATAAAGTCGATTCTAAGCACCTTGAGCGGCTAAAGAGTCTCTGTCGCTAGACACTGGTGCCGGTGGCGACCGGCCATGTCATCTTCCCACGACCTGACAAAAGCCCCATCTCGCAACGCGAGAAGTTTCACGCAGTTTGGTGACAGCAAGCGGCAGTAAACCGGACATTCATTCCTGTTGCAGCCAACGACCGTTTTACGCCCTTTTTCTTGGACATTCACACGGCCCTCAGTTCCCGCCCTCTGGATTCGACTTCGGTGGCATCTTGACCCGAACGCCACTCAATGCGAACCGCCAAGGGTACTCCTGAAAATACACGAAAATTCAACGCGTTACAACCTTAGCACCAAATTGCCGTAGTCGTAAGGTCCGGAGAGTTTTGGCGGTCAGAGAAAGATCTTGGGCGGAACGAGCCGGGAAAGGTGAATAGCCCATCCGGCATAACCCTCGAAAACAACAATAATTTCCAACCGACGGGCCAATCAGAGAACCATTTCGCGAGGGCAAGTGGCGGAGGGGATGGGCTTGGTATCCAACCTTCTCCACCCGATGAACATCCTAATCATCTGTTTTCATTTCAAATCTGAACGATCTCCCGCCGCGATCCGCGATGCATTCAACTAGGATCGGTTGTTGCATTGACATGTCTTCCGCTTCGGTTTCAGAACTGTCGAGCAAGGCGATGTCGGTAGCCGGCCCAGCCGGCATGTCGACATAAGCCAAGCCGGTATCTTCGCAAGATGCTGATCCAGGGCGCGCGATCCGCCATGCCTTCACTGGCCAAGTGTGACACGGTAGTTGGAGCCTGGCTGCGTGCGCTTCTCGCCCGCGCCCACCCCAATGTCGCCGTCGTCGCCCTGGCTGCTAAGATGGCTCGCACCGTATGGGCGCTCCTGCGCCACGGGCAGACCTACAGCCCTACGCCGCGGGCAAATATCTGAAGAACACGCGTCCGGCTCGGACCACTCCGGACGCGCCGAACTGCGAGTGGTGAAAGGAAGATGGCCTGACAGTCGATCGGCGTCCCGGAAACCTCCGGTCAAAAATGGCCCTCGAGGCCGGCCCCTTTATGAGGATCGGGACGCGCGGATATCCATCTTGGCAGAGGCCCTCAGGCCGACATGCCGGATACGTTTGTGCAGACTAATCACGCCGTCACCCAATCGTCGCTTGCAACCGGGGCGGACCATACGTTTTCGACCGCATGCTGGTCGCCGTGCGGTGCGCCTTGAGGTAAGTCGCATCGATCATCACCGTCTTCGGAACGGCGGCCTCCGCAGCCAGGCCATCTGACCTGCCCCCCGGAAGTTCCCTCGCCGTGATGTAGAGTCTGCCCAACCTGAGAGGTAAGCCTCCGGTGAGGGCCGCCTGAAGTCCGTGCCTAAGTTCATGTAAGACGCTGACCTTATGGATGACGCTAAGTTCGGATCACGGGTCGAGGTGCTCTCGGTTGTCGACAAG
>DAIEJF010000191.1 GCA_027351005.1 Paracoccaceae bacterium | reverse complement strand
CACTTGTTCAGGAACGTCAGCCGGAAGGCATAGCCGATGTTGCGGAAGATCTCGGCGTTCTGCGCCCAGGCGATCACCGTCCGCGGGCTCATCACCGTCGAGAGGTCCCCCGCCATGAAGGCGGTGCGGGTCAGATCTGCCACCGTCACCATCTGGGCGATCTGCTTCGATGAATACGACGCCGGCCGGCCGGATGTGATGTTCGTGATCCAGCGCGTGCTGGAAGCCGACGGCAAGCTGACCCTTCTGGACCAGAACGAGGTCATCACGCCCAACCCCTACTTCCGGCTGTTCGCCACGGCGAACACCGTGGGTCTGGGCGATACCACGGGGCTGTATCACGGCACCCAGCAGATCAACCAGGGCCAGATGGACCGCTGGTCGCTGGTGGCCACGCTGAACTACCTCAGCCATGACGCGGAAACCGCGATCGTGCTGGCCAAGAACCCGCATTACAACACCGAAAAGGGCCGCAAGACCGTCGGCCAGATGGTGACCGTGGCCGACATGACCCGCACCGCCTTCATGGCGGGGGACCTCTCGACGGTGATGAGCCCGCGGACGGTGATCGCCTGGGCGCAGAACGCCGAGATCTTCCGCAACATCGGCTATGCCTTCCGGCTGACGTTCCTGAACAAGTGCGACGAGCTGGAGCGTCAGACCGTGGCCGAGTTCTACCAGCGCTGCTTCAACGAGGAGCTGCCCGAAAGCGCGGCAAGCCAGAGCATGAAGTGATCGGCGCGGGGCCGGACGCGGGCTTCCGGCCGATCGACGCGCGCGACGTGCAAGTGGCGCTGCGGGCCAACCCGGCCCGTGGCACCGGGACCCCGACCGAGCTGGGCTGACCATGACCAAACCCGCCGACAATCCCGCCGAACCGTTCAAGAAGGCGCTGGCCGAAGCGACCAAGACCATGGCGCATGACGCCGAGTTGACGGTCAGCTATTCGATCGACCCGCCGGGCATGACCGCCGACACGATGCGCCTGCCGCAGGTCAGCCGCCGGATGACCCGCGACGAGGTGCTGCTTGCCCGCGGCACCGCAGATGCCTTCGCGCTGCGCCACCGCTATCACGACGTGAAGACCCACGCGAAATACGCCCCGCAGGGGCAGATGGCGCGCGACCTCTACGAGGCGATGGAAACCGCCCGCTGCGAGGCGGTGGGCGCCCGCGACATGCCCGGCACGGCCACCAATATCGACGCCAAGATCGCGCATGAGGCCGAGCGCAAGGGCTATTCCCAGATCACCCGGCGCGAGGACGCCCCGCTGGCCACAGCAGCGGGCTATCTGGTGCGCAAGCTTGCCAGCGGGCGCCCGCTGCCGAAGGGCGCCGAGAACATTACCAACCTCTGGCGCGGCTTCATCGAGCAGCAGGCCGCGGCCGATCTCGAGCATGTGGGCGAGGTGCTGGGCGACCAGGCGGCCTTTGCCCGGCTTGCGCGCAAGGTGATCGCCGACCTCGGCTATGGCGACCAACTGGGGGACGACCCCGACCAGGAAGAAGACGAAGGCCAGGACCAGGCCGAGGAAGACGAGGACAACCCCGAAAGCCAGGGCGAGGACAGCGACGACCAGGAAGAGGCCGACGCCAGCCCCGAGGAAAGCCAGGACCAGCAGCAGGATCAGGCGCAGGCTCAGGTCTCGATGGAGGACCAGCCCGACGCCGACATGTCGGACGAGGCCGAGATGCCCGAGGGCGACGCGCCGCTGGAGCCGCCGCCCCCTGCCCCGCATTCCGACGCGGACCCGAACTACACCGTCTATACCACCGATTTTGATGAGGAAATCCGCGCCGAAGATCTGGCAGACCCGGCCGAGCTTGACCGGCTACGGGCCTATCTGGACCAGCAGCTTGAACCGCTGAAGGGGGCCGTCAGCCGCCTTGCGAACAAGTTGCAGCGCAGGCTTCAGGCGCAGCAGAACCGCAGTTGGCTGTTCGATCTGGAAGAAGGCATTCTGGACGCCGGGCGGCTGGCGCGGGTGGTGGCCAATCCCACCACACCGCTCAGCTTCAAGCACGAGAAGGACACCGAGTTCCGTGACACGGTCGTCACGCTGTTGCTGGACAACTCCGGCTCCATGCGCGGGCGGCCGATCTCGATCGCGGCGATCTGCGCCGACGTGCTGGCCCGGACGCTGGAACGCTGCCAGGTCAAGGTGGAGATTCTGGGCTTCACCACTCGCGCCTGGAAAGGCGGGCAAAGCCGCGAACGCTGGCTGGCCAACGGTCGCCCGCAGGGGCCCGGACGCCTGAACGACCTGCGTCACATCATCTACAAGGCCGCCGACGCCCCGATGCGGCGCGCGCGGGCCAACCTGGGCCTGATGATGAAGGAAGGCCTGCTGAAGGAAAACATCGACGGCGAGGCGCTGGAATGGGCGCACCGCCGGATGATCGCGCGGCCCGAGGCGCGCAAGATCCTGATGGTGATTTCCGACGGGGCGCCGGTGGACGACTCGACACTGTCGGTCAACCCCGCGAATTTCCTGGAAAAGCACTTGCGCGACGTGATCGCGATGGTGGAACGCCGCCGGGCGGTGGAACTGATCGCCATCGGGATCGGGCATGACGTGACGCGCTATTACCAGCGCGCCGTCACCATCACCGACGTCGAACAACTGGCCGGCGCGATCACCGAACAGCTTGCCGCCCTGTTCGAAGCCGACCCCAAGGCCCGCGCCCGCGCGATGGGCCGCGTCGCAGGGAGACGTTGATGTTCCAGTCCTTTGCCGTGACCGCCCGCCCCGAGCAGGGACCACCGCGCCTCGCCGCGCTGCGCGCCAAGCTGGCGGCCGAGGGGCTGGCGGGCTTCATCGTGCCGCGCGCGGATGTGCATCAGGGCGAATATGTCGCCCCGCATGACGAACGGCTGGGATGGCTGACCGGGTTCACCGGCTCGGCCGGGTTCTGCATCGTGCTGCCGCAGGTGGCAGGCGTTTTCATCGACGGCCGCTATCGGGTGCAGGTGAAAGGCCAGGTGGATCTGGCGCATTACACCCCGGTGCCCTGGCCCGAGGTGAAGCCGGGCGACTGGCTGAGGGAAAACCTGACCGCCGGTGTCGTGGGGTTCGACCCCTGGCTTCACACCCGCGACGAGATTGGCAAGATCGAGGCCGCCCTTGCAGGCACCGGCGTCACGCTGAAGCCCGTGGCGAACATGGTGGACGCGATCTGGCCCGA
The DNA here is from genome assembly GCA_027351005.1 of Paracoccaceae bacterium. Classification (GTDB taxonomy): domain Bacteria; phylum Pseudomonadota; class Alphaproteobacteria; order Rhodobacterales; family Rhodobacteraceae; genus Solirhodobacter. Next base: position 7,007 of record DAIEJF010000191.1, on the reverse strand, counting down.
CCAGCCCGCGCCGCCCTGTGGCAAGGTCGTCGTGCATCCGCTTGACTACGCGGGCGAATCCTCTGCCGACAAGCGCATGCGGCTGGCCGCGGATCTGGCCCGCGCCGGGCAGGCCGCCTGCGCGATCACCCTGCCGGATTCGATTTCATGGCTGTTCAACATCCGTGGCAGCGACGTGGCGCGCAACCCGGTGGTGCATGGCTTCGCGATCCTGAAGGCGGACGGGGCGGTGACGCTGTTCATCGACCCGGCAAAGCTGTCGGACGAGGTGCGCGCGCATCTGGGCGATGCGGCGCTGGCGCTGCCCGGCGATTTTGCCGGGGCGCTGAAGACGCTGGCGGGCCCGGTACGGGTGGATGCGGCCACCGCACCGCTGGCGGTCTGGCGGATCCTCGAGGCCGCGGGCGTTGCCGCGGTGGCCGGGCAGGACCCCTGCCTTCTGCCCAAGGCGCGCAAGAACGCGGCCGAGATCGCGGGAATGCGCGCGGCGCATCTGCGCGATGCGGCGGCGATGGTGGAATTCCTTTGCTGGCTCGACGCCAACGCGCCCGGCGATCTGACCGAGGCGGACGTGGTGACCGCGCTGGAAGGCTATCGGCGGGCCACCAACAGCCTGCGCGAGATCAGCTTTGAAACGATCTGCGGATCGGGTCCGCATGGCGCGATCATGCATTACCGCGTGACCGAGGAAACCAACCGCGCGCTGGCGGAAGGCGAACTCCTGGTGGTGGATTCGGGCGGGCAGTATCCCGATGGCACGACCGACATCACCCGCACCGTCGCTTTGGGAGAGCCGCCCACCGAGGCGCGTGCGGCCTTCACCCGGGTGTTGCAGGGGATGATCGCGATCAGCCGGGCGCGCTGGCCGCGGGGCCTTGCAGGCCGCGATCTGGACGGCTTCGCGCGCTATCACCTGTGGCTGGCCGGGCAGGATTTCGACCACGGCACCGGGCATGGTGTCGGCGCCTATCTGTCGGTGCATGAAGGGCCGCAGCGGTTGTCGCGCATCTCCGACGTGCCGCTTGAGGTCGGCATGATCCTGTCGAACGAGCCGGGCTATTACCGCGAAGGCGCCTTCGGCATCCGGATCGAGAACCTCGTGGTGGTGGAAGACGCGCCAGAGTTGCCAGGTGCCGATCCGCGCCCCATGTTCAGCTTCGAGACGCTGACCTGGGTGCCGGTGGACCGCCGCCTGATCGACGCCGACGCCCTCTCGCGGGCCGAGCGCGACTGGCTGAACGCCTACCACGCCAATGTGCGCGACCGGATCGGGCCGCGCGTCTCGGATGCGGCACGGGCCTGGCTGATGGCCGCAACTGCGCCGATCTGACCGCGACCCGAAGGGGTCGCCCGAGGAAAAGGAAGACCCCGATGACGAACGACCACATCCGCATCACCCCCGCCGCAGGCATCTGGGTGGTCCGCGCGGGCGGCGCCGTCCTGGCCGAAAGCGCGCAGGCGCTGGAACTGCGCGAGGGCAGCTATCCGCCGGTGATCTACTTTCCGCGCGGCGACGTGGCGATGGCCTTCCTGGAAGAGACCGGCGGCACCACGACCTGCCCGTGGAAGGGGCAGGCCAAGGCGTTCACCATCGTGACCAAGAGCGGCCGGATCGAGACCGCGGCCTGGTCCTACGAGACGCCGAAGCCCGGCGTCGCCGCGATCGCAGGGCATCTGGCCTTCTACCCCGGCAAGGTCACGCTGGAGCAGGTACAAGGGGGCTAAAGCCCCCCCGCCTCTTGCAGGAAGGCCACCACCTCGGCCACGCCACGGCCCTGGCGCAGGCTGGCCATCACGAAGGGGCGGCCCGCGCGGGCGGTGCGGGCGTCTGATTCCAGCAGCACCGGATCCACGCCCACATGGGGCGCAAGGTCGGTCTTGTTCACCACCAGCAGGTCAGAGCGCATGACCCCCGGCCCCTTCTTGCGCGGGATGTCCTGCCCGGCGGCGGTGTCGATCACATAGATCGTCAGGTCGGCCAGTTCGGGGCTGAAGGTGGCGGCCAGGTTGTCGCCGCCCGACTCGATCAGGATCACGTCCAGATCGGGGATCGCGCGGCGCAGGTCGGCCACCGCGGCAAGGTTGATCGAGGCGTCCTCGCGGATCGCGGTATGCGGGCAGCCGCCGGTCTCCACCCCGCGGATCCGCTCGACCGGCAGCGCCTGGGCGCGCATCAGGTATTCGGCATCCTCGCGGGTGTAGATGTCGTTGGTGATGACACCCACCGAGTAGCGGTCGCGCAGGGCGCGGCAAAGCTGTTCGGTCAGCGTCGTCTTGCCGGCGCCGACGGGGCCGCCGATGCCCACGCGCAGCGGGCCGTTGGGGGATGTCATGTGCGGAAGATCCTCGTTTCCATCGTCTCGTGATGCAGGCTGGCCAGATCGGACCCGAAGGCGGCAGAACCGATCGCGTCAAGCGGGGCGGTGGCGGCCTCAGCGGCAAGGGTCAGGATCAGGGGGTGCAGGGCGGCCAGCACCCGTTGGCCGTCGGTCTGGCCCAGAGGCAGGAAGCGGACAGCCGCCTGCACCAGCGCAGCCGCGAAGGCTTGCAGATAAAGCGCCGCCACCTCGGCCGCGGGCAGCGCCAACGCGCGTGCGGCCACGCCCACCGCCACCGGCAGCGGCATCGGCGGCCAGTCGCCCCCGTTCAACGCATTGGTGGTGCGCAGGAAGGCCGCGCCCTGCTCCATCGCCTCCTGTGCCCGCTCGCGCGAGGGGGCCAATGCCTCGGCCAGCGCGGCAAGGGGCGCGGGGTCGCCCCCGTCCATCGCGCGCGCCAGCAGGATCGCATCGGACCGCCCCGCGCCATCGGCCAGCACGGCCTCCAGCCAGTTCTGCAAGTCGGACGCAGAGCGGATGCGGCCCGCATCCATCGCCCATTCCAGCCCGTGCGAATAGGCAAAGCTGCCCACCGGAAAGGCGGGCGACAGCCACTGCACCAGCGTCAGCAGGCTGGGGTTCACCGCAGAACCTCGGGCTCGTCGCCCTCGGCCCCGCTGGCATCGTCATCCGGATCCGTGACATGGGCAGCATGGTGATGCACACCCCCGTGCCTGTGGTCGTGCCCGTGATCGTGGCCCATCGTGCGGCCGTGGCCATAGGCGCCACCCTCGGGGGTGAAGGCGCCAACGATGCGGGTCAGGCGGGCGCCCAGCCCGGTCAGCATGTCGGCCAGCACCCGATCCTCGCGGATCAGCAGGCGGTCGGCGCGGATCTCGCAGGGGGTGTGGCGATTGCCGATGTGCCACGCCAGCCGCGCCAGATCGCCCCGCACCTCGATCAGCGGCTCTTCGGCCGCGCGCACACCGATCAGGCGGCCGTCCTCGAGTTCGAACGCGTCGCCCGCATCCAGGCTGACGGTCTCGGCCAGATCGGCCAGGAACCGCAACCCCCCCGCGCTTACCAGTGCCTTGCGACGCAGGAAGCGCGCTTCATAACCCAGCGTCACCGTATCTGCGAACACCCCGGGGTGTCCGGCGCGGCGAATGCGGCGGGCGGTGGGCAGATCGGTCATGGCGGGCTCCTCGGCTGGGGTCTGGGTGCCAGCTTACCCCCGGGCGCGTCGGGCGTCAGCAGCGATAGGCGGTCGCGGTCAGTTCGGTGACCATCGAGCCGGGCTCGATCTTGTCGAACACCACCGTATTCGCGCCGGACTGCGCCGCCCCGTCGAGGATCGACTTGCGCGCGTAATCCTGCCCCTGCGTCGCGAAGGCGCCGTAAAGCCCCGGGCGGTTGCTGAGGTTGATTACATATTTGCACTGGGTCACTTCGGCCGCGGTCGCCACGCGAACCGGCGCGGTGGCGATGGACGAGGAATCGTTCATGCAGCCGCCAAGTGCGAGGACAAGGGCGGGCAGCAGGGGCAGAAGGCGAAGCGGTTTCATCGGTCTGCTCGGGGTTGTTATGTTTGCCCCGATTGTGCCCCCGCGCCTGTCCGGGGGCAAGCCCCCGGCCCCCGGCGGCGGCAGGAAGGCGCCATGCTCAGAGATCGAAAAGGTCGGCAAAGACATGGACCGGGATCGCCTCTCGCGTAAGCCCGCGGGCAGCAAGCGACGCATCGGGCAGCGCGGCCAGAGCCTGCATCCGCTCCAGCCGGGCGCGGCGGTCGCGTTCGGCGCGGGGGCCAAGCGGGGCCGAGAAATAGGCATCAAGCCGGTCGCGGATGAAATCCTTCTTGGAAAAGTTGGCGGTTGCCATCGGAAGCCTCCGGGTTGCGGGGTTCCTCCCTGCCGTCGATATGCGCCCGGCAAGCGCGCCGGACAACTGACAGGGGCGCATTGCTGCGATGCAGCAACGGCGGGGCTACCCCTGCCCCGCCAATGCGCGCCGCAGCGCCTGCAACCGGTCGCGCAGATCCGCGATCTCGGCCAAGGGCAGCCCAGTGGCGCAGCCGATCCGTTCGCTGATCCCCGCGGCGCGGTGCGCCAGCGCCTGCCCCGCCGGGGTCAACCGCACCCGCACCTGCCGCTCGTCGCGCCCGTCGCGGGCGCGCCGCACCAGCCCCGCCGCCTCCAGCCGTTTCAGAAGCGGGGTCAGCGTGCTCGTCTCCAACCCCAGCGCCGCGCCGATCTCGCCCACCGGCCGCCCATCGTCCCGCCACAGCACCAGCATCGCCAGATATTGCGGATAGGTCAGCCCCAACTCGGCCAGCAGCGGCTGGTAGGCCCGCGTCATCTCGTGCATCGCGCCGTAAAGGGCAAAGCACAGCATGTCGTCCAGGGCGGGGGTGATCGGGGCAGGATCGGACATCGGGCACCTCTGCCAGTCAGATAAATCGCGCACGACAGGATCGCAAGCGTTGCGAATCGGTCTTGGCGCAGGATATCTATCGTACACGATATGATCGCACGATAAATGGAGACGAAGATGAGCGTCGATGTGAAATACCGGACCCGGTCGCAGGCGGTGGGCGGGCGCGACGGCACCGCGCGGTCACTGGATAGCGACTTTGCCGTGACGATGAGCACGCCGAAGGAAATCGGGGGCAGCGGCGCGCCGGGGGTGAACCCCGAACAGCTTTTCGCCACCGGCTACGCGGCCTGCTTCCTTGGCGCACTGAAGGTGGTGGCCGCCCAGGCGAAGGTGCGCCTGCCCGCCGACACCACGATCACCGCCGAGGTGGGCATCGGCCCGCGCGCCGCGGGCGGCTTCGGGTTGACGGTGGGGCTTCAGGTCGCGGCGCCGGGGATCGAGCGGGCGCAGGCCCAGGCGTTGATGGACGCCGCCCACCAGATCTGCCCCTATTCCAACGCCACCCGCGGCAACATCGACGTGGCGCTTTCCGTCGCCTGAGCGTGCCCTGCGCGCTGCTGCCCAAGGAAAGGGCAGCGGCGCGTTCCGCGACCGCGCAAGAGCCGAGTTTCGTTGCCTCTTGCCGGTCCATGGGAAATAGTGCCGGGGACTGAACGGAGTTGCCCATGCCCGCCCGCATTTCCCGCGCCACCTATGCCGACATGTATGGCCCGACCACGGGCGACCGTGTGCGGCTGGCCGATACCGACCTCATCATCGAGGTCGAACGCGACCTGACCGCCGAGGCGGCCGGAGGCGGCGCCGGGGCGGCGCTTTATGGCGAAGAGGTCAAGTTCGGCGGCGGCAAGGTGATCCGCGACGGGATGGGGCAAAGCCAGGCCAGCCGGGCCGAAGGCGCCGCCGACACCGTCATCACGAACGCGCTGATCGTGGACCATACCGGCATCTACAAGGCCGACGTGGGCCTGCGCGGCGGCCGGATCAGTGGCATCGGCAAGGCGGGCAATCCCGACACCCAGCCGGGCGTGTCGATCATCATCGGCCCGGGCACCGAAATCATCGCGGGCGAAGGCCGGATTCTGACCGCGGGCGGCATGGACGCGCATATCCATTTCATCGCCCCCCAGCAGATCGAGGACGCGCTCCATTCCGGCCTGACCACCATGCTCGGCGGGGGCACGGGCCCGGCGCATGGCACGCTTGCCACCACCTGCACGCCCGGCCCCTGGCATCTGGGGCGGATGCTGCAGGCGGCCGATGCCTTTCCGATGAACCTGGCCTTCGCGGGCAAGGGCAACGCCAGCCTGCCTGCGGCGCTCGAGGAACAGGTGCGTGGCGGCGCCTGCTGCCTGAAGCTGCACGAGGATTGGGGCACCACGCCCGCCGCCATCGACTGCTGCCTGTCGGTCGCCGATGCACTGGACGTGCAGGTGATGATCCACACCGACACGCTGAACGAATCGGGCTTCGTGGAAAACACCCTGGCCGCCCTGAAGGGGCGCACGATCCACGCCTTCCACACCGAGGGCGCGGGCGGTGGCCACGCGCCAGACATCCTCAAGGTCGTGTCGGCACCGAACGTCATCCCGTCGTCGACCAACCCCACGATGCCCTACACCGTGAACACGATCGAGGAACACCTCGACATGCTCATGGTCTGCCACCACCTCGACAAGTCGATCCCCGAGGACGTGGCCTTTGCCGAAAGCCGCATCCGCCGCGAAACCATCGCGGCCGAGGACATCCTGCACGACATGGGGGCGCTGTCGATCCTGTCGTCGGACAGCCAGGCGATGGGCCGGGTGGGCGAGGTCATCATCCGCACCTGGCAGACCGCCCACAAGATGAGGCAGCAGCGCGGCCGCCTGCCCGAGGAAACCGGCGACAACGACAACTTCCGCGTCCGCCGCTATGTGGCGAAATACACGATCAACCCGGCCATCGCGCATGGGCTGTCGCGCTACATCGGCAGCGTCGAGGAAGGCAAGCGTGCCGATCTGGTTCTGTGGAACCCCGCCTTCTTCGGGGTCAAGCCAGAGATGGTGCTGATCGGCGGCACCATCGTCTGCGCCCAGATGGGCGACCCCAACGCCTCGATCCCGACGCCACAGCCCGTCTATTCGCGGCCCATGTTCGGCGCTTACGGCGGCGCGCTGCGCCAGACCTCGCTGACCTTCGTCTCGCAGGCCGCGCTGGCCGCCGACGTGGGCCAGCGCTACGGCCTGGGCAAGACGCTGGCCGCGGTGAAGAACATCC
>DAIEJF010000152.1 GCA_027351005.1 Paracoccaceae bacterium | reverse complement strand
GGTGTCGTCGATCGGAACCGCCTACATCCATTTCATGTTCGACCGGCACGAGGTCGTGCTGTCGAACGGGGCCTGGACCGAAAGCTTCCAGCCGGGCGACTACACGCTGAAGGGGATGGGCAACGCGCAGCGCAGCGAGATCTTCGATCTGTTCCCCGAGCTGAAGACCTCGGCCGGGATCGAAGGCTATGCCGCGGCCCGCAAGACGCTGAAGCGGCACGAGGCGCTGCTGTTGGTGAAGTGAACCGTCGCCCCCGGGTGCCGTTCCCCCTGTGAGGGGCGGACCCCGCGGGCAGGCACGGGCCCACTGTGGCGTGAGAGGCGGGGCGGCAATGCCGCAGGGTTCACCCCGCCGCCCGCCCCCTATCGCCCGGTCATTGCGCGCCAGGCGGCCCAGGCTTCGGGCGTGTCGAGATCGGTCACCGCCCGCGCGCCGGGAAGGGGCAGATCCCGCAGGCGGCCGCGGTGGGCGGCCACGACGCGGCGCGCGCCTTCGTCGCCGGTGACCATCGCAAGCTCTGCGAACAGGTCGGGCGGAAAGACCACCGGATGCCCCGGCCGGCCGTCCTCGGCCGCCGCGCGCAGGATGGCGCCGGGCGTCTCGCTCTGGGCGGCAAGCAATCGTGCCAGGTCCGGGGCCTCGATCTCGGGCAGATCGGCCAGCAGGATCATCAGTGCCGATGTCCCGGGGGCCAGCGCCGCCACCCCGGCCCGGATCGAGGCGGCCATCCCCTCGGCCGCGTCCGCCACCGGCACCCGCGTCACGTCAAGCCCCGCCAGCGCCGCCCCGCGGGGCCCCGGCGCGGGCGGCAGCGTCACGACCACCCGCGCGCCGGTCGCAAGCGCGGCCCGCGCCTGCCGGGTCAGCAGCGCGATGCCGTCCACCGGCTCCAGCAGTTTGTCGGCCCCGCGCATCCGCCGGGAAAATCCGGCCGCGGGAATAAGGATTGTTGCGCGCTGCATGGCGTCATTCTAGGGGCGAGGCCGGGCCCCCGTCAAAGCCGCAGAGGGGGCAGGCCGGGCCGGGGCGCGCGCGCGGCGCTGGTCCCCCCGGGCCGCTGGCCCCGGGGCGCTCCTCCATGTGATCGTTCGGACGGGGCGCCGACGCCCCGGCCCCTGGCGTGCGCTTCGGGCGTTCGCGGTTGCGCGCGCCTTACCCCCGCATCCGCGCACCGTCGGCGTCGAACAGAACCTCGGTGATGACCCTGGCCTTGCGCTTCTCGCCCAGGATCTCGATCTCGACCGCCAGCCCCGGCCGGGCCTTGCCTTCCGGCAGGAAGCCGATCGCCACCGACTTGCCCGACCAATGCGCATAGCCGCCCGAGGTGCACCAGCCCACCACCGCGCCATCCAGCCAGATCGGTTCCCAGGCCACCACATCGGCGTCGCCCGCGTCCACTTCGAACCAGGCCAGCCGCCGGGTCGGGCCCGCGGCCTTTTCCTTCATCGCCGCGGCCTTGCCGATCCAATCGCTGGGCTTGTTCCAGCGGATGAAGCGGTCAAGCCCGGTCTCGGCCGGCGTGTAATCGGGCGAGAATTCGCGCCCCCACGAACCGAAGAACTTGTCCAGCCGCAAGCTCATCATCGCCCGCATCCCGAAGGGCTTCAGCCCGAAGTCCTGCCCCGCCGCCCAGAGCGTGTGCCACAGTTGCCGCTGGCTCATGTGGTCGCAGTAGATCTCGTAGCCCAGATCGCCCGTATAGCTGACGCGCTGCACGATGCAGTTGGCCATGCCCACGGTCATCCGGCGCACGTCCATGAACTTGAAGGCCGCCGCGGAAACGTCTGACCGCGTGACCTTTTCCAGCAGATCGCGCGCCCTCGGCCCGGCGATCTGGAAGCCGGTGCGGCTGTCCGAGACGTTCTCAACCGAGACGCCCTCCATCGCGTTCTGCTCGAACCAGCGCATGTGCCAGCCCTGCGCGCCATAGCTCGCGGTCAGCTGGAACTCGGTCTCGCTCAGGCAGGACACGGTGAAATCACCGATGATCTTGCCCGAATGCGCGAGCATCGGCGTCAGGGCCAGGCGTCCCGGCTGCGGGATCAGCCCCGCCATGATCCGGTCCAGCCAGGCGCGCGCGTTCGGGCCCGTCACCCGGTACTTGCCGAAGTTCTGGATCTCGTTGATGCCCACGCCGGTGCGCACGGCCATCACCTCGGCCTTCGTGGCCTCCCAGGCGTTCGACCGCTTGAAGCTGGGGGTTTCATAGCGCGGCTCGCCGGGCAGGGCGTGGTAGTTCACCACCTCAAGCCCGTATTGCTGGCCCCAGACAGCGTTCATTCCGTCGAAGATGTCGTACATCGGCGTCGTGCGGAACGGGCGCGCCGCCGGGCGTTCCTCGTTCGGGTAGCTGACCGAGAAGCGCATCTGG
>DAIEJF010000128.1 GCA_027351005.1 Paracoccaceae bacterium | reverse complement strand
CGCTGGAAGCCGAGGTGACGCGCGCCCACGGCCCCGTTTCCGTGCTGATGAACAACGCAGGCATCCAGCCCGGCTCGTCGACCTTCGACGCCGAGGGCACCTGGGACCGGATCCTGGCCGTGAACCTGATGGGCGTAGTGCGGGGCAGCCAGATCTTCGCCCCCGGCATGATCGCCGCCGGGCGGCCCGCGCTGATCGTCAACACCGGATCGAAGCAGGGGATCACCCCGCCGCCGGGCGATCCGGCCTACAACGTGGCCAAGGCGGGGGTGAAGGCCTTCACCGAGGCGCTGCAACACACGCTGCGCAACACCCCCGGCTGCCAGGTGGAAGCCCGGCTATTCATCCCCGGCTTCGTCTTCACCCCGCTGACGGCCGGCGGGCGGGTGGAAAAGCCCGCGGGCGCCTGTACCCCGGATCAGGTGGTCGATTACCTGATGGCGGCGCTGGACCGGCCGGATTTCTACATCCTCTGCCCCGACAACGACGTGGACCGGCACACTGACGAACGCCGTATCCTGTGGGCCGCGGGCGACATCGTGGAAAACCGCCCGCCGCTGTCGCGCTGGCATCCCGATTACGCCGCCGCGTTCCAGGACTGGCTGAAGGGCTGAGCCATGCGTCACCACCGGATTGCCGCCATCCCCGGCGATGGCATCGGCCCCGAGGTCGTCTCCGCCGCGCTGAAGGTGCTGGCCGTGCTGGCCGCCCGCGACGGCGGCTTCCGGCTTGACGTGACATCCTTCGACTGGGGGTCCGACCGCTACCACCGGACCGGCGCGCTGATGCCCGCCGACGGGGTGGCGCAGCTTCGCGGCTTCGATGCGATCCTCTTCGGCGCCGTGGGTGCGCCCGATGTGCCCGATCACGTCACCCTCTGGGGCCTCAGGCTTGCGATCTGCCAGGGGCTCGACCAGTTCGCCAACGTGCGGCCCACGCGGATCCTGCCGGGGGTCCAAAGCCCGCTGCGCGGCATCGGCCCCGACGCGCTGGACTGGGTGATCGTGCGCGAGAATTCAGAAGGCGAATACGCAGGCCAGGGCGGGCGCAGCCATCGCGGTCAGCCGCACGAGATCGCGACCGAAACCTCCATCTTCACCCGCGCGGGGGTGGAACGGATCATGCGCTTTGCCTTCACGCTGGCGCGCGCCCGCCCGCGGCGGCGGCTGACCGTCGTCACCAAGTCGAACGCACAGCGGCACGGCCTCGTGCTCTGGGACGAGATCGCCGCCGAGGTCGCGCGCGACTTCCCCGAGGTGACCTGGGACAAGATGCTGGTCGATGCGATGACGGTGCGCATGACCCTGCATCCGCAGTCGATCGACACGGTGGTGGCCACCAACCTGCACGCCGACATCCTGTCGGATCTGGCGGCGGCGCTCGCAGGCTCGATCGGCATCGCGCCGACCGCGAACCTCGACCCCACCCGCCGCGCGCCCTCGATGTTCGAGCCGATCCACGGCTCGGCCTTCGACATCACCGGCAAGGGCATCGCCAATCCGGTGGGCACCTTCTGGTCGGCCGCGATGATGCTGGACCATCTGGGCGAAACCGCCGCCGCGGCACGGCTGATGGCCGCTGTCGAAGGCGCGCTGGCCGATCCTGCCTGCCACACGCCCGACCTTGGCGGCACGGCCACGACCCGCACGATGACCGATGCGGTGATCGCAGGGCTCGGGGCTGATTGAGCGGCCGCCGCTCAGGCGGCCACCCCGAACAGCACGCCCACCGCGGCGGTGGCGCCCATCGCCAGCGCCCCCCAGAACCCGACGCGCAACGCGCCCCGCAGCACCGCCGCGCCCCCGGCCTGCGCGCCAAGCCCGCCCAACACCCCCAGCGCCACCAGCGTCAGCGGCACCACCGTGGCCACGATCTGCGACGGCGGGGCCAGCAGCGTGACGATCAGCGGCACCACCGCCCCGACCGCAAAGGTCAGCGCCGAGACGATGGCCGCCTGCACCGGCCGTGCCGCAACCGTGTCAGAGATTCCCAGCTCGTCGCGCGCATGGGCGCCAAGCGCGTCATGCTGCGTCAACTGGGCGGCCACCTGTTCCGCCAGCGGCCGGTCCAACCCGCGCGCCATGTAGATCCGCGTCAGCTCCTCCAGCTCCAGCTCGGGCGTCTCGGCCAGTTCGCGCGTCTCGCGCTGAAGGTCGGCGCGCTCGGCATCGGTCTGCGAACTGACCGAGACATATTCGCCCGCCGCCATCGACATCGCCCCCGCGACCAGACCGGCAAGCCCGGCCACCAGCACCTCGGGCCGCCCGGACCCCGCCGCGGCGACACCCACCAGAAGGCTCGAGGTCGACACGAGCCCGTCATTCGCCCCCAGCACCGCCGCGCGCAGCCAGCCGATGCGATGGACCATATGCAGCTCGGAATGGGTCAGGCGGCTCATGAAACGGCTCCGTTGAAAAGGTGGGTGTCCACGCCGGACGGGGCGCGGGTGTCAAAGAGGCGGCCAAAACCCAACGGCTCGGCCCGCCCCGCAGCATCGCGCACCAGAAACAGCACGTCGAGCCCCAGCCGCCGCGCCAATTGCCCGCCCGCGACGGGGCCCAGCACCATCATCGCGGTGGCCCAGGCATCCGCCTCGGCGCAGGTCGCGGCCACCACAGAGACCGAGGCCGGCCCCCCCTGCACGGGGGCGCCGCGGCGGGGGTCCATCGTATGCGACAGCCGCCGCCCCTGCACATCGACCCAATGCCGGTAATCGCCCGAGGTGGCCACCGCCGCATCCTGCAAGACCAGCATCGACTGCGCCGCCCGGATGCCGGGGTCGGGCGCCTCGATCGCGATGGTCCAGGGTGATCCATCCGGGCGCAGACCCGTGGCCCGCAATTCGCCGTCGATCCCCGCCAGCGCCGCCGAAATGCCGAAGCCGGCCAGCGTCTCGGCCATCCGGTCCACGCCATGGCCCTTGGCGATGCCGTTCAGGTCAATGGCCAGCGCGCCGTGCTTGCGCACCCGGCCCGGCCCGATCTCCAGCAGCTCATGCGCGGGGCGGCGGGGGGCGTCCATCGCCGCACGGATGCCCGCGGGCGAGGCCGCATCCAGCCCGAAGCCCCAGGCCCGTACCGCATCGCCCATCCCGATGTCGAAGGCCCCGCCCGAGGCCGCGCCGATCCGCAGGCCCAGTCGCAGAACGGCCAGCAGGTCGGCGGGCACCGCGACCCACACGCCCGGCGGGGCCGCGTTCAGCCGCATCAGGTCGCTCTGGGCGCGCCAGGTCGACATCTGCGCGTCCACCCTGTCCACCGCCGCCTGCACAGCCGCGCGCACCGGTGCCACATCCACCCCCGGCGCGGTGTGGAACAGCGCCGACCAGCGGGTGCCCATCGTGGGCCCGTTCAACGCATGGCGGACCATCTCAGTAGACATCTTCGACATAGCGCCCCTCTGCCTTCAGGGCCGCGGGGCTCAGCCCCAGCGGCGCCAGGATATCGGCCAGCGCCTCGGCCACGCCTCCGGCCATGCCACGCCCGCCGCAGACCATGATGCGCGCGCCGTCGCGGATCAGCCGGGCGACCTGCGCCGCCTCCTGCCGCAGCGCGTCCTGCACATGATGCGGCCGCGCCCCCCGCGACACCGCGGTGCAAAGCCGGGCCAGCCGCCCTTCCAGCTGCCACTCGGTCAGTTCCTCGGCATAGAGGAAATCGCTGTCGGGATGGCGCAGGCCGAAGAACAGGTGCACCGGCCGCCCCGCCCGATTGGCGCGGATGAACCCGGCCAGCGGCCCGATCCCCGACCCCGCCCCGATCAGGATCAGCGGCGCCGTGCCGCTGTCGGGACGGAAGCCGGGATTGGGCCGCAGGAAGGCCGCGATCCCCTCGCCCGGCGCAAGCGCCAGCAACTGACCGGAACAGAGCCCGCCCGGATGCTTGCGCACCACGATCTCGACGAAGCCATCCGCCGTGCTAGAGGCCAGCGAGTAGAACCGCGGCACGGCCGAACCTTCGGGGGCGATCCCCAGCAGGTCCCCCGCCGCGAACCGGCCAAAGCCGCGCCCGGTCAGCCGCCGCCACAGCGGCACCCGCGGCAGGGCAAAGCGCAGGATGGCGGTCGGCGCCTGCACCTCGGCCCCGTAGTCGCGCCGCGAGATCAGCACCAGCCGGTGGCTGATCGGCCGCGCGGGCTGATGCGCCAGATCCAGCGGCAAGCCCATCGCGTCGCCAAGCACCCGCCCCCAGCGGCCGAAATCCTGCGGCGACTGGCGGTCCACCGTGCCCAAAGGGATCAGCCGCGCCCAGCCCCGCGCGGCGGCGGTCGCCGCCACGGCCTCGGCATAGCCGCAGAACTGCGGAAAGCTCCGGTCGCCAAAGCCCAGGACCGCCAGCGGGATCGCCCGCGGCGCGGCATCGGCCAGCCGCGCCAGAAAGCCGCGGGCCGAGGCCGGCTCTGCGCCATCGCCGGTGGTCGCGGCCAGGATCAGGATGCGGCGTGCCACCGCGTAGCGGGCGGGGGCAAAGGCGGACATCGGGCCCAGATGCACGCTCTGCCCCGCCGCGGTCAGCGCCCGGTGAAGCGCCGCGGCAAAGCCCCAGGTGCTGCCGCTGTCGCTGCCCACCAGGATCACCGTCTCGGCCCGCCCCGCAGGTGCATTCGCCCGAACCCGCGGCCGCCCGCGCCTGCGCCCCAGCCACAGCGCAAGGCCCGTTCCCCCCATCGCGGGCACGCCAAGCGCCATCAGCCCCAGCACCAGCCCCAGCACCGCCGCGCCGCGCCCGCTGTGCAGCGCCGCGACCCCATCGGCCAGCCGCTGCCAGCGGCCCGGCGCGGTCCAGCTCAGCAGCGCGCCGCTCGCCGGATCGACCGTGCCGCTGCCCGCGACCGTGGTCAGCCGGATGGTTGCCCCCGCGCTGCCCGGATCGGGAAGCGTCAGCACGCGCAGGTCGGCGACCGCCGCAGCGGCCAGGGCGTTCCCCCCGGTGCCAGGCGCGAATGTCTGCCGCGTGGGCGCGCCCTGCGGCAACAGATCGAAGGTCGCGGCGGTCATCCACAGCCCGGTCAGCGCCGAAAAGACCAGCCCCGGCAGGGTCAGCCGCGCCACCTCCACATGCCACCGGCTGGCCTGCCCGCCGCGCACCGGCGCGAACCAGCGCCGCCAGCCGCCCGCGCGCCGCGCGACCATCACCGCCCCCGTCCCCGCCAGCAGCAGCAGCGCCGCCGCCCCCGCCGCCGCGGCGATCCGCCCCGCATCGCCCAGAAAAAGCGACCGGTGCAGGTTCACCAGCCAGCGGTGCAGCCCGTCGGGCACCGCCGGGGCCACCGCCCGCCCGGTGGCCGGGTCGATCAGCATCGACACCGGCCCGCCGGCCGTGGTCCAGTCGGCGGTGATGCGCCCGGCGGGGCTACGGGCGATCTCTTCCACGCCGGGGTTGGCGGCGACGACGCGCGCCAGCAGGGCGCCCACCGTCTGGCCGGGCACGGCCGCGGGCGCGGCCATCCGCTCGGCTGCCGGAAAGACCGACAGGGCCGCCCCGCTCAGGGCCAGAAGGGTGACAAGCGCCAGCGCCAGAAGGCCCGGCCAGCGGTGAATGCTGCGCAGCATCGGCCCGGTCCTACATCTGATAGCTGAAGGCGGAAACGTAGCGCCTGCCCGCGACCGTCTTGCCCGCCCCGGCGGCGGTCAGCGGCACGCTCACGTCATTCGGGCTCTCGCGCATGTTTTCGGCGGCGGCATCGACGTGCAGGGTATAGCCCGCGTCCATCAGCGTATCGGCCAGATCCAGCGTGATCTTCAGCGTCCGCCCGGCGCCGACGCTGGCGCCGGTGATCCCGTCGATCTGCGCCGGATCGCCCCCGGTGGCCTGATACCAGCCCGTCAGATGCTGGTAATAGCCCGACTTCCGCCCCGCCATCCACAGGCTGCCCACATAGGCGCCCGACGGATCGGTGACATAGAAGGCAAGGTAGGCGCCGTTTCCGCCATAGTCGTTCAGCGTGGCGGTGAAGGTCACCGGGCGGGCGTGGGCCAGCCCGGGAACCGTCAGCGCGGTGGTCAGGGCCAGCGCGGCCAGGGTCGGTTTCATCGCGTCTCTCCTGTCGCCTGCCGTTCAGTTGGTCTGGACCTGGGGCGCCGCGCCGGGGGCAAAGAGGCCGTTCTTCGGCGGCGCCACCGTCCCCGCGGGGGCCGCGGCGGGGGCCGCCCCGCAGCCGCCCTCGTCGTCGTCGCAGGCACCCTCGTCCTCGTCGTGATCGCGGCCCGCAGCGCGGAACCAGCCGCCGCCCTCATCGTCTGCTTCGGCCAGCCGCAGGGCGGTTGCCTGGGGCGCCCCCGCGGTACGCGGCGCGCCATCGGTGCTCAGCGCTGCCAGCGCGGGCACCCCCAGCGCAAGCACGGTGGCGGCAGTGGCGGTCAGAAGGGTCAGGGTCTTGGTCATGGTCGGGTCTCCTTTTCTCCGACACCGAACCTGGCCCCGCGACCTGAGCGCAGCCTGACACCCGCGCGGTTTCCGCTTCAGCTTGCCGTCAGCCGAAAAAAGCCCCGTCCGAGACGGACGGGGCCAGGCGCGGGACCGGCAAATCGGGGAAACGGTCCCGGGGGACGGAACGGGCAGCCGGGGCGCGGCCCCGGCGGGATCACTCGTCGTGGTCGTCGGCCCCATCCGGCGCCGCAAGCGCCAGCGTGGCCGGGTCCAGCCGCAGCCGGAGGCGGGCGCCGGTGGGACCGGTCGCGTCGATGACATAGCAGCCGTCGTGCACGCGCAGCCGGTCCAGCCGCCAGCCCTCGCGCGTGGCCAGCCGCTGCACCGCCTCGCGCGGCTGCCACTCGGCCATCGGCGCGGCGCAGCCATCGTCGGCCGACGCCGCACTGGCGGGCAGGGCCAGCAGAAAGGCAAGCGTTGTCAGGGTCTTTCGCATGGGGCACACTCCAGCCCGGCGGCGGGTTGGCCCAGATATGCCGATGAAACCTGACGGCAGCCTGAAGCGGCACCGGCCAAAGTGTCAGCTTTCCGTCAGCCGCCCCTGCGAAGAGGTCGGCAAGGGATGAACCGGAGACCGGAATGCGGATCCTGCTGATCGAGGACGACACCGTGCTGGGCGCCGCCATCCGCGACCAGATCGCGGCCGATGGCCATTCGGTCGACTGGGTGACACGGCTTGATGCGGCGAAGGCGGCGATGGGCGGGGCGGCGCATGACCTGCTGCTGCTGGACCTCATGCTGCCCGATGGCCGCGGCATCCCCTTCCTGCGCGCGCTCCGGGCGCGGGGCGATGCGACGCCCGTCATCATCCTGACCGCGCTTGACCAGATCTCGGACCGGATCGACGGGCTGAACGCGGGGGCCGACGACTATCTGGTAAAGCCCTTCGATCTGGCCGAACTGTCGGCGCGCATCGGCTCGGTCGCGCGGCGCTATACGGGCAATCCCAACCCGCTTGTCACGCATGGCGCGCTGACGATCGACCTTGCCGCGCGCAGCATCCGGCGGGCGGGCAAGCCGGTGCAGCTCACGGCGCGCGAATGGGCCCTGTTCGAGGCGTTCCTGTCCCGGCCCGGCCAGCTTCTGTCGAAGGGGCAACTGGAGGACAAGCTCTACACCTTCGACGCCGAGATCGAGAGCAATACGATCGAGGTGCATGTCAGCCGCCTGCGCAAGAAACTGGGGGCCGCGGTGATCGAGACCGAACGCGGCCTGGGCTACCGGCTGGGCCGCCCATGAGGGGCCCGCGCAGCCTGCAGCTTCGGCTGGGCCTGTCGCTTGCGCTGCTGCTGACGCTGCTCTGGGCGGCGGCGGCCTCGGTCACCGCGGTTCTGCTGCGCCACGAGATGGACCGGATGTTCGACAGCTCGCTGCAAGAGACCGCGCAGCGTCTGCTGCCGCTGGCCGTGATCGACATCCTGGGGCGCGAGGATGACGGCATCACCCTGCGGCTGTCCTCGATCCGCCCGCATGACGAATTCTTCACCTACATCGTGCGCGATGCGCAGGGGCGCATCCTGCTGCAATCCCATGCCGCCCAGCCCGATGTCTTTCCGCCCTATTCCGGGCGCGGCTTCACCAGCACCCCCACCCACCGGCTTTACAGCGACGACGCGGTGCAGGGCAGCCTGTCGATCACCGTGGCCGAGCCGCTGGCCCACCGCAACGCGGTCGCCCGCAAGATCATGATGGGCCTGGGGCTGCCACTGCTGTTCGTGGTTCCGGCGGCGCTTGCGGCCATCGCCCTTGCGCTGCGGGCGGGCACCGCGCCGCTTCGGCGCTTTCGCGAACGGCTGGCGGCGCGCAACGCGCGCGACCTGTCGGCGCTGGCGGTCGATGACCTGCCCGCCGAAGTGGCACCGCTGGCCCGGACGCTGAACGACCTTCTGTCCCGCCTCGAGGCCGCCTTCGAGGCCGAGCGCAGCTTTGCCGCCAATGCCGCGCATGAATTGCGCACGCCGCTGGCCGGGGCCATCGCGCAGGCCCAGCGGATGCAACGGGAAACCACCGACCCCGCCGCCGCGCAGCGCGCCGCCGACATCGAGGCCACGCTGAAACGGCTGACCGGCCGGGCCGAGCGGCTGATGCAACTGGCCCGTGCCGAAGGGGCCCAACTGCGCCGCCCGCAGGCGGCCGACCTGCGCCCGGTGCTGCGGATCGTGGTCGAGGATCTGACGCGCGGCGCGGCGCAGGGGCGTGTGCGCCTGGATCTGCCGCCTGGCCCGGTGCTGTCGGATCTTGACCCCGACGCCTGCGGCATCCTGTGCCGCAACCTGGTGGAAAACGCGCTGCGGCACGGCGATCCGACCGCCCCGGTCACGGTCACGCTAAGCACGGCGGGGGCGCTGCGGGTGGAAAACGATGGCCCCATCGTCCCGCCGCAGGTGCTGGCCCGGCTGGGCGGCCGGTTCGAACGCGGCACGGCTGCGGGTGACGGCAGCGGGCTGGGCCTGTCGATCGTGGCGGCCATCGCCGCCCGCATCGGCAGCAGGCTCGAGCTTGCCTCGCCCCGCCCCGGCACGGCGGGCGGCTTTGCGGCCCGGGTGACGCTGCCGGTCACGGACGCGGCCTGACCCGGCGGCGGCCGCCGCTACAGCCCGATCAGCCCCAGCGCAAAGCCCGCGATGGCCTGCGCGAAGAGAACGATGAACCCCACCCCCAGCGCCGCCACCACAAGCCCGGCCAGAACCGTCAGCCCGTCACCCACCAGAAGCCCCACGGCGACCAGGCAGATCGCCAGCGCCGGGATCGCGTTGCCGAAGGGAATGGGCAACAGGATCACCAGCGACAGAAGCATCGCCACCAGCCCGATCAGCCGTTCCGCCGCGCCGGTCAGCAGAAAGACCAGCCGGGGCCGCAGCAGCCGCTCCAGCCGCGCCGCCCAGGGCTCGGCCCGCCGACAGGCGGCGACAAGCTGGGGCAGGCTGATCTGCCGCCGGGCCAGAAAGCCCGGCAGCACGGGGTCGCGGTAGCCCAGCGTCATCTGCAAGGTCAGCACCGCCAGCGGCAGGCCCACGATGGCCGACAGCCCCGGCGCGGGCAGCGGCACCAGGTTGGGAAAGGCCAGCAGCAGCATGACCAGCGGATAGCTGCGCGGGGTCAGCCGGTCGATCAGCGCGCCGATGCTGATCGACTCGCCCTCCAGCTGCGCGGGCAGCGCGCGCAACACCTCCGACAGCCGCGGCACCGCGGGATCAGCCTCCATGCCGCCCTCCCCAGCGCCGCCGCAAGAGCGCCCCCACCTGCCACAGCAGCAGCGGCAGCGCGCTCAGCCCCAGGATCAGCGCCCACATCGCCCGGTCCGGCGGCACCAGCCCCAGCACGCCGGCAACCCCCGGCAGATAGGGCGGCAGCGCCAGAAGCCCCGCGCAAAGCGCCAGCGCCGCCCAGATCCAGCGGTTCCGTGTGATCTCGTTCACCCAAAGCCCGGCGCGGGCCGCGCGCATGTTGAACACCTGCCACAACTGCGCGAAGCCCAGCGTCAGGAAGGTTGCCGTAACCGTCCCCGGCCCGGAAAGCCCCATCGGCCCCGAGGCCAGCGCAAGCGCGCCGAGGCTCGCCGCCGTCATCAGCACGCTTTGTCCGGCGATGCGCAGCCACTGCGGCCGCCCCAGGATCGGTTCGCGCGGGGGGCGGGGCGGGCGGGCCAGCACGTCGCCCTCGCCATCGCCGAAGGCCAGCGCGAAGGCCGGGAACACATCGGTGACCAGGTTCAGATACAGGATCTGCAAGGGCAGGATCGGCAGCGGCAGCGCCGCCACCACCGCCAGCCCCACCACCAGAACCTCGGCCAGGTTGCAGGCCAGCAGATAGGCGGCAAAGCGGAGGATGTTGCCGAAGATCACCCGCCCCTCGCGGATCGCGGCCACGATGGTGGGAAAGGCATCGTCCAGCAGCACCATCGCCGCCGCCTGCCGCGCCACGTCGGTGCCCCGTCGCCCCATCGCCACCCCGATGTCGGCCTGCCGCAGCGCGGGCGCGTCGTTGACCCCGTCGCCGGTCATCGCCACGATCTCGCCCGCCGCCTGGAAGGCGCGCACGATCTCCAGCTTCTGCGCCGGGCTGACCCGGGCGAACAGCGCCGCGCGGGTCAGCGCGCCATCCCCGCGCGCGATCAGCCCGGCCACACCCGCTCCCTCGACCACCCCGCCCGCCAGATCCAGCGCCAGCGCCCGCCCGATGCTTTGCGCCGTCACCGCATGATCGCCCGTCACCATCACCACCCGGATGCCCGCCGCCCGGCAGGCGGCGATGGCCGGGGGCACGTCCGGGCGGGGCGGATCTTCCAGCCCGACCAGCCCGTAAAGCACGAAGCCCGCGTGCAGGTCCGCCTCCGGGGGCGCGGTCTTGGCGGCACAGGCCAGCACCCGCAGCCCCTGCCCCGCCAGCGCGGCGACGCGCGCCTGCCATTGGGCGCGCACATCCGGGGTCAGCGGCTGCGCGCGCCCGTCCTCGCAGACCTGCGCGCAGGCCGCCAGCACCGCTTCCGGCGCGCCCTTCACCGCGAAAAAGGCCCCCTCGGGCGCCGCATGCACCGTCACCATCATCCGGCGCACGGCGTCGAACGGATGCTTGGCCAGCAGCGGCGCCGCCTCCAGCAGCGCGGCCCGCCGCAGCCCCGCCTGCAAGCCTGCCCGCAGCAGCGCGCGTTCCATCGGATCGCCCGCGCCCTCGTCCCCCACCGCCTCCAGCGCCGCGTCATTGCACAGGACCGCGATCCGCAGCAGGGGCGCGGACGCCGCATCC
This sequence comes from Paracoccaceae bacterium, assembly GCA_027351005.1. Lineage (GTDB taxonomy): Bacteria > Pseudomonadota > Alphaproteobacteria > Rhodobacterales > Rhodobacteraceae > Solirhodobacter. Next base: position 378 of record DAIEJF010000128.1, on the reverse strand, counting down.
GCGGCCCCCGCCTCGCCGCCGGGCAGCCAGAGCCTGCGCACCGCCATCCGGTTCTCGGTCAGCGTGCCGGTCTTGTCGGTCAGGATGACCGTCGTGGCCCCCAGCGTCTCGACCGCCGACAGCCGTTCCACCAGCGCGTTGGCCCGCGCCATTCGCCACATCCCGCGCGCCAGCGCCAGCGTGGCCACGATCGGCAGCCCCTCGGGGATTGCGGCCACCGCCAGCGCGATCGCGGCCTTGGCCAGCAAAAGCACATCCTCGGCCGTGGCGACCCCCACCGCGACGATCAGCGCGGCCAGCACCAGCGTGGCCCGCACCAACTGCGCCGACAGCCCCGCCAGCTTGCGTTCGATCGGCGATTGCCCGGTGCCCGCGGTG
>DAIEJF010000126.1 GCA_027351005.1 Paracoccaceae bacterium | reverse complement strand
GGAACCGGTTCTGGGGCTGGCTGACCGCCTGGCTGAACCTGCTGGGCCTTGTCACGGTGCTGGGCGCCATCAACATCGGCACCGCGCTGTTCTTCGCCGGAACCTTCGGCGGCGACTTCGGCTTTACCGGCACACCGATGCAGGTGGTGGTCTTCGTCGCGGTCGTGACCGCGGTGCAGGCGATCATCAATCACACCGGCATCCGGGCTACCGCGATGATGACCGACCTGTCGGGCTACATCATCTTCGTCACCACCGCCGTTCTGGTGATCGCGCTTCTGGCGCTGGCGCCGCATATCGACCTGTCGCGGCTGTGGACCTTCACCAACTACTCGGGCATCCCCGACGGTGCGGCGGTCTTCCCGAAATCCGACAGCATGGGCTATCTGTTCCTGCTGTGCCTGCTGCTGCCGGTCTACACGATCACCGGCTATGACGCTTCGGCGCATACGTCGGAAGAGACGCTGAAGGCCGCCCATTCGGTGCCGCGCGGCATCATCTCGTCGGTGGTCTGGGCCTCGCTGATCGGCTGGATCATGGTCTGCGCGATCACGCTGGCCATTCCGGACATGGCGCAGGGCGCCCAGCAGGGCTGGAACGTCTTCTTCTGGACGCTCGACGCGCTCTTGCCGGTCTGGCTGAAGCTGGTGCTCTATGTCGCCATCTTCATCTCGCAGTTCCTCTGCGGGCTTGCCACCGTCACGTCGGCCAGCCGGATGCTGTTCGCCTTCTCGCGCGACGGGGGCATCCCCGTGGGCCACAAGGCGCTGGCCAAGGTTTCGCCCAAGTGGCGCACCCCGGTGACGGCGATCTGGACGGCGGCGATCCTGCAGGTGCTTTACGTCTATGCCGCGCAGACCGTCTCGATCGCGGGCAGCAGCCTTTACACCATCGTGGTGAACTCGACGCTGGTGTTCCTGTTCCTGTCCTTCATCATCCCGATCATGGCGGGCATGACGGCCTATGGCACCAAGAAATGGCCGACCCCCGGCCCGTGGAGCATGGGGGCGGGCGTCTTCAAGCTGGTCTGCCTGCTCGCGCTGGTGGGGATGGTCATCATCTTCTACATCGCGATCCAGCCGCCGAATGACTATGTGCTGGAGATCACCGTCGGCTTCGTGATCCTGGCCCTGATCGTCTGGTTCGCCTTCGAGAACCGCCGCTTCCAGGGCCCGCCGATCGGCGATGAGGCGATCGCCAAGCGCAAGGCGGCCATCGCGGCGGCCGAACGCGCGGTGGGCGAGGCGGGCTGACGCGCCCCGAACGCCCCCGGAACGGACAGCGGCGGCCGGTTCCCCCGGCCGCCGTTTTCGTCAGAACGGCCGGGTGACGTTGCCCAGGTAGAACCAGACCCCCAGCCCCATGCCGAACAGCACCCAGCCCGCCACCGCATGCAGCAACACCGCCTGCCGGAAGCTGCCCTGCCGCTGGTAGACCCAGGCAAAGATGACCCCGCCCGCGAAGGTCATCGCCATCACCACGCCGTTCCAGAACATCAGATGCGCCAGCGCGAAGGCGGCACCATTCAGCGCCAGCCCCGGCCAGCCGCCCGGCAGCATCGGGCCATAGCGGCGAAACCACAGCGCGCGGAACAGCACCTCTTGCGGGAAGGCCGACAGGATCGGGTAAAGCACCACGATCACCAGATAGAACCCCGGCCGCGACCGGATCAGCCCGAAGGCCGCCCCCGGCGCCCAGAGCACCAGTGCCACCCCCGACACCGCGGCGACCAGCACGGCGAAGGCCAGCGCCTGCCGCAGGTCCAGCGCGCCGCGCGTCAGGTCGCGCCAGTGGAACCCCTCGGTGCGCTGCAAAAGCCAGAGCCCCACCGCCGTCATCGCCAGCAAGACCGGGAACAGCGCATGCGGCGGCATGACCAGCGCCAGAAGCACCGGCAGCCCCCCGAAGAACAGCCCGAATTCGACCCTGCGCATCCCCTGCCCAGCCCGATGCCCCCTGTCCTGCCCCCCTGGGCTTAGAGCGCGCACCCCGCTTCGGCCAGCCCCGGCCCGAACAGGGCTTGCGCCTCGCCGGACGATGGCTATAACCCCGGCAATTTTGCGCAATGGGGGCCGGGACGATGCCGAAGAGAACCGACATCAAGTCGATCATGATTATCGG
>DAIEJF010000107.1 GCA_027351005.1 Paracoccaceae bacterium | reverse complement strand
CTTCGACCGGCTGCACGCCGATATGCTGGCCCACATGAAGGGGCGCGACTATTTCGTGCAGGATCTCTTCGCCGGCGCCGACCCTGCCCACCGGCTGGATGTGCGGGTGGTCAGCGAACTGGCCTGGCACGGGCTGTTCATCCGCCACCTGCTGCGCCGCCCCGGACGGCACGAGCTTGACGGCTTCGTTCCCGATTTCACGATCATCAACTGCCCCAGCTTCAAGGCAGACCCGGTCCGCCACGGCTGCCGGTCGGAAACCGTGATCGCGCTGAACTTCGACAAGAAGCTGATCCTGATCGGCAACACCGCCTATGCGGGCGAGAACAAGAAATCCGTCTTCACGCTGCTGAACTACATCCTGCCGGAAAAGGGCGTGATGCCGATGCACTGCTCGGCCAACCACGCGCATGGCGAGATGGAGCAGACGGCGGTGTTCTTCGGCCTGTCGGGCACCGGCAAGACCACGCTGTCGGCCGACCCGTCGCGCACGCTGATCGGCGATGACGAACATGGCTGGAGCGATACGGGCGTCTTCAACTTCGAGGGCGGCTGCTACGCCAAGACGATCAACCTGTCGCCCGAGGCGGAACCCCAGATCTATGCCACCACACACACCTTCGGCACCGTGGTGGAAAACATGGTGTTCGACCCACAGACGCTGCAGATCGACTTCGACGATGCAAGCCTGACGGCGAACACCCGCTGCGCCTACCCGATGACCTGCATCTCGAACGCCTCGCCGACCGCGCTGGGGGGGCATCCGAAGAACGTCATCATGCTGACCTGCGACGCCTATGGGGTGCTGCCGCCCATCGCGCGGCTGACCCCGGCGCAGGCCATGTACCACTTCCTGTCGGGCTTCACCTCGAAGGTGGCGGGCACAGAGGTGGGCGTGACCGAACCGCAGCCCACCTTCTCGACCTGCTTCGGCGCGCCCTTCATGCCGCGCCGCCCCGAGGTCTACGGCAAGCTCTTGCAGGAAAAGATCGCGAAATACGGCGCCACCTGCTGGCTGGTGAACACCGGCTGGACCGGCGGCGCCTATGGCACCGGAAAGCGGATGCCGATCAAGGCAACCCGCGCCCTGCTGACCGCGGCGCTCGACGGATCGCTGAATGACGTGCAGTTCCGCAAGGACCCGAACTTCGGCTTCGAGGTTCCCGTCCATGTGCCGGGCATCGACGCGGCCCTGCTTGACCCGCGGCAGACCTGGGTCGACAAGGCCGCCTATGACGCGCAGGCCAAGCGGCTGGTGGGCATGTTCGCCAACAACTTCGCGCAATATGTTCCGTTCATCGACGCCGACGTGAAGGCCGCCGCGATCGGCTGATGACAGACACCGGGAAGGGCATCCGCACGGCCCCTTCCCGCACGGCGGTACGAACGCTTGGGGCCCCAGCAACGGGGCCCCTTTCGTTTCACAGGCTCAGCGCCTGCCGCATCAGGTTCAGCGCCGCCAGCACCAGCACCACCAGCGTCCAGCGGCGAAACCGGACCGCATCGAACCGGTCATGCAGCCGGAAGCCCAGCCACATCCCCGCCAGCGCCGGAATGACCAGCGCCGCCGACAGCGGCAGTGTGCGGGCGTTCAGCACACCGGAATGGAGGTGCCCCGCCAGCAGCATCACCGCCCCGATCAGGTAGACGACCCCCTGCACCCGGACGTTCTCGCGCTTCTCGACCCCCAGCGACAGCAACAGCGCGATGGTCGGCGGCCCCCAGACGCCGGACAACCCGCCGTAGAAGCCGCCCACGGCACCCGCCACCACCTCGGCCGGGGCACGGTGGCGGGGGTGGAACGTCAGTCGGCGCCCCGTCAGTTCCATCAGCGCATAGCCGACGATGGGAACCCCCAGCGCGAGCAGCAGGGCCCGTTCCGGGATCAGCGTGACAAGCTGCGACGAAATCGCGATGAAGACGCAGATGGTCACGATCAGCCGCCACCAGTCCCGTACCACCCGCCATGCGGGCCCGGGCCCGTCGCGCAGGGCCTGGAAGAGGTTGGTGACCACCGTGGGCAGGATCAGGGCGGCCAGCGCCTCTTGCGGCGGCAGAAGCGAGGCCAGACCCGAGATCATCAGCATCGGCATCCCGAAGCCGACGGCCCCCTTCACGAAACTGGCCAGCAGCGTTACCGCGACCACACCCACGACGATATGCGGCGCCATGCTGTCCCCCCCTTTTCAGGGCGTTCTAGCGGCTGCCGGCCACCGCCGCAGCCGAAATCCGCTGCGACATTTTAATGCGTTATGCCGTATCAATTG
>DAIEJF010000183.1 GCA_027351005.1 Paracoccaceae bacterium | reverse complement strand
AGGCATCCACTTCGCCGGGGGCGGCCTTGCGCAGCCCGAAGGCCAACCGCGACAGCCCCACCACCATCGGGTAGCACAGGATCGAGCCCAGAAGCTGCAGCGCCACCAGCGCCATCGGCGGTTCGTCGATGAAGGCCACGGCATAGGCGACGCGGTAGGCCAGGGTCATAGCGACCATGACCACCGATACGATGGCCCATTCCATCATCAGCCCCACCTCGCGCGTCATCGCTTCGCGCGAGCGGAGGAATTCTGTGCCCATCAGCACCACCAGCGCCCAGAGCCCGGGCGGACGTTGCAGCAGGAAATCCTCGAACAGGAAGACCGCAGAGATCAGGACCACGGGCACATATTCCGGCCGCCGCAGGACCCAGGCGAGTGTCACGCAGGTCAGCAGGTCAGGCCCGGGGATGGTGGCGGGCAGGGTGCGGATGGGCAAGAGGCGCAGGACCGTCAGCGCGACGGCCACCCCGACATAGAGCGCGCGGAATTTCCACCGCGGATGGATGAGCTGCCGACTAGCCATTGGATTTCGACGCGGGGGCGGGCGGCTGCGGCGGCACCGCGGGCGCGATCAGGCTGCCGGGGTCGTCGATATGCGGCGCGGGGCGGCTGCGCAGCACGCGCAGGAAATCCAGCCGTTCGTAATCGGCCGCCAGCCGCACCTTCAGGCGGCGGTCCGGCCCTTCGGCCACCTGTCCCACCAGAAGGCCCGCCGGAAACAGCCCGCCATCGCCCGATGACACCACCTGATCCCCCGGCCGCACGAGGTCGGGGTTCTCGACGAAGTCGAGCGGCGGCACGGCGGTGTTGTCGCCCTCCAGCAGGGCGTGCTGGCCCGACGGCTCGATCGTCACCGGAATGCGGCTGTTGGAATCGGTCAGCAGGATCACCCGGCTTGTGCTGTCGCCCACGCCCGAGATGCGGCCGACCAGGCCCAGGCCATCCATCACCGCCCAGCCATCCAGGATCCCGTCACGCGCCCCCACGTTCAGCAGCACCGACTGCCGGAACGGCGAGCCGGAATCGGCCAGCACGACGCCCGTGACATGGGTCAGCGCGGGGTCCAGCCGCACCTGGTTCAGGTCCAGCAGCTTTGCGTTCTTCTGTTCCAGTTGCAGCGCGGCCTCTTTCCAGGCCTTCATCTGCTGCAATTCGCGCCGCAGTTCCTGGTTCTGTTCGTAAAGGCTCGCGTAGCTTTCGAACCCTTCGGCCATCACCGTCAGATGCGTGACCGGCAGCATCAGCCACGAGAAGCTGGGCACGAACCGATCCACCAGCGCCGCGCGGAAGCGTTCCACGCGCGGGCTGTCGATCCGCCACAGAAGAAAGACGGCGATCAGGACGAACGCCGAGATCCCAACCAGCAGGCGCCGGATGGGGCGGACGAAATCATCGTATCCGTTCTTGTTGTTCGCCACGGCAGCCTCGCCTCGGGCGCTGAGGCCCAGGGCCTCAGCTGTCGTAGTCTATCACATGCCGAAGCTGCTTTTCGTATTCCAGCGCCTTGCCAGTGCCGAGAGCAACACAATTCAGCGACTCGTTCGCGACCGAGATCGAAAGCCCGGTCTGTTCGCGCAGCGCAAGATCCAGCTCGCCCAGCAGCGCACCGCCGCCGGTCAGCATCACGCCGCGGTCCACGATATCGGCGGCCAGATCGGGCGGCGTTGCTTCCAGTGCGACCATCACGGCTTCGCAGATCTGCTGCACGGGTTCGGCCAGCGCCTCGGCCACCTGGGCCTGGTTGATCTCGGATTCCTTCGGCACGCCGTTCAGCAGGTCGCGGCCACGGATCTGCATCGACAGGCCACGCCCGTCGTCGGGCATCCGCGCCGTGCCGATCGAGGTCTTGATCCGCTCGGCGGTCGATTCGCCGACCAGCAGGTTATGCTGGCGGCGCAGGTAACTGATGATCGCCTCGTCCATCCGGTCGCCGCCGACACGGACAGAGCGGGCATAGACGATGTCGCCCAGGCTCAGCACCGCCACCTCGGTGGTGCCGCCGCCGATGTCCACGATCATGCTGCCGGTCGGGTCGGTGATGGGCATCCCCGCGCCGATGGCTGCCGCGATGGGTTCCGCGATCAGGCCCGCGCGGCTGGCACCGGCCGACAGGACCGACTGGCGGATGGCACGCTTTTCGACTGGGGTCGCGCCATAGGGCACGCAGACGATGACCTTCGGCTTGGCGAAAGTGCTGCGCTTGTGCACCTTGCGCATGAAATGCTTGATCATTTCTTCGGCCACGTCGAAGTCGGCGATCACGCCGTCGCGCATCGGGCGGATCGCCTCGATGCTGCCCGGGGTGCGGCCCAGCATCAGCTTTGCATCCTCGCCTACGGCCAGGACCTGCTTCTTGCCGTCCTTGACGTGGTAGGCCACCACCGAGGGTTCGTTCAGGATGATGCCGCGCCCTTTGACGTAAACGAGCGTATTCGCCGTGCCGAGGTCGATCGCCATGTCCGACGAGAAGAGGCTCGAAAGTCCAGCCATGCTGTGATGATCCTGTGTCGACGAGTAACCCGCATACCCGCGACTCTTCCGAGGCAGGCCCGGGCCCTTATAGGCGGGCCGTCTGCGAAGGGAAAGGGGAGCCCCGCGCGCCAGAGGCGCCTTTCCGCCACAGTCCGGTCCCGCGCCCGGTCACGGCTGCGCGAGCGGCCCCGCACGGGGGGGCCGCCCGCCCGCGCCTTCAGGCGTCCTTGTAGTAGACCGACTTCATGTCCGCGTTCGGCGCGGCCTTGGTGCGGCGCACGATCAGGTTGTTCAGAGCCGCCACATAGGCCTTGGCCGCCGCAACCACGGTGTCGGTGTCTGACGACTGGCCGGTGACGATCTTGCCGTCTTCCTCAAGCCGCACGATCACGGTGGCCTGCGCGTCGGTACCTTCCGTCACCGCCTGCACCTGGAACAGCGCCAGCCGCGCGGTATGCGGGAAGATGGTGGAAATGGCGCGGAAGGTCGCGTCCACCGGGCCGTCGCCGGTGGCCGTCACCTGCTTGTCCTCGCCGTCCACGCTCAGGATCAGGTCGGCCGATTGCGGTGCCTGCGTGCCGCAGATCACCCGCAGGAACCTGACTTGCAGCCGCTCGTTCACCGCGACCGACGCCGTCTCGCTCATCAGGGCGATCAGGTCGTCGTCGTAGACTTCCTTCTTGCGGTCGGCCAGCGCCTTGAACCGCACGAAGACGTCGTTCAACTGGTTGTCGGCCAGTTCGTAGCCCAGATCCTTCAGCTTGGCGCGCAGCGCCGCCCGGCCGGAATGCTTGCCCATGACAAGGTTGGTCGCGGCCAACCCGACATCCTCGGGGCGCATGATCTCGAAGGTCTGGGCGTTCTTCAGCATCCCGTCCTGATGGATGCCGGATTCATGGGCGAAGGCGTTCTTGCCCACGATCGCCTTGTTGAACTGCACCGGAAAGCCCGAGACGGCGGCAACCCGGCGGCTGATGTTCATGATCCGCGTGGTGTCGATGCCCGTGGTGTAGGGCATGATGTCGTGGCGCACCTTCAGCGCCATCACCACTTCTTCCAGCGCGGTGTTGCCCGCGCGTTCGCCCAGCCCGTTGATCGTGCATTCGATCTGCCGCGCACCCGCCTCGACCGCCGCCAGCGAGTTGGCGGTCGCCATGCCGAGATCGTTGTGGCAGTGGGTGGCGAAGATGATA
>DAIEJF010000020.1 GCA_027351005.1 Paracoccaceae bacterium | reverse complement strand
CGGGCATCGACCGCCTGTAGCAGCATGCCAGCCACAGCATCGGTGACATCGGCCCCGTTCGACGTGACGGCCCAGGCATTGTGCGCAAGAAGCGCCGCGCGGTCGGGCGACAGCAGGTCGCCCACCGCATCGCCCAATTCGGCGGCACTGCGCACCTCGCGCACGGCGCGCGCCTCTGACAGGCTGGCAAGCGCCGCGCCATGGGGCCCGGCCTGCGGCCCGTGAATCACGGCCGAGCCCAGCGCCGCGGGCTCGAACGGCGGACGCAGGCAGCCGGGGCCCAGCAGGCTGCCGCCAAGGTAGGTGATGGGGGCCAGCCGGTACCACAGGCCAAGTTCGCCCTCGGTGTCGGCCACATAGACCTCTGTCTCGGGCTCGAGGTCGCTCTCGCCGTTGCGCTGGGCCACGGTCCAGCCCTCGGACGCGGCCAGATGCGCGGCGATGGCGGCCCCGCGGGCGGGGTCTTCGGGCACCAGGATCAACAGAAGCCGGTGCGCCAGACGCAGGGCGGCGCGATGGGCCTCGGCCACAAGCGGCAGTTCGGCCTCTGGCACCTGTACCGCCAGCCAGATCGGGCGGGTGTGCAACGTCTGCGCCATCGCCTCGCGCTCGGCCTCGTTGCAGGGCAGAGCGACCGAGCCTTCACCCAGACGGCCGACCACCTGCACCTGTGCCGCCCCGCCCGACATCCGCCGAAGCGTGCGCGCGGCGGTCTCCTCGGGAACCAGGATGCGGGCGACGTGGCCCAGCACCGTGCGTGACAGCCACGGGATCCAGCGCAGCGGACGGGGGGCGGGAAGCTGGGGCTGCACCAGAAGCGGCGGCAGCCCGGCCGTTGCCGCGGCGCACAGCATGACCGGATCGATGGCGCCGCCGATCTGGGCCGCGGCGTCCGGCTGCCAGCGGGCGAGGAACGCCGCCATCTCTGCTGGGTCGGACACGGGCAACGGGGCATGCAGGATGCGGCGCGGCGGTGGCGCGGGAAACTCGGCCGCCGTCACGAGAACATGCGCGGCGGGGCGTTCCTCGACGATGCGGCGGGCCAGTTCGACGGCGGCAGGCAGGGTGTCACCCTGGGGCACCTGCAGCCAGACCAGCGGCCCCTTCGGTCGTGCCTGCGGATCGGGAAGGGCAGGTGCCGCCCCCCCGATACGGCGTCGCGCCGTCAACGCAAGATAGAGCGCAAGGCCCAGCGGACGGCGCATCGTACGGGCTCAGTCGCCCAGTTCTTCGGTCGCGCTGGCGGCAATCTCTTCATCGCGCAGGCGGTGGATATGGGCGATGAAGTAGCGCATGTGCGCGTCGTCAACCGTCCGCTGCGCCTCGGCCTTCCAGGCGGAATGCGCGCTGGCATAGTCGGGGAACATGCCGACGATGTGAATTTTCGACACGTCCTTGAAGACGGTCTTCGAGGGGCTGACAAGCTCGCCGCCAAAGACGAGATGCAGGCGCTGGGTCATGAGGAGGCTCCGGTCACCAGGGACGCGCGCAACCTAGCCATTGCGGCCACGGGGTCAAGCACGGGTCCGCCGGGCGCGAACCTATTTTGCCCCGCCCCCCGCGGCCGGGCGCTCGGATCGCGCGGTCTCGGCCCTTTTCCTTTCCGGCAACTCGGCCTAGGGTCCGGCCCCGGCGCGGTCGCAACCGCGCGCCCAGCACAGGTGCAGCCCATGGAACTGGAACCGTTGCCGCAGCCCGGGCGGGCGGCGCCGATGTCACCCGGCGCCTACCCCGAGCAAAGATGGATCGCGATGGCGGTCCTTCTGGCCGCGGCCTTCATGAACCTGATCGATGTCTCGATCGTGAACGTGGCCCTGCCCTCGCTGTTGCGCGCCTTCCGGGCGACGCCTGCGCAGATCGAATGGGTGGTGGCGGCCTATATCCTGACCTTCGCGCTTCTCTTGCTGCCCGCCGGGCGACTGGGCGACATCCTGGGACGCCGCCGCATGTTCGTGACCGGGATCGGCGTCTTCACCTTCGGCTCGGCCCTGTGCGGGCTGGCGCCAGGGGTCGGGGCGCTGGTGGCAGCACGGGTGCTGCAGGCCACGGGCGGCGCCCTGATGATGCCGCAGACGCTGGCGCTGGTGCCGGTGCTCTTTCCGCCGCAGGAGCGCGGCAAGGCCTTCGCGCTGTTCGGTCTGGCCTCGGGGCTGGCCTCGGTGATGGGGCCGGTGCTGGGCGGGTTCCTGATCGGGCAGGACATCGCGGGGCTCGACTTGCGGCCGATCTTTCTGGTGAACGTGCCGATCGGGCTGATCGCCATTCCGCTTTCCCTGCGGCTGGTGCCCGAGATCCGGGGCAACCATCCCCTGAAGCTTGACCTGATGGGCGTGCTGCTGGCGGCGGCGACGCTGCTGGCGGTGGTCTTCCCGCTGATCGAGGGGCGTGAGGCGGGCTGGCCTGCCTGGATCTTCGTGACCCTGGCCGCGGCGCTGCCGCTGGGGGCCACCTTCGCGGCCTGGGAAACCCGGCTGGCCCGCGCGGGGCGCCCGCAACTGCTGCCGGTCAGCCTGCTGGCCGACAAGGGCTTTGTGCTGGGAACCGTGCTGTCGACCCTGCTTTATTCCGGGATCCCCGGATTCTTCGTGGTGCTGGCAGTGTTCCTGCAATCGGGCTTCGGGCTGGACCCGATGCATTCGGGCATGATGACGATGCCGTTTTCCATCGGGGTCATGGCCGCCTCGCTGACCTCCGGGCGGCTGGGCAACCGCTGGCAGCGACAGCGGATCACCGCAGGTGCGGGGTTCCTTGCGCTGGCGATGTTCGGGCTGCGCTGGACGGTAGAGGGGACGGGCGCGGCGATCGACTGGCCGTTCTATGCACCCTTCCTGCTTCTGGGCGGCCTTGGCCTTGGCACCTGCATCTCGCCCATCTTCCAGGTCGTGCTGACCTCGGTGCCCGGGCGCGACACCGGCTCGGCCTCGGGCGCGTTGCAGGCCTTTCAGCAGGTGGGCGGCGCGCTGGGGGTGGCGATCCTGGGGCAGATCTTCTTCGCACGCCTTCAGACGCTGTCCAGCGCGCCGGATGCGCACGCGGTCTACAAGGACGCAATGGCGGCGGCGCTGGTCTACAACTCCACCGCCTTTCTGGCCATCGCGGTGCTGATCTGGCTGATCCCGCAGCCCGAACCGCAGGGCTGACTATACATCGGCGCCGAAACAGGGTATCAGGCCGGCTTCAGGCTCCGGTGTTTCCGTGGTGCCGGGCAGGGAGGCCCGGCCGAGGGGGATGGGCGAGCCATCACATGGGCCCGCCGGCAAGGTTCCGGCCGCCCCCCTTTGGAAAGACGGAACATGACGGATATCTCCGCCATTGCGGCGCCGCTTGCGGCCGCGCTTGAAAAGCGTGGTTATGAAACCCTGACCCCGGTGCAGTTGTCGGTGCTGGAAGACGGGCTGGCGGGCAAGGACCTGCTGGTGTCGGCGCAGACCGGATCGGGCAAGACCGTGGCCTTCGGTCTGGCCATCGCGCCCGACGTGCTGGGCGATGCGCTGCTGCTGCCGCCCGCCGAGGCCCCGCTTGCGCTGATCATCGCCCCCACCCGCGAGCTTGCGCTGCAGGTCAAGCGCGAGATCGACTGGCTTTATGCCGAGGCGGGCGTCCTGACGGCCTCTTGCGTGGGGGGCATGGATTTCCGCAACGAACGCCGCTCGCTGGAACGCGGGGCGCATATCGTGGTGGGCACGCCGGGCCGCCTGAAGGACCATATCGAACGCGGAACGCTCGACCTTTCGGCGATCCGTGCCGTGGTTCTGGACGAGGCCGACGAGATGCTGGACCTGGGCTTTGCCGAGGATCTGGAGTTCATCCTGGGCGCTGCACCCGAGGGGCGGCGGACGCTGATGTTCTCGGCCACGGTTCCGCCGGAAATTGCCAAGCTGGCCGAAAGCTACCAGCGCGACGCGGTGCGGCTGAAGACGGCGGCCGAGCAGAAGCAGCATGTGGACATCGAATACCGCGCGATGAGCGTGGCCAACGAGGACCGAGAGCATGCCATCATCAACGTCCTGCGCTACTTCGAGGCGCGCACCGCGATCGTGTTCTGCAAGACGCGCGCCGAGGTGACGCATCTGATGGGCCGCTTCCACAACCGCGGCTTTCAGGTGGTGGCGCTGTCGGGCGAACTGAGCCAGCAGGAACGCACCCACGCCCTTCAGGCGATGCGCGACGGGCGGGCCCGCGTTTGCATCGCGACCGACGTGGCCGCCCGCGGGATCGACCTGCCGGGGCTGGAACTGGTGGTGCATGCCGACCTGCCGACGAACCCCGAGACGCTTCTGCACCGGTCTGGGCGCACGGGCCGGGCGGGGAACAAGGGCACCTCGGTGCTGATCGTCACGCCACGCGACTACCGCAAGGCACAGCGCATCCTGCAAGGCGCGCGCGTCACCGCGACCTGGGGCCCCGCGCCCTCGGCCGACGAGGTGCAGGAACGCGACGACGCCCGCCTGATGACCGCGCCGGAACTGGGCGCGCCGGTGGCCGAGGACGAGGCCGCCGCGGTGGCCGCGCTGACCGGCGCCTACGGGCCGGAGGCGCTGGCCACGGCCTTCCTGCGGCTGTGGCGCGCCGGGCGTTCGGCGCCGGAAGAGCTGCGCGTGACCGCGACACCCGCCGCCGCGCAGGCGGTCGAGGCCAAGCGCCCGCGCGAGGCGTTCGGC
>DAIEJF010000009.1 GCA_027351005.1 Paracoccaceae bacterium | reverse complement strand
CGATCATTGTGTCCGAAAACCGGGCTATTCCGATCCACTGACTGCCCTGTGCGACGCTGGCAACGGCCACGCGGTGCGTGCGCGGCGACAGGCGGCGCCCGGCGGCCCCACAACGGGCGGACGATTCGGTCCGCGCAGCGGCGCGGTATCCGTGCAACGCCCGCCGCATTGCGCGGCGCCCGGACAACGGAAACGGTGGCGCGGCGTCGCCGCTTGAACGAATGTCGGCGCGATCTGTTGGTTCAATGCGGGGATTGGCTGATGACCTCAGGCGCGTTGCTGCTGGGCGTGGCTCTGTTCGAGGTGAAGCACTTTGTTGCCGACTACCTGCTTCAGTCGAAATACGTGGTCTTCAACAAGGGGCGCTACGGTCATCCCGGCGGGCTTTTGCACGTTGCGATCCACATGGCGGCAAGCGTGCCGGTGCTGCTGGCCCTTGCGATCCCGCTGCCGGGCCTGATCGCCACCATCCTGTGCGAAGGGATCGTGCATTACCATCTGGACTGGGCAAAGGATCGTCTGCAGGCCAGGCTGCGGCTGACGACCGCCGACCGCGCCTATTGGGCGCTGTTCGGAACGGACCAGTTGCTGCACCAGTTCACCTATATCGCGATGCTCTGGGTCTGGATGGGCTAGCCACCACCCGGGCGCGACCGCGCCGCCCCGAAATCGCGCGTCGGGCAGGTTTCCCGTCTTGTCGATCCTCCCAGCCGTTGACTAAGGTTTTGCCTGTCCACGGACCAAGTGTACCCCGCAGAAGGTGATTGTTTGTAAAATGACCATGGTGGACGCCTTCGGATATCTGGCAGCGGTTGCTGTCTTTCTTGCGTTTTCGATGAAGACGATGCTGTCGCTGCGGCTCGTGGCGATTGCCAGCAACATGGCCTTCATCACCTACGGCCTGACCGCGCATCTGATGCCCATCCTGCTCTTGCACGGGCTTCTTCTGCCGTTGAACTTCGTTCGGCTGATCCAGATCCAGCGGTTTGCCCGCATCGCGGCGAAGGTGGCCGAAGTCGCCCCGGGAACCGAACGCTTCGACTGGATGATCGTGATCGGTGACCGGCGGCGGTACGACGACGGCGCGCACCTGTTCACGCGCGGCGACCGTGCCGACCGGCTGTTCGTCATCGTCGACGGCCAGGTTCGCCTGCCCGAACTTGGCAGGACACTGGGGCCCGGCAGCATGTTCGGCGAAATCGGACTTTTCGCGTCGGATGGGCTGCGCACGGCCTCGGCCGTGGCCGACGGCCCGGTGAGCGTCGCCGAGATCAGCGAGAGACGGGTGCGCGAACTTTTCTTCAACAACCCGCGCTTTGCCTATGAACTCGTGCGGCTGATTACCGGCCGCATGACCGCCCGGCTTGTCGAGGCAGAGCAGAACGCCCTGCCGGCGCCCCCCCAACCGGCCCGGACGGATGCTGGCTGAGCCGCGATCCTTTCGGCGCGCAATCCCCCCGCGCGGCGCTGCGGCCGGGCCGGACCCGAACCTGCCCCCGCCGTGAACCGCTGACCAGATCGAGACCGCATCTTGGAACAGGCCCGCGCAGATACCGAAGTCGTTGACGCCCTGCTCGGCTCGTCGAGCTTTGCCGGGCTGGGGCGCGAACGCCTGCTGGGCATCATCCGCGAAAGCGAGATCGAACAGCACCCGGCGAACACCCTTCTGTTCTCCGAGGGCGACATCGGGCGCTTTGCCTATCTTGTTCTGGCCGGACGCCTGTCGGTCGACGCCCGGACGCCAAAGGGCATCGTGACGGTGGCCGTGATCGCGCGGGGCGGGCTGGTGGGCGAGGTCGGCGCGCTGACGACCTCTGCGCGCACGGCGAGCGTGTCCACGATCGAGCCCGCCACGCTTCTGCGCATCGAACAGGCGACGATCCGCAAGGCCCTTGCCGACAGCCCCGAGGCGGCGATGGCGGTGATCGCGGAACTTGGCGCGCGCATCCAGAGCCTGAACGGCGTCTTTGCGACCCTTACGCAGGCGGCAAATGCCGTTGCCCGCGACGAATTCGACCCCGTGATGCTGGACGAACTGCGCAAGCAGGCGCAGCGCTACAACCATTTTGCCGATACATTCGAGGACATGGCGGTCGAGATGCACCGCCGACGCCTGCACAGCCACGAGATGCGGACCGCTGCGGAAATCCAGGCCTCGTTCCTGCCGCGGCGGTCATCGGATGGGCCGACGGATCCGCGCTACGCCATCAGCGCCCGCATGAAGCCCGCGCGCGAAATCGGCGGCGATTTCTACGACTGGTTCCAGATCGACGACCGGCGGCTGGCGCTGCTGATCGGCGACGTTTCCGGCAAGGGCGTGCCTGCCGCGATGTTCATGGGCGTGTCGCGCATGGTCTTGCGGACGGCCGCCAGACAGGGGGGCTCGGCGGCAGAGATCCTGGCCCGCGCCAACGATCTGCTGGCCGAGGACAATACGGAATCGATGTTCGTGACCGTGGCCCTTGTCATCGTCGATCTTGCGACAGGCCATCTGCACTATGCCTGCGCGGGGCACCAAGAGGTCTATTTTCTGACCGGGGGCCGGATCGAACGGGCCGCGACCACAGGCCCCGCGATCGCGCTTTTTCCGGGGGCGCGGTTCCGGATGGGCGAACGCAGCCTCGCGCCCGGCGACGGGCTGGTGCTGGCCACGGACGGGGTGACGGAAGCCTTCACCATCGACCGCGAGATGTTCGGCGAAGCCCGCACCCATGACAGCCTTGCGCACAACCGGAAGGCCGCGCCCGAGGTGATCGTGGGCGAACTGATCGAGGCGGTCGAACGGTTCGCAGGCAGCGCGCCGCAATCCGATGACATCACCTGCCTTGCCTTCCGCTATCTTGGCGACGATGGGGCCGTTACCGCCGACGGCAGGTAAGCGTCAGCACGTTGGCCCCCCCGGCACGCGCGTAACGCACCGTCTCGGCCACCGTGCGGACCAGCGTGATGCCGAAGCCGCCGATCTGCGCCGTCTCCAGATTGCGGATCTTGTCGGCCAGCGGCCGCGCGGTCGGGTCGAAGGCCTGGCAGCGGTCGATGACGGTGGCCGTTGCCGTGTCGTCCGACAGTTGCAGATCCACCTGAATGCGGCGGTCGCTGCCTTGTCCGTGCAGGATGATGTTGCTGACGATCTCATGCAGGCAGAGCTTCAGATCATCCGCCACGCCGCGGTCCAGCCCGGCCGTGGCAACGGCCTCGGTCAGCCAGCGGTTCAGGGCGTCAACCGCCCTGATCTCGGCCTCGAATTCGATCGTGTCCTGCAACATCTAGCGTCGTGCGACCATCATGGCGTCGGCGTCGCTGTCGACCGGATCGACGATCGTGTCAACGCCGCAGGCCACCAGCACGCGACGCACGGGCTCGGCCGCGCCGACAAGGATCAGCCGACCGCCGCGGCTGCCCAGCGCACGCGCCGACTGCACCAGAACCCGCACGCCGAGCGAGGCCAGAAAGTCGACCCGGGTAAAGTCTACCACGACACAGCGACGCGACCCGCTGAGGATGCTGAAGGGTTGCTCGATCTCTGCCGCACCGGCGATGTCGATCGTCCCTTCGAGGCTCATCTTGCCGATTTCGCCATCGGCGGCGCCCATTGTCACCTTGATCATGCAGACCTCTACCCCCACTGGCATCGCCCTGGCCGAACGGCGCGGCCATCCACCACCTAGCACATCGAACATGACAGAAACGTGTCAGGCGGCGGCGAACTCCGTCGCTGCGCCACGGCCCTAGACAGGCT
>DAIEJF010000326.1 GCA_027351005.1 Paracoccaceae bacterium | reverse complement strand
CCGCCGCGTTCAGCGCGTCGGCGATGCAGCTGTGCATCCCCTTGGGGTAGATGCCCGCTACCACCGCGTTCTTGCGCTCGTGAACGTTCTCGCCCCAGACCGTGACCCTGATCGTCATCCCCAACCTCTCCCTGCCGCAGCCAAAGCGCTTTGAATATGCGCCCAGAAATACCCCGTCGGTCTTGGAAATGCCACAGCGAACCGCCGTCGCCCGGCCGAAAGGTCGCGCAGGCGTCAGGCTCCGAGGGGGCCCGCGCCCGCGGCGGTGGTCCGTTGACGCAGGTCAAGGCGTGCTGCGGCCCGTGGCATCATCCTTCTGTCTGACCGGGGCTTGCCCGGAATCGGAGGGATCCGCGATGACCTACAGAGTCCTGTGCCCCGTTGACGGAACCGACCACGCGCGACACGCGGTGGCCGTGGCGGCGGAGATGGCGCAGAAGTTCGGCGGCGAGCTTCTGCTGTGCGTGGTGAACGTGGCGCATGGCGGCGGGCGGGGGCCGCTGGTCCATACCTGGACCGACGAGGGCGCCCGGCAGATCCTGGACGATGCCGCCGCCCTTGCCACGGCGGCGGGGCAGGCCCCCAGTTCCAGCGCCGTGGTCATCGACCGCGAGGCGGCCAGCGGGATCGTGGGCCATGCCGAAACCAGCCGCGTGGACCACATCGTGATGGGCACCGGCGACAAGCGCGGGCTGTCGCGGTTGATGCTGGGGTCGGTTGCGGCCGATGTGGCGGGCCGGGCCCATTGCACGGTGACGGTGGCGCGCTGACCAGAAGGGTGCGCAATGAATGCGCACCCTGCGGGGGGGCTTTAGCGGGTGAACTTCTTGTACTTCACCCGCTTCGGTTCCAGCGAATCCGGGCCCAGGCGGCGTTCCTTGTCTTCCTCGTAGGCTTCGAAGTTGCCTTCGAACCACTCCACATGCGCGTCACCCTCGAAGGCGAGGATATGGGTGCAGAGCCGGTCGAGGAAGAAGCGGTCGTGGCTGATGACCAGCACGCAGCCCGCGAAATCCTCGATCGCGTCTTCCAGCGCGCGCAGCGTTTCCACGTCGAGGTCGTTGGTCGGTTCGTCCAGCAGCAGCACGTTGCCGCCCGAGCGCAGAAGCTTGGCCAGGTGCACCCGGTTGCGTTCGCCACCCGACAGCAGGCCCACCTTCTTCTGCTGGTCGGTGCCCTTGAAGTTGAAGGCGCCGACATAGGCGCGGCTGTTCACCTCGGCATCGCCAAGCTGGATGATGTCGAGCCCGTCAGAGACTTCCTCCCACACGGTCTTGTTGGGGTCGAGCGCGTCGCGCGACTGGTCGACATAGCTGAGCTGCACCGTCTCGCCCAGGGTGATGGTGCCGGAATCCGGGGTCTCCTGGCCGGTGATCATCTTGAACAGGGTCGATTTCCCCGCCCCGTTCGGGCCGATGACGCCGACGATGGCGCCCGGCGGCACGGTCAGCGACAGGTTCTCGATCAGCAGACGGTCGCCCATGTGCTTGGTCAGGCCGTCGATCTCGATCACCTTGCCGCCCAGCCGCTCGCCGTTGGGGATGACGATCTGCGCGGTTGACACGCGTTCGCGCACCGATTGCCCGGCCATCTCGTTGTATTTCTGGATCCGGGCCTTCTGCTTGGCCTGCCGGGCCTTGGCGCCGGCGCGGATCCAGTTCAGTTCCTTTTCCAGCGTCTTCTGGCGGGCCTTGTCCTCGCGGGCTTCCTGCAGCAGGCGCTTGGCCTTCTGTTCCAGCCAGGACGAATAGTTGCCCTCGTACGGGATGCCCCGGCCGCGGTCGAGTTCCAGGATCCAGCTTGTGATGTCGTCCAGGAAGTAGCGGTCGTGGGTGACGATCAGGATGGTGCCCGTATAGTCGATCAGGTGCTGTTGCAGCCAGGCGATGCTTTCGGCATCGAGGTGGTTGGTCGGTTCGTCCAGCAGCAGCATCTCGGGCGCTTCCAGCAGCAGCCGGCACAGCGCCACGCGGCGGCGTTCGCCGACCGACAGGGTGGTGACATCGGCATCGTCCGGCGGGCAGCGCAGCGCCTCCATCGAGACATCGACCTGGCTGTCGAGATCCCAGAGGTTCTCGGCGTCGATCTCGTCCTGCAGGCGGGCCATCTCCTCGGCGGTGTCGTCCGAGTAGTTCATCGCCAGCTCGTTGTAACGGTCAAGCTTGGCCTGCTTGGCCGCGACACCCAGCATGACGTTGCCGCGCACGGTCAGGTTCGGGTCCAGTTCCGGCTCTTGCGCCAGATAGCCCACGCGGGCCCCCTTGGCGGCCCAGGCCTCGCCCTGAAAGTCCTTGTCGATGCCGGCCATGATGCGCAGCAGCGTGGATTTCCCCGAGCCGTTGACGCCGACGACCCCGATCTTGACCCCCGGAAGGAAGTTCAGCCGAATGTTCTCGAAGCACTTCTTGCCGCCGGGATAGGTCTTGGAAACACCATCCATGTGGTAGACGTATTGATAGGCGGCCATTATGCTCTCTCTCGGACGGACCAGGGGACGCCCCGGCTTTATCGCGTCTGAGCCTCGAGGGCAACGCCGCGCGGCGGGGCGGATGCTGGTGCCACGGGCGAAGCGCACAGGGGGCCCTGCGACCGGGCCCGGCGCAGTACGGCCAGGATCAGGACAACAAGAACCAGGTAGGCGGCGCCCGCAAGGGTCGTGGTCTCTTCCGCGATGACCCGCCCCGGCGGCTTTGTCGCCAGCACCACCTGCAGCCAGCCCCCCGCAATCCAGGCCAGCGCGAAGATGGCGATCTGTTCCATCCAGGTTGCCGCGCGGCGCAGATCGGCGGCCAGCAGCCCCGCCGCCATCCCCAGCATCGGCAGATCGTAGTCATAGCTGTAGGGGCTGACCGCCACGGTGCACAGCAGCGCCGCGCCCAGCAGGTGGCGGGGCGGCACCCTGCGGACCGCCGCCACCACAACAACGGCAATCGCCGCCAGCCCCACGCCGCCTTGCAGCAGAAGTGCGGTCTCTGCTGACAGGCCCTGGGTGCGTGCCGTCGCGTAGAT
Source organism: Paracoccaceae bacterium (assembly GCA_027351005.1). GTDB lineage: Bacteria > Pseudomonadota > Alphaproteobacteria > Rhodobacterales > Rhodobacteraceae > Solirhodobacter. The sequence continues at coordinate 2,261 of DAIEJF010000326.1, read as the reverse complement.
CGAGACCATGCGATAGAGCGGGAACCCGTCGATCTTGCGCAGATAGCTGCTCGATGCCTGCACCGCCGCGGCGAAGTCGGCCCAGATCGGCAGGCCGAACGCCAGGCTGGCGGCAGCCGAGGTGGCGAGAACGACCAGCGCCGCCAGGCCGAGCACCCCCCACTGCCGTCGGGCCAGCGCGACGGCGGCGAGGCCGATCGCAAGGTGTGGCTTGATCACCATGAGGCCAAGGGGCAGGCCGGCCAGCGCGCTGTTGCGCAGCATCCCGAGCGCGAAGGCCCCCGCCAGCCCCGCCGTCAGGAAGCCGTTCTGCCCGAAGGTCATGCAGGTATTCAGCGCGGGCAGGCAGATCAGGAGCGAGACGGCAAATTCCGGCCCCGCCAGTCGCCGAAGGACCCACAGGTAGAAGAAGAATGCCCCGCCGATGAACACGAGATAGGCGGTGCCCTTCGACACAAGAGCCAGCGCCGCGACCACCAGATCGAACTGCGGCGGGTAGGCCCAGGGCATCCGCACGGGCAGCCCAGCGTCGACGTGCAGCGCGGCCAGCATGTCGGGAAGCGCGTAGGCCTGAGCGGCGGCGCCCTGCCAGATCATCCGCCCTACAAGGTGAAACTCGTCGAAATCCGAATAGCCGGCGCCCTGCGCGGCGCTGCCGGGCCCGCCAAATGTCGCAGACCGCACCAGCATGACCAACACAAGCCAGCCGATCCCCGCGAAGGCGAGGAGCGAGAGGCCGAGCCGCGCCATGACGTGCCTGTCGAGTGTCACGTCCCACTCCTTCATGCGCCTGTCGGCCTTACCATGGCCGATCTTGGCGACCTGATCGATAGGGTTTTGCACGCATTTTCGGGGCGACGGGAGCGTCAGAGCGCCTTTCCGAACCAGTGGGTGGCCGGGAAGTCGGTGTAGGGGGCGACCTCGGTCCAGCCGGTGGCGTGGTAAAGCGCGATGGCCTCGGGCAGGGCGCGATTGGTGTCCAGCCTGAGGTCGCGGTAGCCCAGGCGCCGGGCTTCGGCCTCGATCGCGGCCATCAGGCGACGGGCCAGCCCCTGCCCGCGCGCGTCCGGGTGGACCCAGAGCCGCTTGACCTCGGCGGTGTCGCCCTGAAGCGGGCGCAGGCTGACGCAGCCCACGGCCAGCGTGTCGGACCAGGCCAGCAGGAAGGCGCCACGGGGCGCGCGGAAGCTGTCGGCGGCGGGATCGGGCAGGGCGAAATGGGCCGACGTCAGCCCGGCGACCTTCTCGCAAAGCAGCGCGTAATAGGCGGCAAGGCAGGCCTGTGCGGCGGGGTCGTCGGGGTCGGCGGCGCGGATCTCGACCAGATCCTCGTTCAGGACCGTGGCGATCAGGTCCATCGCGGCCACCAGCGCGACGCGGCGTTGGCCTGCGCGGGTCAGCGTCTGCGTGGCCTTCTGGAGGCTGAGCGATTCATAGGCCTCGCGCTCGGCCCGGCCTGTCTCGGTCAGGCGAACGATGCGGCGGCGGCGATCGGCGGCAGCCGTTTCCAGCGCAATCAGCCCCTCGGCCTCAAGCCCGCGCAGGATGCGGCTGAGCAGGCCGGAATCAAGCCCCAGCCGCTGGCGCACCTCGGCCACGTCGGTGCCGTCGGGCGTGGCGAGGTGCAGCACGCGCGCCACCCCCAGCGGGCGGCCGCGGCCCAGAAACGAGCCGTCAAGCGCGCCCACTTCGCGCGTCACAGCGCGGTTGAACCGGCGGAGCCGGGCAACATCATCCAGCATGATTGACCTGCATCAGCAAATTTTGCTGACTATGGTCAGATTTATGGGGAAGGCAAGTGACGATGCGCCCTGTCCGGGCTTCGTTTTGCCTCTCCCCGCCGCGGGGCGGATCGGATAGCTCTGGCGGCATGAAACAGGGATTTCCGCGCGCGGACCGTGGCATGGTGATCGGGCTTCTGGGCGGATCGTTCGATCCGGCCCATGCGGGCCACGTTCACATCACGCGCGAGGCGATCCGGCGGCTGGGGCTGGATCGTGTCTGGTGGCTTGTCAGCCCCGGCAACCCGCTGAAGCCCGATGCCCCGGCGCCGCTGGACCGGCGCATCGCGCGGGCGCGGGCGATGCTGGCGCGCGATCCGCGTGTTGTGGTGAGCGACCTCGAGGCGCGGCTGGGCACCCGCTATACGGCGCAGACCTTGCGGCGGCTGAAGGCCCTGTACCCCGGCGTCACCTTCGTCTGGCTGATGGGGGCCGACAATCTGGCGCAGTTCGACCGCTGGGACAACTGGCGCTGGATCA
>DAIEJF010000320.1 GCA_027351005.1 Paracoccaceae bacterium | reverse complement strand
TCCGGCGCGGCGGCGGCATGGGCGGCGCGGCCGTAGAAGGTGTAGTCGATCCGGGTATTGGCCAGCGACACCGCGTCATCCACCCCGTTCAGGCTGGCGGGGTGCCAGGTGATCGCCGCGTCCACGTCCTTGAAGAGCCCGGCGCGCACCATGAAGGTCTTTGCCGCGCCGCCTTCCTCGGCCGGGCAGCCGTAATAGCGCACCGTCCCGGGCGTGCCGGTTTCCTTCAGCCAGTCCGCCAGCGCCGAAGCCGCCATCATCGCGGCAGAGCCCAGCAGGTTGTGGCCGCAGCCATGCCCCGGCCCGCCGGTCGGGCGTTCCTCGGCCACGCCGGGTTCCTGGCCCAGTTCGGGCAGGGCGTCATATTCGCCCAGGATCGCGATGACCGGCCCGCCGCTGCCCCATTCACCCACCACGGCCGTCGGAATGCCCGCCACGCCGCGTTCCACCCGCGCGCCCGCCGCGCGCAGCTGTTCCTCATGCGCGTCGCACGAGGCGTATTCGGTATAGGCGATCTCGGGCGTTTCGTAGACCCTGTCCGCCAGCGCGCGATAGGTCGCGCGTCGTTCCTCGACCAGATCCCAGATCCTGTCGGTGTTCTTCATGGCTCACTCTCCGCTTGATGGCGGCAGAGTGACGCGGAACGGCGGCGGATGCCAGCCCCTCAGCCCGCGCCGAACATCACGGCGATGTGATAGGTCAGGAAGGCCGCGACATAGGCCAGCGCCAGCATGTAGCCGAAAGTGATCCACATCCATTTCGCCCCGCCCGCCTCGCGCCGGATGACGGCCAGGGTCGAGGCGCATTGGGGCGCGAAGATGTACCAGGCCAGGAAGGCCAGCGCGGTCGCCAGGCTCCAGCTATGGGCCAGCGCAAGGCCCACGGCCTGATCCCCGCCGCCCTGCAGGGCGTAGACGGTGCCAAGGGCGGCCACCGCCACCTCGCGCGCGGCCATGCCGGGGATCAGCGCAACGCTGATCTGCCAGTTGAACCCCACGGGCGCCAGCAGCGGGTGGATCAGGTTGCCCAGCATCGCGGCGAAGCTGTAGGTGATCGCGGGTTCCGTGGCATGGGCGGGCGGCAGCGGAAAGGTCGCCAGAAGCCAGATCAGCACGGTCATGGAAAAGATCGTGGTCCCCGCCCGCTTCAGGAACATGTAGGCCCGCGTCCACAGCCCGATCAGGATGCTTTTCGGTTGCGGCAGCTTGTAGTCGGGCAGGTCGAGCATGAAGGGCGGCGTGGGGTCGCGGCGCCAGAACAGGAACTTCGCCACCGCCGAAACCGCCAGCGCAGAGACGATTCCGGCCGCATAAAGCCCGAACATCACCAGCCCCTGCAGGCTCAGCACCCCGGCCACCGTGCGGGCCGGGATGAAGGCGCCGATGATCAGCGTATAGACCGGGATGCGGGCCGAACAGGTCATCAGCGGCGCCACCAGGATGGTGGTCAGCCGGTCGCGCCGGTTGTCGATGACGCGGGCGGCCATGATCCCCGGGATCGCGCAGGCGAAGGACGACAGCAGCGGAATGAACGCCCGCCCGTGCAGCCCGGCGCCGCCCATGATCCGGTCCATCAGGAAGGCCGCGCGGGCCATGTAGCCCAGATCCTCCAGCAGCAGGATGAACAGGAACAGGATCAGGATCTGCGGCAGGAACACCAGCACGCTGCCCACGCCGGAAATCGCCCCATCCACCAGAAAGCTTTGCACCAACCCGTCGGGCACCACGTCGCGCACCAGCGTGCCCAGCGCGTCGAACCCGGCCGCGATCAGGTCCATCGGCGGCTGTGCCCAGGTGAAGACAGCCTGGAACATGATGAACAGAAGCCCCAGCAGGCACAGGATGCCGGCCACCGGATGCAGCAGAACGCTGTCGATCCGCGCGGTCACGGTATCGGGGCGGGCCGGGTGGCGGACGGCGCGGGCGACCATGCGGTCGGCCTCGCGCTGCGCTGTGCGCAGGTCATGCGCGCTGGGTTCCGCCCAGACCGATGGCGCGGGCGCCGCGATCCCGGCAGCCAGAAGCGCATCGAGCCGCGCCCACAGCGCCTCCATCCCCGCCTTGCGCACCGCCGTCGCGGTCACCACCGGCAGGCCCAGCGCCGCTTCCAGCGCGTCGGTGTCGATCTCGATCCCGCGCCAGCGGGCGATGTCGATCATGTTCAGCACCAGCAGCATCGGCCGCCCGACCTGCTTCAGTTCCAGCACCAGCCGCAGCGCGGCGCGCATGTTGGTGGCATCGGCCACGCAGATCAGCAGGTCTGGGGCGGCTTCGCCGGTACGGCGGCCCAGGATCACGTCGCGCGTGACCTCTTCATCGGGGCTGCGGGCGCGCAGCGAATAGGTGCCGGGCAGATCGACCACATCGACCTTGCGCCCCGCCGGGGTCCGGGCGGTGCCGATCTTGCGTTCCACGGTCACGCCCGCGTAATTGCCGACTTTCTGGCGGCTGCCGGTCATCTGGTTGAACAGCGCCGTCTTGCCGCAGTTCGGCACCCCGACCAGCGCGAACCGCGCGCTGCCCACTTCGGACTGGTCGTTCATCTTGGGCCTTTCAGTAGGCGAGGATCGCCATCGCCTCGCGCCGCCGCAGCGCCACGGTGGCGCCGTTGACGCGCACTGCGATCGGGTCGTGGCCGAACAACCCCTCGTGCAGGATCTGCACCTCGGCGCCTTCAACGAAGCCCAGCTCGATCAGGCGGCGTTCAATCTCGTCGGCAGAGAGGCTGGACACCGTGGTGTCTGCGGCGATCCGGGCGATTTCGCCGCGAAAGCCCTTCAGGGCCTGACCAAGGGGAACCGTGGGCCGCCCGTCAAAGCTGTTCTGGTGCTGCATGCCGCGACTCCTTCGGCCCGTAGCCCCTTCTACGAAAACCTGACAAGAACTGTCAATCTTCTTCGCGGGGCCGGAACCGGGGGATCAGGGCCGGAACGCGCGCGGCATATCGTGCGTAGGCCGCGCCAAAGCTGCGGTGCAGGTCGCGGTCTTCCAGCCGCAGGCCGATCAGCGTGTAAAGGCTCAGCGCCGCGGAAAAGAGGGCATGGCCCAGGCTCATCTGCGCACCGCCCAGAGCGCCACCAGCGTGCCCAGATAGATCGGGTGCCGTACCCGCCGGTAAAGCGCCGGGACGACAAAGCCCGTCTGCCCCGGACCCGCCACCACGCCCGCCTGCCGCAGGCCCAGAAGCGCGGGCGCGTCGATCGCCATGGCGGCCAGCCCCGCCAGCACAAGCCCCGCCGCACCAAGAAGGCCGAGCGCCGCCCCCGCCACGGGCCCCGCGTCCCACACCCGGCCCGCCAGCGGCTGCCAGAGCGCGCAGACCAGGATGAGCGCAACGCTCGAGGCCAGCACATAAGCCGCCCGTTCCCACCCGGCGGGCAGGCGCAGGGCGCGCTTGACCCCGCGCCGCGCCATGCCCGAATGCTGCACCCCGAAGCCCGCGATCAGTGCCAGATCGGCCAGCGCGGCGGGCAAGGGGGCCAGCCGCGGTGCCGCGTCGATGTGCCAGAACGGCCCCGCGTTCATCAGGAACCCGGCAAGCACCGCCAGCGACAGGGCAAAGACCAACACCGCGGCGATGGCAAAGGCGCGCATGGCTCAGCCCCCGAACACGCGCCACGCCGCCCGCACCCGCTGCAGCGCGGTCAGGAAGCAGAGCACGCCGAACGCCCAGGCCAACGGCACGAAGCCCTCAGGCCAGAGGCAAAGCAGCATCAGGAAGGCGATCGTCTCGGTTCCCTCCAGCAACCCGGCCGAGAAATAGAGCGATTTCACCCCGCGCGCGCTGGTGGTCTGGCCGTGGCGCTCGGCCATCACCGCATAGCCCAGGAAGGTGGCGCCGTTGACGTAGAAGCTGAGCAGCAGGAACGCCCCCGCCGCCCCGTTCGTACCGGGATCATGCAGCACGAAGCCACAGGGGATCGCGCCATAGACCAGGAAATCCGCAACGATATCAAGGTATCCGCCGAAATCGCTGCCCCGCCCGGCACGGGCCACCGCGCCATCCAGCCCGTCGGCCAGCCGCGAGACCAGCAGCGGCACCAGTGCCAGCACGGGAAGCCCTGCGGCCACCAGCCCCGCCGCCACCAGCCCCAGCGCCAGCCCGGCCAGCGTCACCGCGTCGGCGCTGATCCCGCGCGCGGCCAGCCGTCGGCCCAGCGCGTTCAGCGGTGGGTCGATGACCCGGCGCGCGGCGGCATCCAGCATGGCTCAGCGCAGACGCCGCAGGATGTCGAACGAGGCATAGCCATCCGGCACCAGCCCCTGCGACCGTTGGTACGCCCGTACCGCAGCGATGGTGTTCGGCCCGATCATCCCGTCGCTGCCCTGCGTGTCGTAGCCCGCGGCGGTCAGCCTGTCCTGCATCTCGATCCGTTCGGCCATCGTCAGCGCGCGGTCATCGCGCGGCCAGCCCGCGACCAGCGGCGGTTTGCCCGCGATCCGGTCGGCCAGGGTGCCCACCGCCAGCACATAGGCATCGGCGGTGTTGTAGCGCCCGATCACGTCAAAGTTGCGGAACACGAGGAATGCCGCGCCCTGCGCCCCGGCGGGCAGCAGAAGCTGGGCGGGCCCGCTGTCGGGCAGCCGCGCGCCGCGCGCGGGCCGCACCCCCAGCGCGGCCCATTGCGCCACCGTCCTGGTGACGCGATGGCCGCTTTGCGTATAGTCGAAGCCGCGCGGCAGCGTCACCTCCAGCCCCCAGGGGGCGCCCTTCTGCCAGCCGAAATGGGCCAGATAGGCCGCGGTCGAGGCCAGCGCGTCGGTCGGGTCGTCCGACCAGATGTCGCGCCTGCCGTCGCCGCGGAAATCCACCGCGTAGCTGAGGTAGGACGAGGGCATGAACTGCGTGTGCCCCATGGCCCCGGCCCAGGAGCCGGTCATCGCCGCGGGCGTCACGTCGCCGTGCTGGATGATCTTCAGCGCGTCGATCAGTTGCCACTCGAAGAACCGGCCGCGGCGGCTGTCGTAGGCCAGCGTCGCAAGCGACTGGATCAGCGGCATGTTGCCCCGGCGGGTGCCGTAATTGCTCTCGATCCCCCAGATCGCCACCACGACGTGCCGATCGACCCCGTAGCGTGCCTCGATCTGGCTGAGCACCCGGCCGTATTTGCGCAGCGCCGCCTGACCATCGGCCACCCGTTGCGGCGACACCGCGGAATCAAGGTAATCCCAGATCGTCTTGGTGAACTCGCCCTGATTCTGGTCGCGGGCCAGCACCTCGGGGTTCAGGTGGACGCCGCGGAAGGCCGCGTCGAACACCTGTGGCCGGATGCCCGCCGCCAGCGCCCGAGGGCGGAACCCCTGTACCCATTGCTGGAAGGCCTGGTCAGAGACAAGATCGGATGACATGGCGCTCTCGGACGTGGCGGAACGGGTGACGGCCTGCGCCGCGGCACATCCGGGCGCCAGAAGGGGCACGATCAGCCCCAGTGCTGTCAGAAGGGAACGCATGCTCTGCCTCGCGGGTCTTGTCGCCGGTATGCCCCGGCCTGCCTTTGCCCCGAGTGTAGCGCGAAGCCCCCCGCGCCGGAAGCGCCCAGGCGCCGCTCGGCAGGCGACCGCCGGCTACCGGCGCGTGCGCTTGACCTTGCGCTCGATCTTGGCCGACCGCGCCTTGGCCGCGCCCGGTTTGCGCGCGATCCGGCGGCCCTTGCCGCCCGGCCCGCGCGGCAGCGCCGCGTCATCGACCGCCAGCAGTTCCAGCATCAGCCCGCCGGTCACCGGCACCGCCTCGTTCAGCCGGACGGTGACGCGCTGGCCGATCGACAGGGTCAGCCCGGTGTCGGCCCCCATCAGCGTCTGGCTGCCGGGGTCAAAGTGGAAGAACTCGCGCCCCAGCGTGCGGATCGGGATCAGCCCGTCGGCGCCGGTCTCGTCCAGCTTCACGAACAGCCCGAAGCGGGTCACGCCCGAGATGCGGCCGGGGAATTCCGCCCCCACCCGGTCCGACAGGTAGGCGGCCAGATAGCGGTCGGTCGTGTCGCGTTCCGCGGCCATGCTGCGGCGTTCGGCATCGCTGATGTGCTGGGCGGTGTCTTCCAGCATCTCGATGTCCTGCGGGCTCAGCCCGTCCTTGCCCCAGCCATGCCCGGTGATCAGCGCGCGATGCACCATCAGATCGGCATAGCGGCGGATGGGCGAGGTGAAATGGGCATAGGCCTTCAGCGCCAGCCCGAAATGGCCGAAGTTTTCCGGGTGGTAATAGGCCTGCGGCATTGACCGCAGCGTGCTGATGTTCAGCAGTTCGCCGAAATCCGACCCCTCGGCCTGCGCCAGAAGCCGGTTGAGATGCGCGGTCTGCAACACCTGCCCCTTGGCCAGCGTGAAGCCCGAGGCCTCGGCCACCTCGCGCAGGGCCTCAAGCTTTTCGGGGCTTGGCTCCTCATGCACGCGGAACAGCAGCGGGCGGCGCAGGCGGATCAGTTCTTCGGCGGCGGCGACATTCGCCAGCACCATGAATTCCTCGATCAGCTTGTGCGCGTCATGGCGGTCACGGAAGGCGACCGAGGCGACCTTGCCATCGTCCGTCAGCACGATGCGCCGTTCGGGCAGGTCAAGCTCCAGCGGCTGGCGCGCGGCGCGGGCGCGTTTCAGCGCCTCGTAGGCGGCGTAGAGGGGGGCGATCACCTCGGCCATCAGCTCTGCGCAGCGGTCCGATGGGCGGCCATCCTGCGCGGCCTGCACCTCTTCATAGACCAGCGAGGCGGCCGAACGCATAAGGCCGCGGGTGAAGCGGTGCGACAGTTTCGTGCCGTTCGCGTCGATCTTCATCCGCACCGCAAGGCAGGCCCGGTCGACCCCTTCGTGCAACGAGCAGAGATCGCCCGACAGCCGGTCGGGCAGCATCGGCACCACGCGGTCTGGGAAATAGGTCGAATTGCCCCGCCGCCGCGCCTCGCGGTCGAGCGCCGACCCCGGCGTGACGTAATGCGCCACGTCGGCAATGGCGACCCACAGGATATGGCCGCCGGGGTTCTTCGGGTCGTCATCGGGATGCGCCCAGACCGCATCGTCATGGTCGCGCGCATCCTCGGGGTCGATGGTCACCAGCGGCAGGTGGCGCAGATCCTCGCGGTTGCCCAGCCCCGCGGGCGTCATGTGGTCGGCCTCCTCGATCACCGGATCGGGGAAATCGTCGGGGATGCCGTGCTGGTGGATGGCGATCAGGCTGACCGCGCGTGGCGCCGAGGGGTCGCCCAGAACCTCGAGGATGCGCGCCTGCGGCAGACCAAGGCGGGCGCGGTGGCCGACCTGTTCGGCCTCGACCAGTTCGCCATCACGGGCGCCATGCGTCATGTCGGCGGCGACGCGCCATTCCTTGTCGGCGCCCTTGTCGATGGGCACGATCCGGCCGCCCTCGGTCTCCTTGCGGAAGATGCCGATCACCTTGTGCGTCACGACCCCGATCTTGCGGATCAGCCGCGCTTCGTAGGCGTGGTCCTCGCCCGTCACCGGCGTCAGCTTGGCCAGCACCCGGTCGCCTTCGGCCACCGGGGCATCGGCCTTGCGGGCGCGGAACAGGATGCGGGGGGCGGGGCCGCGACCTTCCCATTCCACAGGCTTGGCGAACTGGTCGCCCTGCGCGTCAGGCGGCAGGATCAGCAGCACCGACACCGGCGGCAGGCTTTCGGGGTCGCGGTAGGTCCGGTGGCGGCGCTCCACGGTGCCGTCGGACTCCAGTTCCTTCAGCATCCGTTTCAGCTCGATGCGCGCGGCCCCGCCCTTGATGCCGAAGGCACGGGCGATGTCGCGTTTCGCCACGGCGCCGGGGTGTTCGGCGATCCAGGCGGCAAGGGCGGCTTTCGAGGGCAACTGGTCCATGCCGCGTCCTAGCATGGGCCGGGGGCGGGGTCATCCGCGAAAGCGGTCAGAGCGCCAGCACCATGTCGCGATGCGCAATGCCCGCATCGTCATAGACCTCGCCCACCGCCGCAAAGCCCAGCTTCTCGTAGAAGCCCAGCGCATGGACCTGCGCGCCAAGCTTGACCTTCGCCACCCCCGGCGTGGCGCGAAACGTCTCTATTCCGGCCCGAATGAGGGCTGCGCCCAGCCCGGTGCCGCGTGCCTCGGCCAGCACGCAGACGCGGCCGATCTTGCCCGTCGCGCCCTCGCGCAGCAGCCGGGCGGTGCCCACGGGGCGGCCCGCCACGCTGGCCAGCAGGTGGATCGCCTCGCCGTCGCGGTCGTCGATCTCGTCGGCTTCCGAAACGCCCTGTTCCTCGATGAAGACCACCCGCCGCAACGCGCGGCAGGTGGCGATGTCGGTCGTCTGGGCGATGGTTGCGGTCATGCGAAATAGTCCCGCAGGATCCGGGAATAGATCGCCTTCAGGGCCACGATCTGATCCAAGGGCACCCGCTCGTCGACCTGGTGCATGGTCTTGCCGACCAGCCCGAATTCCACCACCGGGCAGTGATCCTTGATGAAGCGGGCATCCGATGTGCCGCCCGAGGTGCTGGCCACCGGCACCCGGCCGGTTTCGGCCTGCACCGCCGCCGCGATCAGCCGCGACAGTTCGCCCGGCGGGGTCAGGAAGCTTTCGCCCGAGACATGCACGCCGACGGCGATCTCCACCCCCGTCTCGGCCTGCACCTTCGCGGCCTCGGCGGTCAGCCAGTCGGTCAGGCTCGCGCCCGAATGGGCATCGTTGAAGCGGATGTTGACCGTGGCCCGCGCCTCGGCCGGGATCACGTTCGACGCCGGGTTCCCGGTGTCCACCGTGGTGATCGCCAGCGTCGAGGCATCGAAATGATCGGTTCCGCGATCCAGCTCGTGGCTGGCAAGCCGGTCCAGCAGCCGCACCAGCGCCGTCAGCGGGTTCTTCGCGCGATGCGGGTAGGCCGAATGCCCCTGCACCCCGCGTGCCACGAACCGCGCCGTCAGCGAGCCGCGGCGGCCGATCTTCATCATCTCGCCCATCTCGTTGGGGCAGGTCGGCTCGCCCACCAGGCATGCGGTCATCCGCTCGCCCGCGGTGGCCATCCAGTCAAGAAGCGCGACGGTGCCATCCTTGGCCACGTCTTCCTCGTCGCCGGTGATCGCCAGGATCACCGCGCCGTCGGGGGGCGTTTCACGCACGAAATCCACCGCGGCTGCGGCAAAGGCGGCCACGCCCGATTTCATGTCGGTTGCCCCGCGGCCCCACAGCACCCCGTCGACGATCTCGCCGCCGAAGGGGTCATGCGTCCAGGCCGCGGCGTCGCCGACGGGAACCACGTCGGTATGCCCGTTGAAGCCGAAGCTGCGGTTGGCCCCGCGCGCGCCCCAGCGGGCGAAAAGGTTGGCGATTCCGCCGCGGTCGACGCGATGGGTTTCGAAGCCGGCCGAGGTCAGCAGGTCGTCCAGCAGGGCGATCGCACCGCCTTCGGCAGGGGTGACGGAGGGGCAGCGGATCAGCCGGGCGGTCAGGTCCACGGGGTCGACGGGGGTGTGGGGCAAGGCGGTCTCCTTCAGGCTGGCCAAGGGTTAGACCCGGCGCGGCGGCAATGCAAACCCCTGTGGCACGCAGGGCACCGCCGCCGGGATTCCGCCGGGGCCGGCTGGCGGCGGCGCAGGGCTGCCGCTATGAAAAAGGAAAAGTGCCCCGTGAGAGGGCAGGACCGGGCTGGCAGCCGGACGGGCGGATGTATGTGATGATCGCTGGCGGCGCGAGGTTGCGCCCGGGGCGCGGCCCTGATCCGCGCGTGGTGCCGCGATGAGCGGCTGGGTGGCCTTTGCGGGCCCTGCAACGCTCGGCCGCGGGCTTGGCACCCAACGCCTGCCCGACGAGATCGCGCAGGGTACCTTCATCTTCGATCTTGCGCTTGGCCCCGAGCCGCGGCCGATTGGTCTTCTGGCGGGCGATCAGGGGCTTGCGCTGCACCTTGACCCCGAAGCCGGGGTTCATCTGGCGCGGCGCCAGGGGCGGGTGCTGCACGAGGCGCGGCTGCCCCTGCGGCTGCCGTCTGACCTGCGGCGGTTGCGGCTGGCCTATAGCTGGACCACCGCCGAGGGGCAGAGCCGGCTGACACTGGAAACCGCGGGTGGCACCCGGCTTGGCAGGGCGGTGGCCGCAGGCGCCCCGGCGCTGTCCGGGGCCGAGGCCGAACGGATCTTCACCGCGGCCCTTGACCCGGCGGTGCAGTGGATGGGGCTGGCGCAGGGCCAGGTTCCGGGCGGGATGGGCGCCGCGCTGGGCGCGGGCTGCCTGGTGCAAACCCCCGCGGGACCGGTGCGCGCCGATGCGCTGCGGCCCGGGGATCTGGTCATGACCGAGGATCACGGCGCGCAAGCCGTGGCCTTTGTGCGCAGGCAGGCGATGCCCGGTTTTGGCAGCCTGACGCCGGTGCGCCTGCGCGGGCCCTATTTCGGCATGGCGGGCGACCTGATCGTGGCGCCCAACACGCTTGTGCAACTGCGCGGGGCCGAGGTGGAATACCTCTTTGCCGAGGACGATGTTCTGGTGCAGTCCCGCCATCTGTCGGGAAGCGTCATGGCCCTGCCGGAAACCCGGCGGCCGCTGATCGGCTTTGTCGCCCTGGGCTTTGCGCGGCCGGAACTGCTGCGCGTCGGCTTCTGCACCCTGTGTTCGGCGGCGCCGTCGGTGCGCCTGCCGCTGCCGCGGCGGGTGCTTCAGGCCTATGAGGTGATCCCGCTTCTGGCGATGCGCGACCGCGCGCGCACCGCGGCCGCGTGAACGACCCTATCGCGCGCCGTAGTAGAGGCCCACGACATGCTCGGCCTCGGCAAAGAACAGCCAGCGCGCGGCAAAGGCGCCGGGCAGGTGCAGCGCCACCGCAAGGACGCTGGCAGGCACGCCGGTCGGCAGCACCAGAAGCACCAGCGCAGGCAGCACCGCGGCAAACAGCACGGCAATCACCCGCAGCTTCTGCACATGCTTGCGGCCGACCTGGTGGATCATCTCGCGCATCAGGTAATTGGTGCCGGTGTGCGGCGGCTCGAACAGGCGGACCTTGCCGATCCGGCCCAGCCCGGTCGCCGTTTCCATCGTGCTGCCGCGGGCGGCAAAGCGACCGTCGCCCTGCGCGAAATTGGCGATCAGCAAAAGCGCCAGGATCAGGCACAGCACCACCGCCAGCCGGGCCTGCCCGGCCAGCATGGCGCCACCGGTCAGCGCGAAGGCCATGAACAGCGCTGGCGTCATCCAGTGGTTCCAGCGCGGCACGGTCTTCAGCTGGGCATAGATCATCGAGGTGCAGAACACCGTCAGCAACGCCAGCACCGCGCCGACAAGACCGATAATGGCCGCGGGGGTCGCCCCGAAGATCGCCATCAGCGCCACCGGCGCCATCACCAGAAGCGTCGCGACCGAGGCCCAGCCCTCGCGCGACAGCCACGAGGTGCGCCACTGGGTAAAGGCGCGCCAGGCCCGCTGCGGATTGCCAAGGTGGAAGGTCGAGGCGACAAGGCCAACGACGGCAAACCCGTAGGCCACCGCGAAGACCAGGAAGGCATCCACCCCCACCGGCGCCAGCACCCCGGCACCCAGGAAGGCCAGGAAGCCGAAGCCAAGGCCCGACAGCACGGTAAAGACGATGACGGAGGGCGCGGGATGCATCAGAACTTCTCCAGCATGCGGTCCAGCCAGCCCGCGATGCCGGTGGCCTGAACATCGGCGATCGGCGTCAGCGGCGCGGCGGGCGCCCGGTCTTTCGGGCGGGGCGGCAGGTATTTGTTGACGGGTTTCGTGCCCAGTTCCGGCATCAGGTCCATCCCGCCGCGGTCGGCCACAAGCTGGCTGACGGCGCTGTCGGGGTCGCCCAGGTCGCCGAAATGGCGCGCCCCGGCGGGGCAGGTGCGCACGCAGGCGGGAACGCGATCAACCTCGGGCAGGTTCTCGTTGTAGATGCGGTCGATGCAAAGCGTGCATTTCTTCATCACGCCCGCCGCCTGATCCAGTTCGCGCGCGCCATAGGGGCAGGCCCAGGCGCACAGGCCGCAGCCGATGCAGGCGCTTTCGTTCACCAGAACGATCCCGTCTTCCTGCCGCTTGTAGCTGGCGCCCGTGGGGCAGACGGTAACGCAGGGCGCGTCTTCGCAGTGCAGGCATGACTTCGGGAAATGGATCGTCTGCGCCGGGCCCGTGGCGGGCTGCACCTCGAAGGAATGGACGCGGTTCAGGAAGGTGCCCGAGGGGTCGGCGCCGTAGGCGTCCATGTCCGACAGCGGCGCGCCGTAGTTCTCGGTGTTCCAGCCCTTGCAGGAGGTGACGCAGGCATGGCAGCCGACACAGATATCCAGGTCGATGACCAGCCCGAGCTTCTTTTTCGTGCTGACGGGCAGTTCGGTCATTTCTCGGCCCCCCAGAGGCGGTTCTTGGGTGCCTTGGGCACCGGGCTCTTGATCTCGGGAAAATCGGGCAGGGTCTGATCCTGCGGCTCCGCCCTCTCGATCTTCACGCGCAGGTCGAACCAGGCCGCCTGGCCTGTCACAGGGTCTGAATTGGCCCATCTGAGCCCGTCGCCCTTCGGCGGCAGAAGCTCGTGGATCAGGTGGTTCAGCAGGAAGCCCCGGGTCGCCTCGGGCGCGTCGGGTTCCAGCGCCCAGGCGCCCTTGCGCTTGCCGATGGCGTTCCAGGTCCAGATCGTGTTTTCGTTCAGCCCGGCATGCAGCGCGACGGGCACAGTGATCGACCCGTGGGGCGAGGTGACGCGCGCCCAGTCGCCGTCCTTGAACCCGTGCTCTTTCCAGATGCTGCCCGGCAGATACAGCGGATTGCGCCCGTGGATCTGGCGCAGCCACGCGTTCTGCGTGCCCCAGCTGTGATACATCGCCATCGGGCGCTGGGTCAGCGCGTGGATCGGGTAGTCTTCCGCCTCGGCGTCGCCGAAGGGGCTGTACCAGACCGGCAACGGGTCCATCGCCATCTTCAGCCGCGCGCGCAGATGCTCGGGCGGCTGGCGGCTGCCATACCCCGCGGCGGCAAGCTGGAATCGGCGCATCGGCTCGGACCAGATCGAGAAGAGGTAGGGCGCGGGCTTGTCATAGAAGGCCATGCCCACGGCCCAGTCCTGATACCCGGCGTTCCACGGCTTGTAATAGGCCGCCTCGTGCGGGACATGGGCCATGAAGAAGCCGCCATTGTCGATATAGCGCTTCATCTGGTCGGGGTTCGGGGCGCCGCGCCCCACCGAGTCGCCGTTGCCACGAAAGCCCGCCAGCGGGCCCACGCCGGGGCGGCGTTCGTGGCGCACGATATAGTCGCCGTAGTTCTTGTATTTCGGCTGGCCGTCTTCGGCCACCATGCCGGGCAGCCCCAGCCGCGCGCCCAGATCCAGCAACACCGACTGGAAGCCGCGCACATCGCGATCAGGCTCGATCACGGGCCAACGGATCGCATCGGCGGCCGCGTCCGCCTCGCAGATCGGGCGGTCCAGAAGGCTGATGCAATCGTGCCGTTCCAGATAGGTCGTGTCCGGCAGGATCAGGTCGGCATAGGCGACCATCTCGCTGGAATAGGCATCGGAATAGATGATCCGCGGGATCACGTATTCCCCGTCCGGCCCCGTGTCGGTCAGCATCTCGATGACCTGCCGGGTGTTCATGGACGAGTTCCACGCCATGTTCGCCATGTAAAGCAGCAGCGTGTCGATCCGGTAGGGGTCGCCCGCATGGGCGTTGGAAATCACCATGTGCATCAGCCCGTGGGCCGACAGCGGGTTTTCCCAGGAAAACGCCTTGTCGATCCGCGCCGGGCTGCCATCAGCCTTCAGCGCCAGATGTTCCGGCCCGGTCGGGTAGCCCAGGTGCGGCCCATCCAGCGGAGCGCCGGGTGTGACCTTGCAATGCGGCTTGGGATGCGCGTCGAAGGGCTTGGGGTAGGGCGGCTTGAAGCGGAAGCCGCCGGGCGTTTCCACGCTGCCGATCAGGATTTGCAGCACATGCAGCGCGCGGGCGGTCTGGAACCCGTTGGAATGGGCCGAGATGCCCCGCATCGCGTGAAAGCTGACCGGGCGGCCCGGCATCGTCTCGTGCCGTTCGCCGCGGAAATCGGTCCAGGGCTGGGAAAGCTCGATCGCCTCGTCAAAGGCCACGCGGGCGATCTCGGCGGCCAGCCCCCGGATGCGCGCGGCCGTGATGCCGACGCGGGCCGCGACCGCTTCGGGGGCGTAGTCGGCCGACAGGTACTTTTCGGCCAGATGCAGGAACACGGTGCGGTGCCCGTTCCAGGTGGCGCCCAGATCGGGGCGAACCCCCTTGCGGTCGAACGGCGCGGGTTGCCCCGTCGCCCGGTCGATCACCAGCAGCTTTCCATCCGAATCCCGCAGGAGCAGACCCTTTTCCGGCCCCTCTTCGGCATTCACGAGGCAGGGCGCGTTGGTCCATTGCGCCAGGTACTGCGTGTCGACCTTGCCCGCCTTCAGCAGCTCGTGGATCACCGACAGGATCAGCAGGCCGTCGGCCCCCGGCGTGACCCCGTACCAGTCATCGGCGACCGCGTTGTAGCCCGAGCGGATCGGGTTGATCCCGATGACCTTGGCGCCGCGGCTCTTGATCTTGCCGATGCCCATCTTGATCGGGTTGCTGTCATGGTCCTCGGCCACGCCGAAGAGGATGAACAGCTTCGTGTGATCCCAGTCGGGCTGGCCGAATTCCCAGAAGGCGCCGCCCATCGTGTAGATGCCGCCCGCCGCCATGTTGACCGAACAGAAGCCGCCATGCGCGGCATAGTTCGGGGTGCCGAACGCCTGCGCCCACCAGCTGGTGAAGCTCTGGCTCTGGTCGCGGCCGGTGAAGAAGGCCAGCTTTTCCGGTGCGGTCGCGCGCAGCGGCTTCAGCCAGCTTGCGGCCGTCTGAAGCGCCTCTTCCCAACTGATCTCCTGAAACTCGCCCGAACCGCGCGGCCCCACCCGCTTCAGCGGCGCCCGCAGCCGCGAGGGCGCGGTGACCTGCATGATCCCCGACGATCCCTTGGCGCACAGAACGCCCTTGTTCACCGGGTGGTCGCGGTTGCCCTCGATATAGGCGACCTTGCCGTTCTTCATGTGAACGTTGATGCCGCAACGGCATGCACACATGTAGCAGGTGGTCTTGCGGACCTCGTCAGAGACATGCGGAGATGTCTCGACCACGGGCTGGCGGTAGCTCATCGGCAGATCGCGTCCTGTTCGCATTACGGGGCGGCTGGCGGAACATCCTACTTTGCAAGAACATCCTGCGCTATAGTTTGTTCCTCATATGCCAAAACTTTCCAGATTAAAACCGCGCTGTCGCGCGCGTTCAGCTTAACGGTATGGGCTCTATTTGCGTCGGGGTCCAGACGGGCGCCAAGCCAGCCGAGGCCGCGCACGATCTCGGCCCGGACATGGGCATCGTGTTCGCCGATCCCGCCGGTAAAAGCGATGGCATCAAGCCCCCCCATCGCCGCGATCATCGAGCCTGCGTGGCGCACCGCCCAGTAGCAGAAATGCCGTATGGCAAACCTTGCCTCGGGCGTTCCGGCGGCCTCGAGGCTGCGCATGTTCGGGGTGCCGCCCAGCGCCTTCAGCCCGCTGTCGCGGTTCAGAAGGTCGGTTGCACGGTCGATCCCGTAATCGGCAGCCAGCCGCAGCACCGCCATCCCGTCGATCCCGCCGGTGCGCGTGCCCATCGTCAGCCCGTCAAGCGGCGAATAGCCCATCGTTGTCGCAACCGACTTTCCCGCGCGGATCGCGCAGAGCGAGGCGCCGTTGCCCAGATGCAGGGCCAGCAGACGGTCGGGCAGCGGTGCGCCGGACAGCTCGGGCAGGCGCTGCACCAGCCCGGCATAGCTGATCCCGTGGAAGCCGTAGCGCCGGATGCCGCGCGCATCCTCGGCCGCGGGCAGGGCGTAGCGCAGCGCCTCTTCGGGGTTGGTGGCATGGAAGGCGGTGTCGAAGCTTGCGTATTGCGGCAGGTCGGGCGCCAGCGTGGCAATCGCGCGGATGGCCGACAGGTTGTGCGGGTTGTGCAGGGGGGCCAGCGCGGAACAGGCCTCGATCTCGGCTTCGACCGCGGGGGTGATGCGGCAGGGCGCGACCAGAGTGCGGCCGCCATGCACCACGCGATGCGCCGCGGCGCGCAGGCGCGCCACCGGGTGTCCGCGCGCGTCCAGCGCCTGCAGGATCAGCGACAGGGCCGCAAGATGGGTCGGCGCCGCGACCGGCTGGCTTTCCGCGGCCACGCGCAGCACCGCCGCCCCCCCGATGTCCAAGACCGAGACCGCCAGCACCGGCTGCAGCCCGGCATCGAACAGCACTGTCTTGATCGACGAAGAGCCCGCGTTGACCACAAGGATGTTCGACATTGCCTACCCCAGCGACCGGATCAGCCCCAGCACCGATAGCACGGCCAGAAGCGTCACCGCCATCCGCCGGAACCCCTGCGGCGAGGCGGCCAGAAAGTGCCGCCCGCCAAGCCAGAGCCCCAGCCAGGCCACCGGCAGCGCCAGCGCCCCGGGCATCAGCGTCTCGCGTCCCACCAGGCCTGCGCGGGCAAAGAGGGGCAGGGCGACAAGGTCGATGGCGGTGAGATAGGCCACCATCGTCGCGCGGAAGACCGGTGCCGCGATCGGCTGGGCGGTCAGGAATGTCGCGACAGGCAGCCCGCCCACCGCCGCGCCGTTGCAGACCCCCGACACAAGGCCCACGCCGATCTGCCCCAACGGGCCGATGCGGCGGTGGATCGTCCAGCCCGACAGCAGCAGGACCGAAAAGACGAAGATCGCGCCCGAGATGACAAGGCGGGCAGGGTCGGGGCCGATTCTGGCAAGGATAGACACTGAAAAGGGCATCGCCACGGTCGCCCCGACCAGCATGGTCAGCACCCGGCGCCAGTCGATCTGGGCCCAGACGCCACGCGCCTGCAGGACCGTCAGCGACAGTTCCACGACGAACATCACCGGAATGAGCGGACGCGGGTCCATCAGAAGCCCCAGCCCCGCGATGGACATGGCCGAGAAGCCGAAGCCCGAATACCCCCGGATGAAGGCGGCGATCAGGAAGATCGCTGCCATCGCGCCGATATGCGACAGGCCGCCGGTCAAGACCTGTCCGCCGTCCCCGCGGCCATGTCCGTGCGTGCGATCCCGGCCACGCGCACCGGCTTCTTCATCGCGTCGCGCCGGAAGGGCTCGCCCAGCTCCTGGTTCAAGAGCACCTCGATGAAGGTCGTGACCCCCGCTTTCTGCCGGATCAGAGCCTGTTCCAGCGCCTCTGACAGGGCCTCCATCGTACCCACCTGCACACCTTCCAGCCCGCAGGCCCGGGCGATTGCGGCATAGCTGACCTTTTCGTTCAGCTCGGTTCCCACGAAGTTGTCATCGAACCACAGCGTCGTGTTCCGCTTTTCGGCCCCCCACTGGTAGTTGCGGAAGATGACCATGGTGATCGCGGGCCAGGGCGCGCGGCCCACCGTCACCATCTCGTTCATCGAGATGCCAAAGGCGCCGTCGCCGGCAAAGCCCACCACGGGCGTATCGGGGCAGCCGATCTTGGCCCCCACAATCGCCGGGAAGCCGTATCCGCAGGGCCCGAAAAGACCCGGCGCAAGGTATTTCCGCCCGGTCTCGAACGTCGGGTAGGCGTTGCCGATGGCGCAGTTGTTGCCGATGTCCGACGAAATGATCGCCTCTTTCGGCAGGCTGCGCTGGATCGCACGCCAGGCCATGCGGGGGCTCATCCAGCCCGGCCGGGCCGCGCGGGCGCGTTCGTTCCAGGTGGTGCCGGGGTCGTCTTCCTCGTGGTCCATGCTGGACAGGTGCTGCGCCCAGGCGGATCTGGTCTGGGCAATGACGGCGCGGCGTTCGGCCCGCCCCGCCTCGCCCGCGTGGGGCGCAAGACGGGCCAGAAGCCCTTCGGCCACCTTCCGGGCATCCCCCACGATCCCCACGGTCACCGGCTTTGTCAGGCCGATGCGGTCGGGGTTCAGGTCGACCTGGATGATCGCGGCCTCCTTGGGCCAGTAGTCGATGCCATAGCCGGGCAGGGTGGAAAACGGGTTCAGCCTTGTTCCCAGCGCCAGCACCACATCGGCCCGCGCGATCAGCTCCATCCCCGCCTTCGAGCCATTGTAGCCCAGCGGTCCCGCGAACAGCGGGTGCGAGCCGGGGAAGGCGTCGTTGTGCTGATAGCCGCAGCAGACCGGCGCATCCAGCCGCTCGGCCAGCGCCATCGCGGCGGGGATGGCGCCCGCCAGCACCACGCCCGCGCCGTTCAGGATCACCGGGAACTTCGCCGCCGACAACAGCGCCGCGGCGCGCTCCAGCGCCTCGGCCCCGCCATCGGGGCGTTCGAATTCCACGATCCGCGGCAGGTCGATGTCGATCACCTGGGTCCAGAAATCGCGCGGCACGTTGATCTGCGTCGGCGCCGAGGCGCGTTTCGCCTTCAGGATCACGCGGTTCAGCACCTCGGCCATCCGGCTCGGGTCGCGCACCTCTTCCTGATAGGCCACCATGTCCTTGAACAGCGCCATCTGTTCGACTTCCTGGAAGCCGCCCTGGCCCAGCGTCTTGTTCGCCGCCTGCGGCGTGACCAGAAGCAGCGGCGTATGGTTCCAGTAGGCGGTCTTCACCGGGGTGACGAAATTGGTGATGCCGGGGCCGTTCTGGGCCACCATCATGCTCATGCGGCCGGTGGCGCGGCTGTAGCCATCGGCCATCATGCCCGCGTTGCCTTCATGTGCGCAGTCCCAGAAGGTGATGCCCGCCGCCGGAAACAGATCAGAGATTGGCATCATGGCAGATCCGATGATGCCGAAGGCGTGTTCGATGCCGTGCATCTGCAGGACTTTGACGAATGCTTCCTCGGTTGTCATGCGCATGGCGCTGCCTCCTTCGCGGTGTCCGGCGCGCCGATCTAAGCCGTGCCGCGCCCGGCGGGTTAGGGCCAGCCTGATGGGCTATCTAGGTCCAGTTTGCCGCAGCGCCCCCGCAATCAGGGCGATACCCTCGGCGATGCGCGTATGGGGAATCGAGGAATAGGCCAGCCGATAGGTATTGGCCGGCGCTGCTTCGGGGGCGAAGAACAGCCGCCCGGGGTCGATCAGCACCCCCCTGCGGCGGAGCGCCAGCGCCAGCGCATCGGTATCCACCCCCTCGGGTGCGGTCATCCAGAAACTCGAGCCGCCAAAGCCGCCCGGCCCCGCCTGGGTCAGCCCCTCGGCGCGGATCGCCTCGTCCATCGCGACCCGCCGCCGCTTGTAGGCCTGCGCCATCCGGTTCAGCAGCGCGTCATAATGGCCGAGCGACAGGAAATACGCGACCGTGCGCTGGGTATGGCCGGGCGGGTGGCGCAGCACCGCTGCCCGGAGCGCGCGCGCCTCACGGATGAAGGGTTCGGCCCCCACCAGATAGCCCAGCCGCAGCCCCGGAAAGAGCGACTTGGAAAACGAGCCGACGTAGACCACGCGGCCTTCCTCATCCAGCGATTTCAGCGCAGGCAGCGAGGGGCGAAAGAACGACATCTCGAATTCGTAGTCATCCTCGACGATCAGAAAATCCTCGCGCGCGGCCCGCTGCAGCAGGGCGATGCGGCGGGCCAGAGGCAGGGTCGCATTGGTGGGGCAGTGGTGGCTGGGGGTGGTAAAGACCACATCGACCCCCTGGGGCAGCGCCTCGGGCGGCAGCCCCTGGTCGTCCACGTCCACCGAAACGGTGCGGCAACTGGTCTGGCCCAGAATCGACCGCAGCCCCGGATAGCAGGGGTTTTCCATCGCCGCCGTTCGCCGCGGCCCCAGCAGCACCTCGGCCGACAGCCAGAGCGCGTTCTGCGCGCCAAGCGTCAGCAGGATTTCTTCGGGCCGCGCCGAGATCCCCCGGCGGGGCAGGATCGCACGCGCGATGTATTCGATCAGCATCGGGTCGTCGCGCTCGTAGAAATCCGCAGTCAGCGTTTCGAAGTCGCGCATCCCCAGCGCGCGCAGGGCGCATTGGCGCCAGTTCTGGTGGTCGAACAGCGTGGCATCCGTCTGCCCGTAGAGGAACGGAAACGGATAGCTGCGCCAGTCTGGCGGGCGCGAGAAGAAGAGCTGGCGCGAAAACCGTGTGGCGGTGATGCGGGTCCAGTCCACCACCTCGCGCCGGGGGGTGTGGACGGGGGCGAACTCTGGCTGCTTGGGCGCGGTTTCCGACACATAGTAGCCCGACCGTCCGCGGGCGCGCAGGTAATCCCCGGCCACCAGTTCGGTATAGGCCAGCGTCACGGTGATCCGGCTGACGCCCAGGTGCTGCGCCAGGCGGCGGCTTGACGGCAACTTTTCCCCGGGGCGGAACCGGCCCGACACGATGCTTTCGGCCACGGTCTGCTGGATCTGCTGTTGCAGCGTGCCCAGCGCCCCGGGCACGAGAAAGAAGGTTTCGGCCGCAATCGCCATTACTGGACCTAACGCGCTGAGGAACTGGCCCGTTCACGCTGCCCGACCCGCGCCCCCCGGTCAACCGCCGGGCAGGACGGGTTCAGCCAAATACCCGGGTCAGCGCCCTGTCGATGGCGTCGGAGATCTGGTCGATGTCATCCGCCGTCGCGATCAGGGCGGGGCTGAGGCAGAGCGTGTTGTTGAACCCGGGCAGCGACCGGTTGGTGACCCCGATGATGACCCCCTGTGCCATGCAATCGGCCACCACGGCCTGCGCCAGTTTTTCCGCCACCGGCTCTTTCGTGGCGCGGTCGGCGACCAGTTCGGCCCCGCAGAACAGCCCCTTGCCGCGCACGTCGCCGATGACCCGGTGCCGGTCCATCAGGCCGCGCAGGTTGTCAAGCAGCCGCGCCCCCATCGCGGTCGTGTTGGCCAGAAGCCCTTCGTCCTCGATGATGCGCATGTTCTCCAGTGCCGCGGCAGGCCCGGAGGTGCAGCCGCCGAAGGTCGAGATGTCGCGGAAATGGCAGAGCGGGTCGGCCGGGTCGTCCTTGAACTGCTCGAACACGGCTTCGGTGGTGACGGTGCAGGAAATCGCGGCATAACCCGAGGCCACACCCTTCGCCATGGTCACGAAATCGGGTTGCACGCCATAATGCTGATAGCCGAACCATGCGCCGGTGCGGCCGACGCCGCAGACGACCTCGTCAATGTGCAGCAGGATGGAATACCTGCGGCAGATCTCCTGCACCCGCTCCCAATAGCCATCGGGCGGGGGAATCACGCCGCCACCCGCCGTCACCGGTTCCAGGCAGAGCGCGCCGATCGTGTCGGGCCCCTCGCGCAGGATCACCTCTTCGATCGCGTCGGCCGCGCGTGCGCCATAGCCTTCGCCCGGCCATTGCGCCCGATATTCAAGGCAGTGCGGCACCTGCACGAAACCGTCAGGGAAGGGGCCGTACAGCGCCGCCCGTTCCGGCTGGCCCGCGGCGGCCAGGCAGGCGATCGTGGTGCCGTGGTAGTCGCGCTCGCGGAACAGGATCTTCGATTTCCGCCCGCCGTGATGGCGCGCCGAGATCTGGCGCACCATCTTGAACACCTTCTCGTTCGCCTCGGAGCCCGAGTTGGAATAGTAGACCCGGCTCAGCCCCGGCATCTTTTCCACCAGCCGCTGGGCGAACCGCGCGCCGGGGATCGAGCCTGCCGATCCGGCAAAGTAGTTCAGCCGCACCAGTTGCTCGCGCACCGCATCGGCGATGCTCTCGCGCCCGTAGCCCACATTCACCGTCCAGACCCCGCCCGACACGGCGTCCAGATGGTCCTTGCCGCGCGCGTCCCACAGGCGCATCCCCTTGCCCTCGACAAAGACGCGGGGGTCGGCGCTTTCGAACGGCTTGTGCTGGGTCAGATGGTGCCAGACCCGGGCGCGGTCGGCCTCGATCACGGCGGAAATGTCGTTGGGGGGAAGGATGCTGTCCATGGCTATCGGTCCGGGATCTGCGGGTTGGCGCAGATGACCACGCCCGGGCCTGCCGCTGTAGGGCCAGAGCCTTGCCCGCTGTAAGGCCAGGCTGCCTGCCCTGCGGGCAGCGGGCGGGGGTCTGGGGCCTAGGCCCGCCGGACCCAACTGAACCTATACCCTTTCAAGGCAAGGCCCCATAGTATTCCCGACACACGGGCCGCCCGGAGCGGACAACAGGGAGATTGCGGATGCGACACGCAAGACTGGCCGGATTGATGCTGGGCACCGCCCTTGTGGTCGGCGGGCAGATGGCGCGGGCGGAAGACCAGATCACCATCGCCTACTTCCTGGAATGGGCGATGCCGTTCGAATACGCCAAGGCCACCGGCGAGATGGAAAAGGCGATGGGCGTCAAGATCAACTGGCGCGCCTTCGATACCGGCACCGCGATGAGCGCGGCCATGGCCTCGGGCGACGTCCAGATGGCGATCAGCCAGGGCGTGCCGCCCTTCATCGTCGCAACCTCCGCCGGGCAGGACCTGCAGGTGCTGGACGTGGCGGTCAGCTATTCGGGCAACGACAACTGCGTGGTCTCTGACAAGCTCGAGATCGAAAAGACCAATGTGAAGGACCTGGAAGGCAAGAAGGTGGCGGTGCCGATCGGGACCGCCGCGCAATACGATTTCCTCAAGCAGATGGCGCATTTCGGGGTCGACAGCTCGACCATGCAGATCGTCGACATGGCCCCCCCTGACGGCGCCGCCGCGTTGGCGCAGGGCAATGTCGACATGGCCTGCGGCTTCGGCGGCGGGTTGCAGCGGATGGAACAGGTGGGGCACGTCCTGCTGACCGGCGCCGAGAAGGACGCGATCGGGCTGCATGTCTATGACGTGATCTCGGCCCCGGCCCGGTTCGCGGACCAGCATCCCGACCTGATCACCACCTTCCTGACCGTCGTGCACCAGATGAACGACAAATGGAACTCGGGCGCCGCCGCCCAGGCCGAGATGCTGCCGGTGATCGCCAAGGACGCGGGCATGGATCTTGACGCCGCGAAGTCCATGCTGGCGGGCTTCAGCTTCCCCTCGCTGGCTGATGCGACCGGCCCGACCTGGATGGGCGGCGGGGTGCAGGCCAACCTCAAGGACGTGGCCGACTTCTTCGTGAAGACGGGCAATATCCCGAAGGCGCGCGACAGCTATGACGACGCGGTGAACGCAGGCCCGCTGAAGGCCGTGAAGGGCATGTGACGCGGGTGCCGCCGGTCGGCCGCAGCCGTGGGGGGCTGTCTGCCCCCCACACCCCCCGAGGATATTTGCGGACCGAAAATGAAGGGTGCGGGCGCCCGGATTTTCGGTCTGCAAATATCCCGGGGTCCGGGGCAGCGCCCCGGCGGCCGGACGCGGGCGCGCCGCGCGCAGGACAGACGCATGGGTGATCTTTCGATCCGGAATGTCTCGATGCGGTTCGACCTGCCCGGCGGGCGGGCAGTCCAGGCGTTGCAGGACGTCTCGCTGGACCTCAGGCAGGGCGAGCTGCTGTCCGTGCTGGGTCCGTCGGGCTGCGGGAAGACGACGCTTCTGAACATCCTTGCGGGGTTTCTGGCCCCCACGGCGGGGCAGGTGGTGCTGGACGGTCGGTCGGTGACCGGGCCGGGGCCCGAACGCGGCATGGTGTTCCAGCAGGGCGCGCTGTTCGAATGGATGAGCGTGCGGCGCAATGTGGATTTCGGGCCCCGCATGAAGGGGATGCCCAAGGCCGAGCGCGACCGGCTGAGCGACCGCCTGCTGGAGACGGTGGGGCTGGGCGGCTTCAAGGACAAGGCGGTCTACGAGCTTTCGGGGGGCATGCAGCAGCGGGTGGCGCTGGCCCGCTGTCTGGCCAACGACCCCGAGGTGATCCTGATGGACGAGCCTCTGGGCGCGCTGGATGCGCTGACGCGGGAAAAGATGCAGGGGCTGGTGCTGAAACTCTGGAAAGAGACCGGCAAGACCGTGATCCTGATCACCCATTCGGTCGAAGAGGCGCTTCTGCTGGGCGAGCGGCTGGTGGTCATGGCGCCGCGGCCCGGGCGGGTCTTTCGCGAATACCGCCTGCCCTTCGCCGAGCGCGGCGTGGGCGCCGACCTGCGGGCGGTGAAACGTTCGGCCGACTTTGCCGAAATGCGCGAAGAGATCCTGTCGATCATCTGGGGCATGGAGGACGAGATCATGGGCCGCGCCGAGGGGGAAACGTGATCCTTCTGCTGCTCTATCTGGGCCTGTTCCTGGTTGCGTTCCTGGGCGTCAGGGTCATCCGCCACCGCCGCGGGCGCCGGGACCTGACCAGCCTCAAGACCGTGACCTTTGGCGACGAAAGCGCGGTGGTGCCGGACCGCGCGGCCTCGGTCATCTCGGTTCTGGCGGTGTTCCTGATCTGGGGGGCGTTCACCGGTTCGACCTGGGTGCCGCTGCATGTGCCGGGGCCCTATGTGGGGCCAGTGTCCTTTGCCTATACGATGCAGGATGCAACCGGCGCCAGCGCGCAGGGGCAGGTGGATGTGCAGGTTTACCGGGTGGGGCGCGAGCCGAAGAAGGTGCCCCCCGCCCCGGCGGCGGGCTTCGCCCCGAACCTGACCGCCACGGTCGCGGCCTGGCGTAGCGTGCTGATCCGGGTGCCCGCGCCCGAGGGGGCGAAGGTGGTCAGCGTCGATGGCCGTCCCGCGGCGGTGGATCAGGTGGTGCCGGTGCCGCATGGCACGGTGTCGCTGACCGCGCGCGGGTCGCTGAACTTCGTGCCCGATCCGGGGATGCAGATGGAGCCGATCTGGCTGCCCCCGCCCGAGGCGGTGGTGGCGCGCTTTTTCGAGATTGCGCGGAACGGGTTCCAGAACGTCTCGCTGTGGCAGCATGTCTCGGCCTCGCTGGTGCGGGTGCTGGCGGGCTTTGCGCTGGGGTCGCTGGTGGGCATTCCGCTGGGCTATGCGATGGGCCTGTCGGGCTGGGTGCGCGGCTGGTTCGACCCGATCGTCGAGTTCATGCGCCCGGTGCCGCCGCTGGCGCTGATCCCGCTTGTCATCATCTGGTTCGGGATCTGGGAAACCGGCAAGATCGTGCTGCTGTTTCTGGCCGCGCTCTGGATCATGGTGATCGCGGCGCGGGCGGGGGTGTCGGGGGTGCGGATTTCCAAGATCCACGCGGCCTATTCGCTGGGCGCCTCGAAATGGCAGATCCTGCGGCATGTCATCATCCCGAATTCGTTGCCCGATCTCTTCACCGGGGCGCGGGTGGCGATGGGGGTCTGCTGGGGCACCGTGGTGGCGGCCGAACTGGTCGCGGCAGAGAAGGGGGCGGGGATGATGATCATCGTCGCCTCGAAGTTCCAGATGACCGACGTGGTGGTGATGGGCATCATCCTGATCGGGGTCATCGGCTATGGCATCGACATCCTGATGCGGCTGGCCGAGCGGCATCTGGTGCCCTGGAAGGGGCGGGGCTGAGGGGTTGGCGGGCGCGCTGCGGGCGGCTATGGTCTGCCTCCCCTGACCGGAGCCTGCCGCATGACCCCCGATCCCGCCCGCCGCATCCCGCAGATCATCGCCGCCGAAATCGGCGCCCGGGCCGATCAGGTCATGGCGGCGGTCGAGCTGCTGGACGGTGGCGCCACGGTGCCCTTCGTCGCCCGCTACCGCAAGGAAGCGACCGGGGGGCTGGACGATACGCAATTGCGCACGCTGGCCGAGCGGCTGGCCTATCTGCGCGAGCTGGAGGCCCGGCGGGCGGCGATCCTGGCGTCGATCGGCGAGCAGGGCAAGCTGACCGCGGCCCTTGCGGCGCAGCTGGCCGGGGCCGTCACCAAGGCCGAACTGGAAGACATCTACCTGCCCTACAAGCCCAAGCGCCGCACGCGGGCGATGATCGCGCGCGAGAACGGCCTGGGCCCGCTGGCCGAGGCTCTGCTGGCCGATCGGGCGCTGGACCCGCAGGCGGTGGCCGCGGCCTATGTCACCGAGGCGGTACCCGACGTGAAGGCCGCGCTGGAGGGTGCGCGCGACATCGTGGCCGAGGGGCTGGCCGAGAACGCCGACCTGCTGGGCCGCCTGCGCGCCCACATGCGCAAGGTGGCCCGCATCGCCGCCACCGTGGTCGAGGGAAAAGAGACCGAGGGCGCCAAGTTCAGAGACTATTTCAGCCATTCCGAGCCCCTGGCAACGGTCCCGAGCCATCGCGCGCTGGCCATGCTGCGGGGGCGCAACGAAGGGGTTCTGGCCGTCGATCTGGAGATCGAGCCCGAGGCCGCGCCGGGGCAGAGCGAGGCCGAACGGATCGTGCGCGGCGCGCTGCAGGTGGCGGGCAAGGGGGCGGCCGACCGCTGGCTGGCCGATGTGGCAGGCTGGACCTGGCGGGTGAAGCTGCGCCTGTCGCTGACGCTCGATCTGATGGCCGAGATGCGCGAGGCCGCCGAGGCCGAGGCGATCCGCGTCTTTGCCCGGAACCTCAAGGATCTGCTGCTTGCCGCCCCGGCGGGGGGGAAGGCCACGATGGGGCTTGACCCCGGCATCCGTACCGGGGTGAAGGTTGCGGTGGTCGATGGCACCGGCAAGCTGGTCGCCACTGCGACCGTCTACCCGTTCCAGCCGCGGAACGACCTGCGCGGCGCCCAGGCCGAGATTGCCGGGCTGATCCGCAGGCACGCGGTGGAACTGATCGCCATCGGCAACGGGACCGCCAGCCGCGAGACGGAAAAGCTGGTGACCGACATGCTGGCGCTGCTGCCTGCGCCGAAGCCTGCCAAGGTGGTGGTGTCCGAGGCGGGCGCCTCGGTCTATTCCGCCTCGGAACTGGCGGCGCAGGAGTTCCCCGATCTTGACGTGTCGCTGCGCGGTGCCGTCAGCATCGCGCGCCGGCTGCAGGACCCGCTGGCCGAACTGGTCAAGATCGAGCCGAAGTCGATCGGGGTCGGCCAGTATCAGCACGATGTCGACCAGCACCGGCTTGGCCGCAGCCTGGAGGCGGTGGTGGAAGATGCGGTGAACGCGGTGGGGGTTGATCTGAACACCGCCTCGGCGCCGCTTCTGGCGCGGGTCTCGGGGGTGGGGCCGTCGCTTGCCGCGGCGATCGTCAGCCACCGCGATCTGAACGGCCCCTTTGCGACCCGGAAAGAGTTGCTGAAGGTCGCCCGCCTCGGGCCGCGCGCCTTCGAGCAATGCGCGGGCTTCCTGCGCATCCGTGACGGGGGGGAACCGCTGGACGCCTCGGCCGTGCACCCCGAGGCCTATGACCTGGCCCGCCGGATCGTGAAGGCCTGCGGCCGCGACTTGCGCGCCGTGATGGCCGATCCCGCGAAGCTGCGCGCGCTGGACCCGGCCGCGTTCGCCGACGCCCGGTTTGGCCTGCCCACCGTCAGGGACATTCTGGCCGAGCTGGAAAAGCCCGGCCGCGACCCGCGCCCGAGCTTCCGCACCGCAAGCTTTGCCGAAGGGGTGGACGAGATCTCGGACCTGCGGGTGGGGATGCTTCTGGAAGGCACGGTGACCAATGTGGCTGCCTTTGGCGCCTTCGTGGACGTCGGCGTGCATCAGGACGGGCTGGTGCATGTCAGCCAGTTGGCCGACCGGTTCGTGAAGGATCCGCATGAGGTGGTGAAGGCGGGCGATGTGGTGAAGGTGCGGGTGGTCGAGGTGGACGTGGCGCGCAAGCGCATAGGCCTGACCATGCGCAAGGAGGCAGCCGCGCCCCCGCCACGCGATCCGAAAGGCCCCGTGTCGAAAGGCCCCGTGTCGAAAGGCCCGGCGCGCAAAGACCCGAAACCCGAGCCGCGAGGGTCGGCGGAAACCGGCGGCTTCGGGGCGGCGCTGCGCGACGCAATGAACCGACGGTAGCCGAAAACCTTTACAATTGGAGCGGTTAAACGCCCGTTCACCCGGTTTTGCTATGCCTTGGGGCGGGTGAAGGAACGGGTGATGGAATGGCCGGGCAGGTGAATGCCGCGCCAGTCATTATCAAACGGAAGAAGATCATCGCGGGCGGCGGGCACCACGGGGGCGCGTGGAAGGTTGCCTATGCCGACTTCGTGACGGCGATGATGACATTCTTCCTGCTGATGTGGCTGCTGAACGCGACGACGGAAAAACAGCGCAAGGGGATCGCGGACTATTTCAGCCCCACGATCCCGATCAGCCGCATCTCTGGCGGGGGCGATGGCGCCTTTGGCGGCAACAGCGTATTCTCGGAAAAGATGATGGCGCAGAACGGCGTGGGCGCCTCGTCGGTTCGCCCGACCGCGGACCGGCAGGCCAGTGGCCGGACCGGCGTGAACGACGCCAAGACCCAGGAGGACGCCGGGGCGGCATCCGCCGAAGACGCGGCGACCATGCAGAAGGTCACGGCCGATCTGATGGCCCATGGCGGCGAAAGCAACGAGATGCGCGCGGCCATGCGCCACATCGTGACCCGGGTGACCGACGAGGGGCTGATCATCGAGCTGTTCGATCTGGATGGCTCGCCCCTGTTCACCGGGGACACGGCCGAACCCACCCAGGTCACCCGCGACCTGGCCAGTCTGCTGGCCGAGGTGTTCAAGGTGGTGACCAACCAGGTGGCAATCGCCGGTCACGTTCACAGCTATCCCCTGCCGCTGCGCGACAATCCGGCTTGGCCGCTGTCGACCGCACGCGCACAGGAAATGCGCAACCTTCTGATGGACGCGGGGCTCGACTGGACGCGGATGAACCGGGTCACCGGCTATGCCGACCGGGTGCAGGCCGTCGCCAGCAGCACCGCACTGCGTAACAACCGGATCGAGGTGCTCCTGCTGCGGAAGGGGAAGTGACGTTAGGCGGTTCTTAAATCCCGGCTGCCAGGCTGGCATCGACCACGAATCGATGCAGCAGAAGGGTGCCGCCAGTGACCATTTCTTCCTCTCTCAACGCGGGTGTGGCCGGGCTGACGGTGAATGCCTCGCGGCTTTCATCGATCTCGGACAACATCGCCAACTCGGGCACCTTTGGCTACAAGCGGGCGGTGACCGATTTCGAAAGCCTGGTGAACAGCGGCGCCCACAACATCGCCGTCTATTCCGCCGGGGGGGTCCGGTCGGTCACCTACCGGATGGTGTCGCAGACGGGGTCGCTCGTCTCGACTTCGAACGCGCTCGACATCGCCGCGAACGGTCGCGGGATGCTGCCGGTGACCTCGGCCGCCGCCGTGAAGGCGGGCGACAGCAGCCTGCCGCTGATGATGATCACGACGGGTGGCTTTCACGCCAACAGCGCGGGCGTCCTGGAAACCAGCTCTGGTCTGGTGCTGCTGGGTTGGCCCGCCAATGCCGATGGCTCTGTCACCGCAGTGGCGCGGGATTCGATCCAGGGGCTGAAACCTGTCGTCATCAACGCGAACCAGACCGCCAGCGATCCCACGACGCGCATCACCATGGGCGTCAACCTGCCCGCCTCGGCCACGCAGGCAGGCGCCGATGGCGAAAGCCAGCCGCTCTCGGTCGAGTATTTCGGCAACCTGGGCGAGTCCGAGACCCTTGCGGTCTCCTTTTCGCCGACGGTGCCCCTCAGCGGCGCCTCGAACGCCTGGCGGATGACGATCGCCGATTCCGCACAAGGCGGCGCCACCGTCGGTACCTACGACCTCGTCTTCAACGACGCACGGGGCAGCGGCGGAACGCTGGTCTCTGTCACGACCGTCTCGGGCGGCAGCTACGATCCCGCGACCGGAACGATCCCGCTGACCGTGGGGGGCGGCCCGATCACGCTGACGGTCGGCAAACCCGGCGATGCGGCCGGGCTCACCCAGCTCGCCTCCGGCTTCGCGCCCACCTCGATCACCAGCGACGGCTCGCCCGTCGGCAACCTGACATCGACCTCGATCGACGCGAATGGCATGATCAGCGCGACCTACGATACCGGCTTCACGCGGGTCATCTACCAGGTGCCCCTGATCGATGTGCCCAACCCCGACGGGCTGCTGGCCCTCGACAACCAGGCCTATCAGGTCTCGCCCGACAGCGGGTCGTTCTATCTCTGGGACGCGGGGACGGGTCCGACGGGCACGGTCTCTGGCTACGCGCTGGAAGGGTCCACCACCGATATCGCGGCCGAACTCACAGGCCTGATCCAGACCCAGCGCGCCTATTCCTCCAATGCCAAGGTCATCCAGACAGTCGACCAGATGCTGCAGGAAACCACGGCGATGAAGCAGTAACCTCTGGCAAGGGAGAGCGGGATGAGCCTTTCTGGTGCAATGGCGAATGCGGTTTCCGGCCTGACGGCCAACGCCCGCGCCATCGATGTGATCGCCAACAATGTGGCGAATGCGCAATCCACGGGATTCGCGCCGCGGACGCTGACCACGGCGGCCGATGCAAATGGCGGGGTCAAACTGCTCGGCATCACCCGCGCGGCCGACCTCTTCCTGCTGAACGACCGGCGCGCCGCGGATGCCGACGCGGCCGGGTCGGCGGTGCTGGCTGGGTTCTACAAGACCCTCGAAGACAGGATCGGCATCCCGGGCGAGGGTGGGGGGCTGGGCGATGCCATCGCCGGGCTTTCCTCGGCGCTCATCCAGGCCACGGCGGCCCCAGACCAGACGGCGACGCTGGCCGCCGTGAAAACCGCCGCGGCGGGGCTGTCGGGCAAGCTGAACACCCTGTCGGGCACCGTTCAGGACGCACGCGGCGCGGCCGATGCCGACATCGCCCGGGGGGTTGACCTGGTGAACGCGGCCCTTGCCCAGACTGCCGGTCTCAACGCCCGGATCCGCAGCCTGACGGTTGCGGGCCAGGATGCATCGGCGCTGGTCGATCAGCGTCAGGCGGTGCTG
>DAIEJF010000303.1 GCA_027351005.1 Paracoccaceae bacterium | reverse complement strand
CCGGGTGACCGATGACGGCGCCCGCGTGACCGGGGTGGACTGGGAAAGTGCCGAGGGGCGCGGCCATATCGCGGCCGACATCGTGATCAACTGCGGCGGCATGTGGGGGCGCGATCTGGCCGCGCAATCGGGCGTGGCGCTGCCGCTGCATGCCTGCGAGCATTTCTACCTGGTGACCGAGCCGATCGAGGGGCTGGGCCACCTGCCGGTGCTGCGGGTGCCGGACGAAGGCGCCTATTACAAGTCGGACGCGGGCAAGATGATGCTGGGCGCCTTCGAGCCCAAGGCCAAGCCCTGGGGGATGGCGGGCATTCCCGAGGATTTCTGCTTCGATGCGCTGCCCGAGGATTTCGACCATTTCCAGCCGATCCTGGAAGCCGCGATGAAGCGGATGCCGCTGTTCGAGACCGCGGGCATCCACACCTTCTTCAACGGGCCGGAAAGCTTCACGCCGGACGACCGCTACTATCTGGGCGAGGCGCCGGAGCTGAAGGGCTACTGGGTGGCGGCGGGCTACAACTCGATCGGGATCGTGTCGTCGGGGGGCGCGGGGATGGCGCTGGCGCAATGGCTCAACGATGGCGAGCCGCCCTTCGATCTGTGGGAGGTGGACATCCGCCGCGCCCAGCCGTTCCAGAAGAACCGCCGTTATCTGAAGGAGCGGGTGAGCGAGACGCTGGGGCTCTTGTACGCCGACCACTGGCCCTACCGGCAGATGGCGACCGCGCGGGGGGTGCGGCGCACGCCGCTGCACGGCGCGCTGGCCGCGCGCGGCGCGGTCTTTGGCGAGGTCGCGGGCTGGGAACGCGCGAACTGGTTTGCCCGGCCGGGGCAAGAGCGCGAATACCGCCATGACTGGGGCCGCCAGAACTGGTTCGAGAACCAGAAGGCCGAGCACATGGCCGTGCGCACGGGCGTGGGCCTCTTTGACATGTCGAGCTTTGGCAAGATCCGGGTCGAGGGGCGCGACGCGCTGGCCGTGCTGCAGCGGGTCTGCGGCAATGACATGGACGTGGCGCCGGGACGGATCGTCTACACGCAGATGCTCAACGCCCGCGGCGGGATCGAATGCGACCTGACGGTGACGCGGCTGACGGAGACCGCCTTCCTGCTGGTGGTGCCGGGGGCCACGCTGCAGCGCGACCTGGCCTGGCTGAGGCGGCATCTGGGCGATGCCTTCGCCGTGGTGACAGATGTGACTGCGGGCGAGGCGGTGCTGTGCCTGATGGGCCCCAAGGCGCGCGAGGCGCTGGCGCGCGTGTCGCCCGCGGACCTGTCGAACGCGGGCCATCCCTATGGCACGGCGAAGGAGATCGAGGTGGGTCTGGGCCTGGCCCGGGCGCATCGGGTCAGCTATGTGGGCGAGCTGGGCTGGGAGCTTTACGTCTCGGCCGACCAGGCTGCCCATGTCTTCGAGGCGCTGATGGAGGCCGCCCCCGAGATCGTGCCCTGCGGCATCCATGCGCTGGACAGTTGCCGCATCGAGAAGGCCTTCCGCCACTGGGGCCATGACATCACCGACGAGGATCATGTGCTGGAAGCCGGGCTTGGCTTTGCGGTCAAGACCGGGAAGGGCTATTTCATCGGGCGCGAGGCGGTGCTGCGCAAACGTGAGGCGGGGCTGGGGCGGCGGATGGTGCAGTTCCTGCTGGAGGACCCCGAGCCGATGCTGTTCCACAACGAGGCCGTCGTCCGGGACGGCAAGATCGTGTCGATCGTGACCTCGGCCAATTACGGGCATGCGCTCGGGGGGGCGGTGGGGATGGGCTATGTGCCCTGCGAAGGCGAGAGCGCCGAAGCGGTGCTGGCGTCGCGCTACGAGATCGAGATCGCCGGGCGGCGGGTGGCGGCGCGGGCCTCGCTGGCGCCGATGTACGATCCCAGGTCGGATCGCGTGCGGATGTGACGGGCGCTGGGGGGCTGTCTGCCCCCCACACCCCCCGAGGATATTTTCGCCAGACAGAAAGGGCGGAGGGAAAGATGAGCGACGAGATGGTGGCGGGCTGCGCGCCCGAGCGGGCGCGGCGGTCGGGCGGGCGGGCAAACCGGGTGGCGCTGCGCGCGGCCCCGCTAGCGGAGGAACTGCGCCCCGTGCGGGCGGGGCTGCCCGGCGGGCAGTACAAGCCCCTGACCGAGGCGGGGATGGCGCGCATCCATGCCGCGGCGCTGGAGGCGCTGGAGGTCATCGGCTTCGGCTCTGTCCCGCCCACGGGACGCGAGATCCTGACGGGGGCCGGGGCGGTGATGGGCGCGGACGGCCGCGTGCGCTTTCCGCGCGCGCTGGTCGAGGACATGCTGACCAAGGCCGCGCGGGGCATCACGCTGCATGCGCGCGATCCCAAGCATGACCTGCACCTGACCGGAACCAACGTGCATTTCGGCACCGCGGGGGCGGCGGTGCATATCGTCGATCTGGAGCGGAACGAATACCGCGATTCGACCTCGGCCGACCTTTATGCCGCGGCGAAGCTGGCGCAGAACCTGGACAACGTGCATTTCTTCCAGCGCGCGATGGTCTGCCGCGACATTCCCGACAATTACGAGATGGATGTGAACACGCTTTATGCCTGCTGCGCGGGCACTGCGAAGCATGTCGGCACCTCGTTCAGCGACCCGGCGCATGTGAAGGGCTGTTTCGAGCTGCTGCACATGATCGCGGGCGGCGAGAAGAAGTGGCGCGAGCGCCCCTTCGTCAGCAATTCCAACTG
>DAIEJF010000300.1 GCA_027351005.1 Paracoccaceae bacterium | reverse complement strand
TCGATCCCGCCCTGGGGCATCTGCCAGGCCGGGGCATCGCTGTCGATCCGGCGCCCGGCAAAGATCAGGCCGTCTCGGTTGATCAGCATCACGCCCGCGCAGGGGCGATAGGGCAGGGTGGCGGGGTCGATCGTCATCGGGGTGAAAAGGGCCGGGCGCAGGCGCCCGGCCCCGTATCCTTACTTCGTCACCGGCGCCGGCGCGCCATCGGTCGCCGAGGCGGGGGTGCCCGCGCCGTTCACCACGGCCAGCCCGCGCAGCAGGTCCACCGCATAGGCAAGCTGGAAGTCGTTGTCGCGCAGCTTCGCCTCGTCGGCCGCCTTCTTCTGCTCGGCCTGGTACTGCTGCTTTTCGGCGTCGGTCATCGAGTCATTCGACAGGATGCCCTTCAGATCGGCTTCCGAGGTCTGCTGGTTGTCCTGCTGGGCGGCCGGAAGCGGCTTGGCGGCCTCTTGCGGTACCACGATGTCGGGCGAGATCCCCAGCGCCTGGATCGACCGGCCCGAGGGCGTGTAGTAGCGCGCCGTCGTCAGCCGCATGGCGCCTTCGCCCTTGATCGGGATGATGGTCTGCACCGAGCCCTTGCCGAAGCTCTTGGTGCCGATCACGATCGCCCGGTGGTGATCCTGCAGCGCGCCAGTCACGATTTCCGAGGCCGAGGCCGTGCCGCCGTTGATCAGGACCACGATGGGCTTGCCGTTGATCAGGTCGCCCGGCGTGGCGTTGAACCGCTCGCCGTCACCCGGGTTGCGCCCGCGGGTCGAGACGATCTCGCCCGCGTTCAGGAACGCGTCCGAGACCTTGATCGCCTGCGTCAGCAGGCCGCCCGGGTTGTTGCGCAGGTCAAGGACCACGCCGTTGATCTTGTCGAGCCCGCCGATGTCCTTCAGCGCCTTGTCCATCCCCGCTTTCATGTCGTCGTAGGTCTGGTCGTTGAAGGTGGTCAGCCGCAGCACCACGGTGTTGCCTTCCAGATAGCCCTTGGCCGCGGTCAGCTTGATCGTGTCGCGCGTCAGCTTCACGTCGAACGGGTCTTTCACCCCCTTGCGCACGATCTGGATCGTCACTTCCGACCCGATCGGGCCGCGCATCGCGTCGACCGCCTGGTCCAGCGTCATGCCCATGACCGATTGTCCGTCGACCTTCACGATGTAGTCGCCGGGCTGGATGCCCGCCCCCGCCGCGGGGGTGCCATCGATGGGCGAGACCACCTTGATGTAGCCCTGGTCCATCGTCACCTCGATGCCCAGGCCGCCGAACTCGCCCTTGGTCTGCACCTGCATCGCGGCGTAGTCCTTGGCGTTCATGTAGCTGGAATGCGGGTCAAGCGAGGTCAGCATCCCGTTGATCGCCGCCTCGATCAGCTTGCTTGCGTCCACCGGCTCCACATACTGCGCGCGGATCCGTTCGAAGACGGTGCCGAACAGGTCAAGCTGCTGGTAAACCGAGGAGTCCTGTTTGGTCGTATCGGCCAGCAGGGGGCCGGCGACCTGCGTGGTCAGCAAGAGCCCCGCCAGCGTTCCGCCTGCGGCGGCCATCACGAATTTCCTCATCGCGTCGTCCTATTCCCTTGCCTTGGCAAACCAGTCTTCGGGGTCGATGGGCCTGCTGCCCTGCCTGAGCTCCATATAAAGCGTTTCCGTGGCCCCCGCGCCACCGCCATCTTCGGCCCCAGAGATAAACTCGCTGGGGTCAGCGTCCTTTCCGCCCATCAATCCGACCGGCGTTCCGGCGGTGATGACGTCACCCACATTTCCATACACGACGTCGAGCCCCGCAAGGATCAGCAGATAGCCGCCGCCGGGCTCAAGGATCATCACATTTCCGTAGTCCAGCAGGGGCCCGCGATAGCGGATCGTGGCCGCCCAGGGTGCGGTGACCAACGCGCGCGGGCGGGTGGCGATGACAACGCCGGGGCGGGTGATGCCCGCCGCGTCGGCTTCGCCCGCGTGGTGCAGGATGGTACCCTGGACCGGCCAGGGCAGACTGCCCTTGGCGCTGGCGAAATCGCGCTGCGGGTCGGCCTGGGCCATCTGCTGGTCCGACAGCAGGTCGGCGAAATCGCCCAGCGTCTTGACCCCCTGCGCCACCCGTTCCAGCTCGGCGCCCGACTCGGTGAAGCGCTTGGGCAGGTCCGTGCGTTCCGAGATCGCCTGGCTCAGCGCAAGCCGCGCTTCCTCCACCGCCTTCAGACCGCTGCGCAGCGTCTCTGCCGCCGCCTGCTGCGAGGCCCGCAGCGCCGCGATTTCCTGCAACTGTCTGCGCAACCCCTCGGCCTCGGCCTGCAGGCCGGGTGTCACGTCCGACACGATCATGCCCGACCGCACGGTACCCACCGGGCCTTCGGGGTTCAGCAGCAGAAGCGGCCCCGGCGACCGGCCGATCGACGACAGCACCCCCAGAAGGCGCGAGATGCGGTCGCGCCTGGCATCCAGCTGCGCCTGAAGCGCCTCTTGCCGGAAGGTCACGCGGCGCAGCCCGTCGCGCAGGGCCGACAGGCCGGATTCATAGGCCTCGATCGTGGTGGTCAGCGCCGCCACACGGTCCTTTGCGCCCTGGGCCGCCTTCAATGCCGTGATGGCCGCCTGCAACTGGGCGGCCGCCGCGCGGGCGCCCGCCGTGGCATCGTCGGCCGCGCTCAGCGGCCCGGCGGCAAGGCAGAGCGCAAGGGTCAGGCCAAGCCGACGGATCATCTGTCGATCAGGCTCTTCCCGGTCATGTCCGGCGGAGGGGTGATCCCCATCAGGTCCAGCAGCGAGGGCGCCAGATCCGCCAGCCGTCCGCCGTGCAGCCGTGCGCCGCGGGGCCCGCCCACCAGGATCACCGGCACGGGGTTGGTGGTATGCGCCGTATGGGGCCCGCCCGTCACCGGGTCCACCATGGTTTCGCAGTTGCCGTGGTCGGCCGTCACGATCATCGCGCCGCCTTCCTGTTCCAGCGCGGCGACCACCTTGGTCAACCCGCGGTCCACCGCCTCGCAGGCGGCGATCGCGGCGGGCAGGCTGCCGGTGTGACCCACCATGTCGGGATTGGCATAGTTCACCACGATCAGGTCATAGCGCTTGTGGATCGCGCCCACGAGGTGTTCGGTCACCTCTTCCGACGACATCTCGGGCTTCAGGTCATAGGTCGCGACCTTGGGCGATGGCGCCATGTAGCGGTCTTCGCCCTCTTCCGGGGTTTCCTTGCCACCGTTCAGGAAGAAGGTGACATGGGGATACTTCTCGGTCTCCGCGATGTGGAACTGGGTCAGGTGATGCGCCGCCACACATTCCGCCAGCGTGTTC